>NZ_MLYN01000015.1:0-133096 GCF_001866675.1 Streptomyces sp. MUSC 14
GTGTTCCCGCAGCCACTGCCTCGCGGCCGACAGCAGCTCCCGGTCCACCGACGGGCGACCTCGGGGTAGCGCCCGTCCCACCCGGACCGACCCCCCTCTGCCCAACGGCCCCCAGGGCGCTCACCCGCCAAGGCGAGCCATGCGCTCAGAAACGGCCAGGGTGTTCCCGCAACCGCTACCTCGCGGCCGACAGCAACGCCCCGTCCACCGACGGGCGACCTCGGGGTAGCGCCCGTCCCACCGGACCAACCCCCCTCTGCCCGACGGCCCCCGGGGCGCTCACCCGGCAAGGCGAGCCATGCGCTCAGAAACGGCCAGGGTGTTCCCGCAGCCACTGCCTCGCGGCCGACAGCAGCTCCGGGGACGCAGGCGGGGCGGCCTCGGGGTGGCGTTCGGCCCACTTGACGACGTACGGGCACAGCGGGGCCACCGGGACGCCCTCGCGCTCGGCGAGGGCGTAGAGCTCACGGGCGAGCGCGCCGGCGATGCCCTTGCCCTCGTGGGCGGGCTCGACGATGGTGTGGACCGGGACCAGGGCCCGCGCGGGCGACTCCAGCACGAAGTACTCGACGTGGCCGACGACCTCGCCCGCGCCGACGGCCTCCAGGCGGCCCGCCGCCCGGTCGTCGCGGATCTCGATCTCGCTCATGGGCTCACACGCTCCTGGTCTCGTCCTGGTCCGGCGGACCCGTCAGGCCGGGCGGGCCTGCGGGCTGCGCTGCTGGTCCGAGCCGGGCACCGGCTCGGACGGGTCGGCGCCGAGGGACACGATCCGGTTGCCGCCGTCGACGTGCACCACCCGCGGCCGCAGCTGTCGCGCCTCGGCGTCGGAGACCTGAGCGTAACTGATGATGATCACCAGGTCGCCGGCGTGCACCAGATGGGCGGCGGCTCCGTTGATCCCGATGACCCCGGAACCGCGCTCGCCCTCGATGACGTACGTCTCGAGCCGGGCGCCGTTGGTGATGTCGACGATGTGCACGAGCTCGCCGGGCAGCAGGTCGGCGGCGTCGAGAAGGTCCGCGTCGATGGTCACCGAGCCCACGTAGTGCAGGTCGGCCTGGGTGACGGTGGCCCGGTGGATCTTGGACTTGAACATGGTACGCAACACGAAGGAACTCCCGATTCGTCTGCTCCCTGCCCGCATGTGCAGGTCAAGGGCGGTCTACGGGAGGCTACCTCGATTCGCGTCCCCGGTCAGCCGCCGCCGGGTGCGGGCCCGCGCGCTCGGCGACGTCCCCGAGTGGACCCGTCCGCCCCCCTGTCGCTTCGTGGTCCACCCCGCGAAACGATAGAAAGGTGGTATGAGCGGAGTTTCCGGTCAGTCCGGACAGGATGCGTCCGATCCGTCGGACGCGTCCCGGCGGGCCCGTCGGCCCGGTCGGCGCCGCCGGGTGGGAGCGCCGTGGCGGTCGGGCTCCCTGCTGAGTCTGCGCAGCCTCGCGGGCCAGGTCTTCCTGCTCCAGCTGGCGGTGGCGATGCTGCTCGTCGCCGCCGCCCTGGTGGCGCTCGTCGTGCAGGCGCAGCGCGACGTGATGTCGGACGCGCGCAACCGGACCCTCACCGTGGCGCAGACGTTCGCGAACGCCCCCGGGACCGTGGCGGCACTGGAGAGCACCGACCCGACCGCGGCGCTGGAGCCGCACGCCGAGGCGGCCAAGAGGACCACCGGCGTCGACGCCGTCATCGTGTACGGGCTGGACGGGATCACCATCGCCCACAGCGACCCGCGGCAGGTCGGCAGACGCGTCATCGGGCCCTACGCGGCGGCGGCGACCGGCCGGCCGTTCACGAGTACGTTCCAGGGCGCACTGGGGCTCTCCGTGATCTCGGCGGTGCCCGTCCGGAATCCCGGCGGTTCGGTCATCGCCATCGTGTCCGTGCCCGTCACGGTCGAGCGGGTGCAGCACAAGGTGAACCAGCAGCTGCCGGTCCTCGTCGTCGGCGCCGGCGCCGCCCTGGTCGTCGCCGCGGTCGGCTCGGCCCTGGTGAGCAGGCGGCTGCGGCGGCAGACCCACGGCCTGGGGCCGACCGAGATGACCCGGATGTACGAGCACCACGACGCGGTGCTGCACGCGGTGCGGGAAGGGGTGCTGATCGTCGGCGGTGACGGCCGGCTGCTGCTGGCCAACGACGAGGCCCGGCGGCTGCTGGCCCTGCCGGCGGACGCGGAGCGGCGGCCCGTCACCGAGCTGGGGCTCGACGAGGACCTCGCCGGCCTGCTGGCCTCCGACCGCCCCGCCACCGACGAGGTGTACCTGGCCGCCGACCGGCTGCTCGCCGTGAGCAAGCGGCTCACCGCACCGCACGGACCGGGCGGCAGTGTGGTCACGCTCCGGGACACCACCGAGCTGCGGGCCCTGACCGGCCGGGCGGAGGTGGCGCGCGAACGGCTGCAGTCCCTCTACGACGCCGGGATGCGGATCGGCACCACGCTCGACGTGACGCGCACGGCCGAGGAACTGGCCGCGGTGGCGGTGACCCGGTTCGCCGACATCGCCACCGTCGATCTGCTGGACCCGGTCCTGCGCGGCGAGGAGACCTCCGCCGCGCCCGCCGGGAGCACCGAGCTGCGGCGCTGCGCCGTCGCCGGTCTGGACGCGGACCGTCCCCTCCACCCCGTCGGCGAGCTGATGCGGCCCGTCCCGGCCCACCCCGTCTCCGTGGCGATGACCGAGGGCCGCCCGGTCCTGGTCGCGGACCTGAGCACGTCCGACGCCTGGCAGGTCCAGCACCCCGAAGGCGCCCGGCGGATCCTCGCGCACGGGATCCTCTCCATGCTCGCGGTGCCGCTGCGCGCCCGCGGCGTGGTGCTGGGCGTGGTGGTCTACTGGCGCGCGAGGGGCTCCCCGCCCTTCGAGGACGAGGACGTGCCCTTCGCCGAGGAGCTGGCCGCCCGGGCGGCGGTGTGCATCGACAACGCCCGCCGCTACACCCGCGAGCACTCCATGGCCGTCGCCCTCCAGCACAGTCTGCTGCCCCGCGCGCTGCCCCGGCAGTCCGCCCTCGACGTCGCCTACCGCTATCTGCCGGCCCAGTCCGGAGTGGGCGGGGACTGGTTCGACGTCATCCCGCTGTCCGGCACCCGGGTGGCGCTGGTCGTGGGCGATGTCGTGGGCCACGGACTGCACGCGGCGGCGACCATGGGCCGGCTGCGCACCGCCGTGCACAACTTCGCCGGACTCGACATGCCGGTGGAGGAGCTGCTGGGCCGGCTGGACGAGCTGGTGGCGCAGATCGACGCCGAGGAGGTCAGCGCGCCGGAGCACGAGCAGGGGGTGATCGCGGAGCAGGAGCAGGGCGTGATCAGCGGGGCGACCTGCCAGTACGCCGTCTATGACCCCACCTCCGGGCGGCTGGCCGTAGCCAGCGCGGGCCACCCCGGACCGGCGGTGGTCCGGCCCGACGGGACCGTCGAGTTTCCCCGGCTGTCCGTCTCGCCGCCGCTGGGACTCGGTGCCGGCCTGCCGGTGGAGACCACCGAACTCACCGTGCCCGAGAACGCCCGCCTGGTGCTCTACACCGACGGACTGATCGAGGACCGCACCCGTGACCCGGACGTCGGCACGGCCGCCCTGCGCGACGCCCTGACCGGGCCCGAGCGCACGCCGGAGGCCACGTGCACGGCGGTCATGGAGGCCATGCTGTCCGACCGCCCCCGGGACGACATCGCGCTGCTGGTGGCCCGCACGCGCCGGCTCGGACCGGATCAGGTCGCCGAGTGGGAGGTGCCCCGTGACCCGGCGGCGGTGGCCCCCGTGCGCACCGCCTGCGCCCGCCGGCTGGCGGAGTGGGGGCTGGAGCAGGTCGCCTTCACCGCCGAACTCATCCTCAGCGAGCTGATCACCAACGCCGTCCGTTACGGCGCCGAGCCCATCTCCGTACGACTGCTCCGTACGGAGCCGGACGGCGGCCCCGATGCGGGCACCCTGATCTTCGAGGTCGCCGACGGCAGCAGCACCTCGCCCCGGCTGCGCCGGGCGAAGGTCACCGACGAGGGCGGCCGCGGGCTCTTCCTGGTCGCCCGCTTCGCCGAACGCTGGGGAACCCGCTACACCGCCACCGGCAAGGTCATCTGGGCCGAGCGGTCCCTGGAGCACGACGCCACGCCGGAGGCGGAGGGACTCGGCGATCCCCTGCTCGACCAGTGGGACGACATCGCGCTGTAGAGGACGGATCCCGGGCCTCCCGGACGGCATTCCGCCGTCGAGACGGCCGGGTACCCTGGCCTCGATGACCATTTTGTCAGCGTTTGTCGGCGCCGTGGAGCCGGACAGGACGGGAGACACGGACGGCCCGCCGCCGCGGACCCGGTGGCGCCGCCGGCAGCGGGGCGAGGTGAGCGCCTCGTCCCTCCACGTCCGGGAGCAGCCGTGACCGCACCGTGTGCCAGAACAGCGGCGGTCGTCGGCTGCTTCGCTCTCGCGGCACTCGGGCTGAGCGGATGCGAGAGCACACCGGCCGCCGGGCCCGTGAAGCCGTCGGCGGCCACGTCCGCCGAGAGCGTGGGCGGCATGCGCGCCCTGATCGCCGCGGCGCAGCGGGAGGGCGCGCTCAGGGCGATGGCGCTGCCGCGCGACTGGGCGGGCTACGGAAGCCTGATCGACGGCTTCGAGAAGAAGTACGGGATCAAGGTCACGGTGGAGAATCCGCTGGGCCACAGCGAGGACGAGATCGACGCCCTGGCGAAGAGGGGGAGCCGGCCGACGGCGCCGGACGTGATCGACGTGGGCGACACGTTCGCCCGCAGAGCGGCGGCACAGAACCTTCTCGCGCCGTACAAGGTGGCCGCCTTCGATCAGATCCCCGGTAATCAGAAGGACGACAAGGCCCGCTGGACCAACAACTACGGCGGCTACATCTCCATCGGCTGCGACGCCCACCGGGTCACGCCCTGTCCGCAGACCTTCGCCGATCTGCTGAAGCCCGCCTACAAGGGCAAGGTCGCGCTCGAAGGCGCCCCGCCCCGGTCGGCCACCGCCTTCGCCAGCGTCTACGCGGCCGCGCTGGCGAACAACGGGTCGTTCGACAACATCCGGCCCGGCCTCGACTTCTTCGCCGAGCTCGACAGGCGCGGCAACTTCAACCCCGTCGACTCCGACGCGGCGACGATCACGAGCGGCCGGACCCCGATCAGCATCAACTGGGACTACGTCAACCTCGGTTACACCGACCAGCTCCGCGACAAGGGCGTGAAGTGGCAGGTCGCGATCCCCTTCGACGGCAGCTTCGCCCAGTACTACGCACTGGCGACCAACAAGCGCGCCCCGCACCCGGCGGCCGCCCGCCTGTGGCAGGAGTACCTCTTCAGCCCGGAGGGCCAGAACCTCCGGCTGCGCGCCTACGCCCGCCCGGTACTCATGGACGCCATGCGGCAGGACGGCACCCTCGACACGGCCGCCGCCGCACGCCTGCCGACGGTCGAGGGAACGCCGCAGTTCCCGACGGACGCCCAACTGGAGAAGGCGCGCGAGACGGTCGTCCAGGGCTGGGCGAAGGCCGTCCCCGGCCAAGCGGGTCCGGCGAAGTCCGGTGCGGTTCGGCGGCGCCCCGAAGGGGCACGGGGAACTGCGCGACCAGCCACGGCGGACCCGCGGATGACCGACGGCACATTGCGGCACTTCCGGCGGAGCGCTTGGCACCCGCCGGCCGCGAGGTGTGTCCCGCCGCTCAGAGTCCGGCACCCGGACGTGGGAAGCGGACCTCGCCCGTGCCCAGGGCGATGACGGCCCGGGGGCGCATCGGTTCGTCACCGTGCCGGGAGAGCAGGACCACGTCCTCGACCACGGCCGACAGGGTGCCGAGCCGGGCCGTGCACTCGGCGGCGAGCCGCCGCGGGTCCTGGGTCCGGCCGAGCGACAGATGCGGGGTGAAGCGGCCGCCACGCGCACCGCAGAGCGGGAACCGCGCCGCCAGTGCCCGGTGCAGACGGGCCCAGGGCGCCGCGCCCGCCGACGCCGGATCGAGCCACACCGTCGCGTAGCGCCGGTGCCGGAAGTACCGCGCCCCGCCCAGTCGCGCCGGGAACGGCGCCGTCTGCGCCGCTCCGGCGCGCAGCAGCGGCACCGCCCGCGCGAACTCCTCCTCCGGCACGAAGCCGAACAGCAGATTCACGTGCGGCGGCCAGCGCCGTACCTGCGGATCGTGCTCCAGGCGGATCTCCTGGATCGCCGGCCAGAGCTCCGGCGGCGGCAACCACGCCACCGCCGTCCGGGCCGTCGGCGCCGCGTCGAGCACGTCCACCGGCTCGGCCCCGCCGGCCTCCGCGTTCCCGTCCACACCGCCCTCCTCCGCAGCACGTCCCGGTCAGGTCCGGGGCTCAGGGCCGGGCTCGGGCGATGAGCAGCGCCACGTCGTCCTCACCGCCGGACGAGCGCAGCAGCTCCAGGATGCGGTCGCAGGTGACCTCGAGATCGTGGCCGCACGTCGCGGTGAGGGCGTCGAGGAGGGCGTCCAGGCGAGCGTCGATGGGTTCGCTGCGGGTCTCGACCAGGCCGTCGGTGTAGAGGACCAGCGCGTCGCCGGGGCGGAAGGCGATCGTGGCGGCCTCGAAGGGCACCCCGCCGACCCCCAGCGGCGCGCCGGTGGGCAGGTCCAGCAGCTGTGCCGCCCGGCCGGCCCGCAGCAGGGCCGGCGGCAGATGGCCGGCGAGGCAGATCTCGCACTCGGCCCGGTGCGGGTCGTAGACGCAGTAGATGCAGGTGGTGATGGTCTGCTCGATGCCTTCGGTCAGCCGGTCCAGGTGCTGGAGGGCCTCGGCGGGGGCGAGGGAGAGCTCGGCGAACGCACGGGCGGCGCTGCGGAGTTGGCCCATGGTGGCGGCGGCGTTGATGCCGCTGCCCATGACGTCCCCGACGACCAGGGCGGTCCGGTCGCCCTGGAGGGGGACGGCGTCGTACCAGTCGCCGCCGATCTCGCTCGCGGCGCCCGCGGGTTGGTAGCGGCAGGCGACGTCCAGGCCGGGCAGCTGCGACGGGCGCTCCGGAAGCAGGCTGCGCTGGAGGGTGAGGGCCGCATGGCGCTGGGCCTGGTAGCCGCGGGCGTTGTCGATGCACACCGCGGCCCGTGCGGCCAGCTCACCGGCGAGGAAGGCGTCGTCGTCGTCGAACGGAACGGGGTTCCGGGTGCGTACGAGGTCGAGGGCGCCGAGGACCTCACCCCGGGCCAGCAGCGGTACGGCGAGGTAGGAATGGACGCCGCCCGCCTCCAGGGCGGAGGCCGCCTCGCCGTGCCGGGCGATGCGCTCCAGATCCTGACGGGTGGTGTGGGGCACGAGTACCGGCCGGCGGGTACGCACGCACCGGGTGATCAGACGATCGCTGTCGTAGGCGGCGAGTTCCCCCGGCGGATCGGCCGCGCGGACCGCCTCGGTGGGGTGGGCCGCGCTGACCGCGAGGGCACGGAAGAGCGCGGGTCCCTCGTGCGGTGCGCTCCGGCAGTCGAGGGCGCTGTCGAGCACGTCCACGGCCGCCACGTCGGCCAGGTCCGGTACGACGACGTCGGCGAGCTCGCGCGCCGTCGTCTCCAGGTCGAGGGTGGTACCCACGCAGGCGGAGGCCCTGGCGATCAGGGCCAGCCGCTGCCGGGCCTGTGCCGCCTCGGCGGCGGCCCGGTGACGCTCGGTGACGTCGATCACGGAGTAGGCCAGTCCCAGCACCCGTCCGCCGGAGTCCTCCAGCCGGTAGTACGAGACGGACCAGGCGTGCTCGTGGTCCGGGTCGCCGGGCGGATGACAGACGATGTCCCGGTCCACGACCGACTCCCCGGTCTCCAGGACCCGGCGCAGACGTGCCTCGGGGTCCGTGTCCAGGAAGGTCAGGATCTCGCCGACCGGCCGGCCCAGACGCTCGGCGGCGGACTGTCCGGTGATGCGTTCGAGCGCCGGATTCACGGCCAGGTACCGCAGGTCCGGGTCCAGGATGGCCAGCCCGACCGGGGACTGGGACACCAGACGCATGGCCAGGGCGGCATCCCGCTCGACCCGCTCCACAGCGGCCTGGTCCGCGATCAGGCCCAGGGCGTAGACGTCACCGAGGTCGTCCAGCAGCCGCATGTTGCGGAACTCCACCAGGCGGGTGCTGCCGTCCTTGTGCCGGATCGGGAACGCCCCCGCCCAGTCGTTGCCGGACTCCATGACCTCGGCGAACACCTTGATCACCGCGTCCCGGTGCTCCTCGTGGACCGTCAGCCGGGCCGCGTGCTGCCCCAGCGCCTCCACCGCGGTGTAACCGAACAGTTCCTCGGCCTTCGGGCTCCAGAAGACCACCTGGCCCTGCGCGTTCAGCACCACCGCGGCGATGCTGAGCAGATCGAGCAGGCCACTCGGGGGCGCGGCGGGACCCGTCACCGGCCGGCCATGGCCTGCTCGGAAGGAGTCCATCGTGCCCATGCCTCATTGTCCTTCCCGCTCGGCGCCTCGGCGCTCGCCGTACGGGCGGGTGTGCTGCCTTCATCCATCGTCGGCCCAGAACCCGTCAGCACACACCTGGACCACCGCCTCAGGGGCGGTCCGGGCGGGCGAGGGCCCGGCGGAGCCGGTCCGGCGACGGCAGGCCGAGGACCCGGCACGACAGGCTCGGCTCCTCGTCCGGGCGGGCGAACGGATCGGCGCCGTCGACCAGCAGCGTCGGTGAGCCGTGCATGCCCAGGCGCTCCGCCTCCTCCGGGTCGGTCACCTCGCGCCAGGTCACGGTGACGTCGGTACACCCCTGAAGGACGCGGGTCAGGCGCTCACGCAGCGGCGCGGTGTGCGGACACTCCGGCACGACCAGGACCGTCAGTTCCATGACCGCAGCGTAGCTCCGCGCGGGACACCCCTCACGGGCGCGTACCGGCCCGCCGTCGTGCCGTCCCCGGCCCGGACCCGGCGCGGCAGCCGGGGGACGGCGACCGCCGGACGGGCGCCCCGGGCTCCGACGGCCTCCGTCCGCGGGGGCGCCCGGTCAACTCCCCGGCCGATCACGGCGGTTCGGGCGTGTCCCGGTGGCACCGCTGCTAGCCTGCGCGCAGACGCCCTGGGCGCCCGAGGCACCCGGGCGGCGCCCGCGCGAGGGCAGGGAGGAGCCGACCGTCGTGGTCCAAGCGTTCGCCGTGTACCGGGACGCCCTGCGCGAGGCGTGGGGCGACTGGTGGCTGACCTGGCCCCTGCTCCGGAACGTGGCCGTCGGGGACGTCCTGCACGACGCCAGGGGTTCCGTGCGCACGGCCGGGACGCTGGGCGACCGGCGGATCACGTGCGAGGAGTCGGCACCGGCGGCCCGGGGCTCGTTCGTGTACGACGCCGGGGGCGGTGTCGACCTGCGTTTCAAGGCGTCCGGCGCCACCGACCCGCTGTTCTCGGCCCTCGTCGACGCGGACGCCGGTGTGCTGCTGCGGTTCGCCCGGGAGCGGGCGGCGCTCGTGGCGTACCGCGGCATGACCGGCAGCGGGGTCACGGACACCCGTGCCCTGGCCCGTGCGCTGGTGCGCCGCTACTGGGAGGGCCGCTGGGACGCGGACCTGCTCGCCGTGACCGAGGTGGTCCGGGCCGAGGCCGCCGCCGTGCTGGTGGCCGCAGGTGCGGGAGCGGCCGCCGAGCTGCGTCTGACCACGTCCGCGGGCGTCGGCCCGGTGTCCCTGCTCGACCTCGCCGGCGCGGCAGGGATCGCGGGCAGCCGGCACCTGGGCTTCCAGTGGGTCGGCGCGTCCGTCACGCCGCTCCACCGTGTCGTACGGCTGCGGACCACCTGGCTCGGCGGGGTGCGCGAGGAGTACGGGCCGGTCCAGCCCGGGCGCGGCCTGGACGCGGAGCCCGTACCGCCCCTCCTGCTGGAGCAGGCCGGCGACGACCCCGCCGGCGTCCTCGAATCCCCGCCCCAGCCCCTCCCGGCGGCGGAGCCGGCGACGGCACCGGCCCAGGACGCCTCCTGACCTCCCCCGCCCGGCGCGCGGCCGTGCGCGAGCACGCCGTCGCCGGGCTGGAGGCGGAGCTGCGTCAGTGGGCGGCGATGAGCCGGGCGGGCGGACCGCTGGAGAAGCACCGCAGTCAACTCGACGCGGTGGGCGCGCTGTTCGGTGCCGCGGTGGCCGACGTACGTGTGCGGCTCGCGGACGGGCGTGCCCGCGAGGTGCCGGGGCGGGTGCTGGACCTGCACCACGTGTGGGACTTCTACCGCACCCGGTTCCTGCTGCGTCAGGTACGTGCGTACCGCCGCTTCCTGGACGTCGCCGACGAGCTGGCCTGGGAGACGTACGGCCCGGTCGTGCGGCTCGCCGGCGCCCGGCCCACGGAGCCGCCGCTCGTCGGCTTCAGCCGGGCGGCCTCGCCGCGGGCCCACCGCAGGGGCGGCGCCTACCACGATCTGCTGCCCCGGGGCGGCATCCACACGCCCGAGGGCCGGGCGGCCGCGGCCGGGCTGCCGTTCCCGGTGATCGACGTGCCCTGGTCCTTCGGCTCCCATCTGCCCGCCCTGCTGACCGTGGCGCACGAGGCCGCCCACCACGTCGACGACGACTGCGGCCTCGGCGCGGAGATCGCCGAGCGGGTCGCGGGCGCCGCTCTGGCTCCGGACCGGCGCGCGCACTGGGCGCGCTGGGCGGGCGAGGCGTTCGCCGACGTGTGCGCCGCCGTGCTGTGCGGCCCCGCCTACGCCGCCGTACTCGCCGACCTGCTCGACAACGGCGACGGCGAAGGGGCTGAAGGAAACGTGGACGAACGGGACTTCGACGGCCCGCACCCGCCCCCCGGCGCCCGGCTGCGGCTGGCCGCTGCCGCCGCCCGCCTCGCGGGACACCCGGACGCGCAGGACCGGGACATCATGGACATCGACAACAGCGAGGACAGCAGGTACGGCGATGAAGCGGACGCCGTGGCGCGGACGTTCCTGACGGGCGGCTGGTCCGGGCTGCACGGGCTGTCGCTCGCCGGACTGCTCGTCCCGGAGCGCGCGTCCGCCGACACCGCCGTGCCCGAAGGGGCCCGGCGACTGCTGGCCGGGGGCCCGTCCCGGTGCTCCTCGACGGCAGGGGTGCTGGCCGCGGCCGCCCTGGCCTTCCGGTGCGACCCGGCCGCGTACGACCGGCGGGACGTCGGCGAGCGCGCGGTCTCCGAAGCACTGGCCCTGCGTGCCGCCGGCACCCGTGCCGGCGGCAGACCGGAAGCGCAGCACGACGAACGGCACCACACCGCGCACCGGGCGGCGGGCCGTACCCTGCTCGCCGCACTCGACGCCGCGAGCGGGTCAACTCATGGATGATCACGGCACGTTGACGGGACAGCGGAGGTACGCTGGCGGCGGCGTGCCGACCGGACGGGGGGCGGCGGATGGGGATGCGGTGGACACCGGCGGTGCTGCACCGTGGGCGGCACGGGCGGGTGCAGTGCCTGCTGTGTCCGTTCCGGTGTGCACTGAAGGACGGTGAGACCGGGCTGTGCGGGGTGCGCCGCCGCTCCGGTGACCGGCTGGAGACGGCGACGTTCGCGTCGTCCGTACGGCACTGGGACACGGTCGAGCGCAAGCCGCTCTTCCACTACCGCCCGGGCACGCCCTGTCTCACCCTGGCGGCGCCCGGCTGCACCTTCGCCTGCGACTACTGCATCAACCACCGCATGTCCCAGTACGGCCGCGAGGACTCCGTGCGCTGGGACGCCGAGCCGGTGGACCCCGAGGAGGTGACCGCGCAGGCCGCCGCGCGCGCGGGCTGTGTCGCGATCTCCTACACCGAGCCCTCGCTGGCCATCGAACTCACGGCCGCGCTCGCCGAGTCGGGCCGCCCGCTCGGGGTGGACGTGGTCTGGAAGAGCAACGGCTTCCTCACCCCCGAGGCCGTCGGCCTCGCGGCGCGCCATGTCGCCGCCGTCAACATCGACGTGAAGACGCTCGACGAACGCGATCACCGCGAACTCACCGGCGCCCTGCCGGGGCCCGTCCTCGACACCCTCGCGGGTCTGCGGGAGCGCGGGGTCTGGGTGGAGGTGTCGACCCCGCTGATCCCCGGCCTCACCGCCGGGCCCGGCACGCTGCGCCCGATCGCCCGGGCGCTCGCCGCGCTGGATCCCGCGATCCCCTGGCATCTGGTCCGGGCCACCCCCGCCCACCGCCGCACCGGCCACGCGCCCACGCCGGTGGCCGAGCTGGCGGCCGGGGTGCGGATCGGGCACGAGGCGGGGCTGCGGCACGTGTACGTGGAGCGGGCCCTCGGCGCGGACGGCCGGGCCACCCGGTGCGCGGGATGCCGTACGACCGTGGTGGCGCGGGACGTCTGGGCGCTGGGCGAGAGCCTCCTCGACGACGGCAGGTGCCCGCGGTGCGGCACCGTGGCGGAAGGACGATGGTGAGGCGATGACCGAGTACCGGATGGTCGAGCACATCCCCGACCTGATCGAGCCCGAGGAGTACGAGGAGCATCCCGAGGGGCGCCTGGTGCGGATCAGCATCCGTGTCGACGGCGACGGGGTCCAGGTGCTCGGCGACGCCTTCCGGCCCGAGGTGCTGGAGCAGTTGCTGGAGCGGCTGGGCCCCGACGCGATCGAGCAGATGCTCTGCGGCTGAGCGGCGGCACGGGTCTCAGTCGTCCGACAGCAGTGCCGTCAGCGCCGCCCGCAGTTCCTCCGGAGCGGGTTCCGGCGGCAGGACCTGGCGGTGCCGGGCGGGCTCGCGCCACGGCACGCGCGGGTAGTGCACGCGCAGTTCGCGCAGTCCGGGCCGGGGCACGGGCCGTAGGTAGGGGTGCGACAGCAGGACCATCCTGGGCGGCCCGGACAGGTCGGCGGTGAGCCGGGCGGCGACCACCTCGGCCTCGCGGAACGCGGCCGGCACATCGCCCGCGGACAGCGGTCCGGCGGCCCACACATGGACCAGGTCCTCCGGGCCGAGCAGCAGCCGGGACGTCCACGGCTCGCCGAGCGGCACGAGCGCGCAGGGCCGGCCGAGCCGGAGCACGGTGACGGCCATCAGATGGGCGGCCAGCCGCAGCACGGAGCCGACCTTGCCGTGCGTGGCGGGGGTGTCGTCCAGTACCAGCACCAGCCCGTGCGGATCGCGCGGCAGCCGGCCGCTGCTGGTGCGGTACAGCAGCTCGTCCCGGGCATGCCGGGCTCGCAACAGCTCCGTGGGCAGGGCGAGTTGGGTGGGCAGCAGCCGGGTGGCGGGGCCGTGCCGGGCCAGTCCGGAGCGGCCGGTGCCGCCGGCGCCGCCCATGGCGAGCCCGGTGTCGCCGTCCAGGAGGCGCAGGCCGAGCAGGGCGCGCTGGGCGGGTCCTGGCGGGGTGAGGGAGAGGCGCAGCCGGCGCATCCGGGCGGGCAGGGTGGGATCGACGGCGACCGCCTCGGGGCCGAGGATGCGCAGCAGGGCCACGAGCCGGTCGTCCACCGTGCCCAGGGCGGCGGTCAGTTCGGTCAGGGCCGGGGCGGATGCGCGGGCGGGGACGGAGGAGCCGGTCAGCGCGCGGCCGAGCGCCTGGGCGAGGTCGGCGGGGGTGACCTCGGGCGGGGCCAGGTACGCGGGGGCGGCGGGCAGGTCCGCGACCAGGAGCAGGGCCAGTCCCGCCAACGCGGGCCCCGGCCAGCCCAGTTCGCGCAGCGCGTGCAGACCGCGGTGGTCGGCGAGGGTGCGCAGCCGGGGCGGGACGGTGCCGCGCAGCAGGGCCAGGACGTCGCCGAGCAGGTCCAGCGGTACGCCGAAGCCGTGGGCGGCCGCCAGCACGCCGAGGCGGACCAGTTCCTCCTGGCCGCTCGGCGCGGCCGGCGCGGCCGCGGTGCGCGGGCCGCCGGTGAACAGCTCCCACAGCACCGCGGCGCCCGAGTTGTAGGTGGCCGCGAGCTGGTCGCCCACCGGTGACCAGCGCAGCGTCCACAGATGCCCGCCGACCCCGTCCGGGGGCACGAGCACACGGACGCGGCGTGGCTCCTCGGTGTCCCAGACCTCGGCCACGGAGTCCTGTTCGGCGGTGGCGAAGGCCAGCAGCCGGGAGTCGGCGCACCAGGACAGCGCGGGCGCCCAGTCCCGGCCGCCGGCCTCGCCGAAGGTCCGCAGCCGCCGCCAGGTGCCGGTGTCCCAGACCACGACCGGGCCGCCGGCGCTGCCCGCGGTCGCGGCGAGCCGGCTGCCGTCCGGGGACCAGGCCACCCGGCACACCAGGGCCCGCGGGTCGGGCCAGTCGAGCACGTGCACCCGTCGGCAGCGGCCGCCCGCGCCGACGCCCCAGACGACGACGCGGCCGCGGGTGCCGGCGGCGAGCAGGCGGCCGTCCGGGGACCAGGCGGGCCGGCGCACCCCGTGTTCGACGGGCAGCCGCTGCGGTCCGCCGCCGCCCGGGCCGAGGTCGTGCACCTGCAGCGTGCGCGGGTCGGCGCCCGGTTCGGGCACCGCCCAGCGCAGCGGGCGCACGGGGTCGGCGCTGACCGCCTGCCCCGCGGCGCGCTCGGCGAGCACGGTGCCGTCGCGCGGGTCCACGAGGCGGTTGACGCCCTGTTCGTGGTGGGCGGCCAGGACCAGCACCGGGCGGTCGCCGGCCAGGCAGGCGGCGTCGTACCAGCCGTGCGGGAAGCTCGGCACCGGTGCCGAGCCGTGCGGCCCGGTGGCGTCGGCGGCGTACGCCAGGATGCGGCCGGGGCCGGACTCGCACCAGTGGCCGGCGCCGTCGGGCGACCACACCAGTGCGGGCGCCACGCAGCCGGTCCCCGCCTCGGGCAGCCGCAGCGCGCGCAGCACTCCCGGGGGCCGTTCCCCGGTGCGGGTGTGGACCTTGCCGACGGTCACGCCCATCGCGTTGGCCCAGCGGTGCAGCGCGGCCGGGGCGCGGCGCCGGCGCGAACGTGGTACGGCGCCGGTCGGTTCCCACACCGCGACGGTGCCGGGATCGAGCCGGGCGGCGAACAGTCCGCTCGCGGACAGGCTCAGTTCGCCGGGTCCGGTGACCCGGCCGGGCAGCTGCCCGAGGAGGTCCAGGCGCGGGCCGAGGACACGCAGGCCCTCCAGCGCGGAGCCGGCGATCAGCAGGGAGCCGTCGTGGCTGAACGCCAGCGCGTTCATCCGGTACGGCACGAACTCCCGGGCCAGTTCCCGGCCGGAGCCGGGGTCCAGCAGCCGCAGTCCCGCGTAGTCCTCGACGGCGATCGTCCGGCCCTCCGGGGAGCAGGCGACCCGGCGCAGGCCCTCGAACAGTCCGCCGAGGGTGCCGGTCATGGTGCCGCCGTGCGGTTCCCACAGCTGCGCGGAGGTCGCGGTGGCCACACACAGGGTGTCCTGGCGGCCCGGGATCCAGCACACCTCCGCCACCGGGTCGACGCCGCGCAGCCGGGTCACCGTGCCGTCGGCGCGGCCGAGCAGCAGGACGTCGCCCGAGTCCAGCCCGGCCGCGAGGTGCCGGGCGTCGGGCGACAGCGCGAGGGCCGTGATCTCGCCCTCGGTGTGCAGCGCGGCGGGGAGTTCCACGGCGTCACCGGTGTCGGCGTCCAGGAGGACCGAGCGGCCCGCGCGGAGCAGGAACAGGCGGTCGCCGTCGGTGCTCCACACGGCCGCGTCGGTGCCGGAGTGCCGTACGGCGGCGGGGGCCGGCCCGGGCCAGGGCAGCCGCCACACGACGCGCCCCTCGTCGTCGTAGCGCACGACGTCCTCGGCGTGCACCACGACCAGTCCGGTGCCGTCGGGCGACAGGCACAGGCAGCGGGCGTCGGGCGCGGGCACGGTGAGGATCTGCTGGGCGTTCCAGGCGCCGGCGGCCGGTGTACTCACCGGCCCTCACCCAGCTCGGCGGCGGCGCGCTCGTACATCTGGGCGGCGCGCTGGAAGTGGCCCGCCTGTTCCAGGAGTTCGGCGGCCGCGCGGTACTCGCCGCGCAGGGAGTGCTCCATGGCGGCCTGGTTGAGCCGGCGCCGCTCGGCCTCGGGGGTGCGGGGCGGGGCCGGGGCGGCGGGCTCGGGTTCCGGTACGGCGGCGGCGACCCGGTCCAGCAACTCCCGTGCGGGGCCGGACAGTCCGGCGGCGAAGGCGGGCGGCTCGGGCACCCACAGGTGCCAGGCCGGCCGTACGTCCTCCAGGCGCAGCCGCCAGGCGCCGTCCCGGCACAGCACGGTGACGACGTCGGGACTCAGGCCGAGCACCTCGTCGCGCGCGGTGTCGGGCAGCGGCGGGTTGAGGACGCAGCCGCTCTCCAGGTACAGGGCACCGGGTCCGGCCTGGTAGACGGGGACGCCGAAGGGCAGGGTCCGGCAGAGTCCGGGGGGTTCGGTCACCAGGTGGCGGCCCGGTCCGAAAGCGACCACGGCTGTCTCGTGCAGCGGCCGGGAGCGCAGGAAGCGGCGCAGCAGGGCGAGTTCGGCGTCCGCGATCAGCACGGCGTCGACCCGGTGCGGGGCGCGGGCACTGGCCACCAGGCGGACCGGTACGGCGGGGCCGAGGGGCGGCACGGGCACGGAGGTCCGCGCGGGCTCCCCGGTGGCCAGCACCGGGCGCGCGTCGAGGAGTCCGCCCGGCCGCTCGTCGTCGCGGGGCCGCCACTGCCACGGCGGGCCGGACCCGGCGCGCTCCACGACGAGGTGCCGTCCGAGCGGGATGTCCTCCAGCAGCACGGCGTCGTCCAGGGGCAGCCGCAGCCGCAGGTCGATCAGGAGCCGGAAGTCCGGGTCGGCCGCCCGGCAGGCCACGGTGCCGGGCAGCCGGCCGCACGCCTCGACCAGCCCGGCGGGTACGGCGCCGGACGCGGCGCTCAGCCGCAGCAGCAGCCAGCCCGGATCGCTCCGGCCGCCCTGGCCGAGCCGCTCCACGGGCTGGAAGGTGACCGCCACCCCGGTGGCCAGGCAGCGGCGCAGCAGCCAGCGGGCGAGGGCGCCCGGGGCGAGGACGACGACCTCCCCGAGCCCGGAAGGCGGGGTGTCCTCGGGGCTGTGCGCGGCCAGTTCGGCGAGGCCGAACCGGTCCCATCCGGCGACGGTGGCCAGGTGTCCGACGGCCCGTGCGGAGCGGCTCGCGGGCGTGTCGTGGCCGTGCGCCGTGTCGGGGCCGGGTGCGTTGTCGTGTCCCGGCGGCCCGTCGGGCCACAGCAGGCCTTCGGCGTCGGCGTGGCAGGCGAGGCCGCCGTAGGCGGGGGCGAGGTCGAGGGCGGGCTGTTGTCCGGGGTGGAGCAGGGTCCACACCGCGTGGTCGTGGGGTGATCTGCGCAGGGCCCGCGGGCCCAGTTCCACCGTGGCCGCGACATGCCCGAGGGCGGCGCGGGCGGAGGGGAAGCGGACCGCGACCGACCAGCGAGGGGGCCCGCCGCGCTCCCCCGGGTCGCCGCCCGCGCCTTCGCCGGGCGGCGGGTCGTCGGGCGGCGCGGGCGGCCCGTCGTGACCGCCGGGGGTCACGGGGACCGCGGTGAAGCGGGGAGGCGGCACCTCCGCGGACGCGGGCCCTGCGGGCGGTGGTGACGCGGCCGCCCGGGGCGGCGCAGCCGGCTGCGCGGGAAAGACGAACGGGAACGGACGCTTCTTGCGCCGCCAAGGAGTGGTCATGGGTCCCCCGATGAGTGGATCTGGTGCTGCCGCCGCGCGCGCCCGGCTAGGCCGGGACCGGGTCCGGGTCCGACACCGGGTCCGGCGGTACGGCGGGTGCGGTGGGTACGCCGGTGGTGTCGCCCAGGTGTTCCGCGGCCCAGTGCTGCCAGCGCTCGGCGCAGCCGGCGACTCCGGCCCGGTAGGAGGCGGCGAGGACATGGGCGCCGAGGTCCGGGCGGTGGATCAGGCCGGCCGCGACGACCGCCCACCGCTCGACGTCGGCCCGCTCCCGGGCCGGGGCGAGCGAGCCGATGCGTTCCGGCACGTCCGCCAGGGTGTGCAGCAGGGGTCCGCGGTCGCCGTAGGCCAGGGTGACGGCCAGCTGCCGGCCGATCCGGCGCCGCAGCTGCTCGCCCGGGGTCTGTGCCCGTGCGGTGGCGAACAGCTGCTCGGCGGTGGCGAAGGACCGGGTACGGGTGACCAGGGTGAAGCCGGCGCGCAGCAGGTCGCCGCCCGACTCGAAGCACGCGGCGGCTTCCTCGTAGCGGTGTGCGGACAGCAGGCACTCGGCGGCCCGGCCCGGCCGGCGGGCGCGCTGCCAGCAGTCGGCGGCACGCGTCAGGTCGCCGGCCTGTTCCCACAGTTCGGCCGCCTTCAGCGGGTGGCCGGCCTCGTCGTGGCAGCGGGCGGCCTGGGCGTAGTCGCCGGTCTGCTCGTAGCAGTGGGCGGCGCGCACCAGCAGGTCGGGCGGTCGCGTCCTCACCGGAGGCGTTCCCGCTCGGGGGGCGTCTCGCCCGGTTCGTCCCGCTCGTGCGGCCGTGGCGGCTCGGGTACGGGCTCCCGGCCGGGTACGACCTCCTCGACGCCGGGCCTGCGGTCCAGCACCCGGCCGAGGCCGTGGGCGATCTCGTCGTGGGTGGCGTCGTGGTCGCCGACCCGGGTGGCGCGGCCGATGTCGTCCACCCGGAACAGCTCGACCTCGCCGGTCTCGGCGTTGTACCGGAACTCGACCCTGACCCGCATCGCTCAGGCCTCCATCTCGAACTGGATGTTGAGCATCCCGTCCGTCTCGTCGACCCGCAGGTCCTGCACGCCGTGTTCGCGGGCGTACGTCACGATGGCGTCGCGGTAGGCCACGGCCAGGACCTCGTGCACGGGGCGCAGCAGGCCGGTGCGGGCGTCGCGCAGCCGGGCCGCGGCGTCGCGTTCGAGTTCCTCGCGGCGCCGGCCCGCGTCGGCCGCGGCCCGGCGTTCGGCCTGGGCGCGGGCCTCGGCGTCGATGTCGTCGCGCTGGTCCGCGAGTTCGCGCTGCCCGGCGAGGCGCTGCTGTTCCTCCTCGCGCGCGATCTGCTCGGCCGCCTCGCGGTCGGCGCGTTCCTGGGCCTGCAGCCGCGCGGTGCGCTCGGCGACCGACCTGCTCAGTCCGGCCCAGCTGTCGTCGTAGTACCGGGCGCTCTCCTCGGCGATGGCGTTCACCTCCACCGTGCCCCGCAGGGTGCGGGTCACCTCGGCCTCGGCGGTGACGACGTCGGTGAGCCGGGCGGTCATCTCGATCTCGCCGGTGGCGAGGTGGTAGACGATGACGCCGTGGTCCGTGTCGAGCCGGTAGGCGTCGTCCTGCCAGGTCCAGCGGGTGTCGGCGCCCAGCGCGGACTCGAAGGCCTTGCGGGCCGGGACACCGAGCAGGGTCCCGAACTCCTGGCGCAGGGTGGCTTCCGCGGCGACCTCGGTGCTGGCGCTGGCCGTGCGGCTGATCTCCTCCTGCCACATGCGGGTGAGCCGGCTGGAGGCCCGGACGCGGACGCGTCGGGGATTGCACATGGTGGGGTACCCCCTTGTGTGTTCCCGCCCTCACTCGAACTGGTCGAGCAGGGCGTTCACTTCGGCGATGATACGAGACAGCTCTGCCTCGGTCCCGGTGTTCACCGGCGGATGTTCTCGCAACTCCCGTGCCAGGTCGGCGAGTTTGTGCAGTCCCTCGACGACGCTCCACTCGCTGGGCTGTCGTTCGCCTCTGAGCGGGGCGCCGATCTCGCGGGCGTCGAGCAGGATCTCGTGGTCGGAGCGGCGGCGCCGGGCCGGCTCCCCGCCGTGCTTCTCGACGACGGCCTGGACGGCCTCCTCGACGGTGGTGCGGTCGGCCGGGTCGGTCCAGATGTGGGCCAGCGGCCACAGGTCGACCGGCTCGGCGGTGCGTGACTCGCGCAGCAGCGCGGCCGCGGCGACCAGCTTCAGGCTGCGCACCAGCCGGCGGTCCGAGAGCCGTACGCCCTGGATCAGCAACTGCCGTACCAGTTCACGGTGTTCGCCGAGGACGGGGTCGAGGTCGACGTCGCGCAGCCGGAGGGTGAGCCGGCCCAGCCGTTCGACGGTGACCGTGCCCGAGCCGCTGTCGGCGCCGGCCGCGACGGGGCCGCCGCCGCGCCGCGCCTCTTCGGCCGTGAGCACGGCGTCGGTGAAGCGGCGGGTCTCGTGGCCCCAGCCCACCTGGAGCAGCCGTTCCAGGTCGGTGCCGCCGACCGGTTCCACCTGGAGGCGGAGCAGGAAACGGTCGGAGAAGGCGGTCAGGCCCGGGTCGTCCGGTATGTCGTTGGTGGCGCCGAGCAGGCTGATCAGCGGGGCGCTCTGGGCCGTGGCGCCGTTGTGGTAGCGGCGCTCGTTGAGGAGGGTCAGCAGGGTGTTGAGGATGGCGCTGCTGCCCTGGAACACCTCGTCCAGGAAGACGAGTTCGGCCGTCGGCAGCATGCCCTCGGTGCGCACCTGGTAGGTGCCCTCGCGGAACCGCTCGAAGTCCAGCGCGCCGAAGATCTCCGACGGCTCCGTGAACCGGGTGAGCAGATAGCTGAATTGGCGGGCCTCGACGTGCCGGGCGAGGGCGGAGATCAGCTCGCTCTTGGCGGTGCCGGTGGGGCCGAGCAGCAGTGCGTGTTCCCGACAGACCACGGCGAGCTGCAGCAGCCGTACGGCCCGCTCACGGCCGACGAACTCGTCGCCGAGCCGTCGCCGTACGTACTCCAGGTCTCTGATGGTGTCGACGGTGTCCTGGCCCCAGCTCACCGCGCCTCCTGCCTCGTGTCGCTCGTGTCCGCCACGGTGTCAGCGCCTGCCCGAGCGGCGCTGCTCGCGCCGTTTGCGCTGCAACCGGCCGACGATCTGGCCCAGTTGCTCGGGGGTGGGCGGCACCGGGGGGTCCTGGAAGTGGGCGGCGACGAAGGCGTCCCGGAAGACCGAGTGGATGTCGTCGCCGTTGCGGCCGCGCAGCGCGGACGCGATCAGTTCGTCGACGCCGCCGCCGACGTCGATGCCGAACTTGGCCGCGTGCAGGCTGATCATCTTCAGCCGGGCCTCGTCGTTGGGCAGGTCGATGGCGATGGACTCGAAGCGGCTGGGCCGCAGCAGCGCCTCGTCGATGAGGTTCAGCCGGTTGGTGGTGCCGATCACCAGGGTGGGCACCTCGGGCCGGAAGCCGTCCATCTCGGTGAGGATCTGGGCGACGACGGCGTTGCCGGCCCGGGTGCCGCCGTCGGAGTGCTCCGAGCGGCGTGAGGCGATGGAGTCGAACTCGTCGAAGACCACGACCGAGGGGGCGTTGCGCCGCGCCTCGGCGAAGATCTCCCGGACGTTGCGCTCGCTCTCGCCGACGTAGGTGCCCATGACCTCGGGGCCGGAGACGACGAGGATGGTGGCGTTCATGCGGTTGGCGATCGCCTTGGCGAACAGGGTCTTTCCGGTGCCGGGCGGGCCGTGGAAGATGAAGCCGCGCGGGATCAGCTTGGTGCGCAGGTGGTCGAACTCCAGCGGCAGCCGGTGGTGGCCCATCACGATGTCGATGGCGCGCTGGATGTGGGCCTTGACCTCGTCGTAGCCGGCGATGTCGTCGAAACCGACGTCCGGCACCTCGAAGTTGCTGGACATCTGGGCCTTGAACGCCCGGATCGTGGCGTACAGGTCGCGGGCGACGGGGGCCGGGTGGTCCCGGTGGACGCTCATCGCATAGCGCATGGCCTGGCGGAGCAGCACCGGGTTCATGCCGGCGACGTGTTTGTAGAACTCGACGGGGTCGTAGCGCTCGAAGCGCGCGGACTCGCCGACCGTCACCAGGGCCCGGCCCAGCGGCTGTTCCTCCCGGTCGTCGCGGAACCGGACGGTGCGCGGGACGCCGGTGATGGTGACGCGGGTGCTGAACCGCTCGCCCAGCACCTCGGGCACCGACAGCGAGGGCGCGGCGAAGGCGAGCATCACGCGCTCGGGCGCCCCGTGCAGCAGCTCGGTCACCTCGCGGGCCTCCGGCGAGAGCTGTCCGTCGGAGCCGCCCGCGAGCAGGTCGAGGTGCTGGACGACGAGCACGGTGTCGTCGTTGAGGGCGCGCACCAGCTCGCGCAGCCGGCCCAGGAGGCGCTGGCGCGGGTTCTGCTGCACCGGGATGAGCGGCTCCCCGCCCGGCGGCTGGTCCTCGGCCTCGGCGTCGTCGCCGTCCGGGGGCTCCTCCAGGACCTCGGCGCGCAGTCCGGCCCGGGTCGCCATCTCCCGCCACAGGTGCGGCACCACCGGCTTCTCGGCCACGACCAGCACGGACAGCCCGGCCCGCAGCAGCGAGGAGACCTGGGCGATGTCCCGGCCGTAGGCGAGGACGGTGGCCTCGTCCTCGTGGAGTTCGGCGGGCTGCGGGTGCCGGAAGGCGGGCTCCTCGGGCGGGGCCTGCTCGCGCGGCGGCGGGTCCTCGTGCCGGGCGGCCGGGGTCTTGGTGAGGTCCGGCCGGGCCGCGGCGTACGTCGGCGGATAGAGCGGGGTGCCGGGCGAGAGGTCGGCCTGGAGGAGCAGTTCGGCCGAGACGGTCTCCCAGGCCAGCAGGTCCCAGCCCGGCGGGAGCGGCAGGAGCAGCATGTACGGCCCGGAGGCCAGCGCCTGTTCGACGGTGACATGGGGCGGCTGCCGGCGCAGGGCGGCCCGGGCCGGCTCGTCCGGCGCGACGACGGAGATACGGCGCACGCTCGTGGTCATGCGGGACTTCCCCCCCTTGCTTCCAGCCGTTCCACCTGCCGGTACAGGCGTACGCCCGCCAGGTACTCCTTGCCGATGCCGGAGCGGGCGCGCAGCAGGTGCCGGTGCGAGCGCTCCAGCCGGGCCAGCGCGGCCCACCAGCGGGCGACGGGGCGGGCCGCGTCCAGGTCGGGCGGCGCGGCCAGGCCGATGCGCGCCCGGCGGATCAGTGCCAGGTGGGCCGCCGTGTGGCGCAGCAGTGCCGCCTCGTACACGTCGATCACCAACTCTCTTTCGTTCATGCGGAGTTGGTCGAGCAGCCGGCCGCGCCACAGGGCCTGGGCCGGGGAGGCCGGGGCCTCGCAGTAGACGGTGGTGATCAGCCGTCGTCCCTGAGGGTGCGTCAGCAGTCGGTCCTCCAGGAGGAGTTCGGCGTCGCTCTCGCCGACCGGGTCCGGCCGGTCGAGGAGCCCGGTGAGCGGCGAGGCGGCGCGCAGCCGGCCGGCCAGCGCCGGGTCGGTGACGTGCGGCAGGGCGGGCGCGACGACGGCGTGGTGGGCGAGTACGTCCCACAGCGAGCGGGCGGGCGGCACCGCCCGTACCGTCTCGGCCGCGAGGCCGGCCCGGTCCCGGCCGCCGACGGCGGCGGCGAGCAGCAGCGCGCCCACGCCGACCGGGCGCCGCTCCCCCGACGCCAGCGCGTCCAGCCGCAGCCGGGCCGCGGTCCGCACGGCCAGCCCGACGACGGCCGCGCCGACGTCGGGCGGCGGCACGGCAAGGTCCTGCGGATCCGTCAGTTCGCCTTCGGGCGGGGACGGGGCCGCCGCCGTGCCGTCAGTCGTCGTCGACCACAGCAGCACGCGCACGGCGGTATCGACCGCGGTCATCTTTCACCCACTGTTCGCATTCGCGTACCGAGTCGCCGGAGCGGGCGTAGAACCGCAGCAGCCGCTCGTCGCCGGAGAGGTTGATCAGTCCGGCCACCTGCCAGGGCTGCCGGAAGGTGCCGAGGTGCAGATCGACGTCGATGCTGGAGAGCCCCGAGTCGTTCCCGGAGAAGAGATGGGTGTGGTACCAGCCCATCAGCTGCCGGTCCGGCCCGGAGGCGGTGATGCGCTGGTTCATGTCGCGGAAGGAGTCGCCGGTGAAGGTGAAGTGCAGCGCTCCGGCGCCGGAGTGCTCGGCGGGGGTGACCTCGGTGATCTCCACGAGATAGCGGTCCGGCTGTGCCTCGCCGTCGCCGCCCGCCGCCGGCGGCCGGTCGGGGCGCAGGACCCTGAGGACCTTGCCGAGCAGGAAGCCGCCCTCCTCCAGCCGGCGGGAGAGCTTCATCTCGTGCAGATGACCGTGCAGGTCGGCGGAGAGCAGGACCGTCACCGGGCCGAGTCCGGCCGCGTCGATGCCGAGCTGGTCCGGGTCCAGGCCGGGCATCGGCGGCTCGGCCACCTTGCGCACGGTGAAACTACGCCTGCTCTCGCGCAGGTTGAGGTCCATGGTGCCCTCGACCTCGGGGGTGGAGCGGCCGAGCGCGACTCCGCTGAGGGAGGGGTGGTCGAGGCAGAAGCCCCACACCTCCTCGTCGGGATCGACCTGCTGGACCACGTGCTGGAGGACCGGGCCGAGCAGTTCGCGCACCGGGAACTCGCCGTCCACCACCTTCTCCGAGCCGCGGGTGACGGTCAGCGCGAGCCTGCCGATCTGGCTGCGGAGGTTGTGGATCGTGCGCGGGCCGTCCGCGAGCCGGGGGTCGGGGCGGCGCAGATAGCGGATCTCCAGGACCAGTTGCTCGTCCGGGTCGCCGCCGGCCAGTTCCCTGCGCACCGCCTCGACCAGCAGGGAGGAGAGGGTCATCTTGCCGACCAGTTCGAAGGAGGTGCCCTTGTAGAGCAGCACCATGGCGGTGCCGGCGCGGGCTTCGTCAGTCATCCGGGCTCGCTTCCACGCGCTCGACCTGAAGGAATCGGGAGCGGTCGGCCCGCTCGGTCAGTCCGGCCCGGGTCAGCCAGGTGGTGCCGCCGATCTCCTTGATGCGCTCCTGGCCCTCCCAGGAGAACGCCCAGGCGGCGGCGTCCGCGTCGAGGTACTCGCCGCGCTGGAGGATGTCCTGCACCAGGCTGTCGTAGTCCCGGGCCATACGGTAGTCGTGCGGCAGGATCTCGTAGTTGCGGTACCGCACCATGTCGATGAGCATCTGGCACAGGGAGTACATGCTGAGGTCGGGGGTGTAGTCGGTCATCAGCGGGCCGAGGCACACGCCGCCCTTGTGGTCCTTGTCGCGGGCGATGTTCGGGTGGAAGACGTCCGACTGCCAGCGCACGCGGGGTGCCTGGATGGGGAACTCGGCGGGCATCCAGACGATCAGCTCGTGCCGGTCGATGCGCTGCGGGTCCAGGGGCCAGGCCTCCAGGTCCTCGGGCGGCGCGAAGCCGGGGACGTGCAGCTCCACCGTGTACTCCAGCGGCAGCCGGTCGTCGTCCATCTCGACGAGCGTGAACTCCGGGTGTTCGGCGGCGAAGTCGACGATGTCGTCGCGGGCCCGCGCGAGGGCCTCCAGCCGCAGCCAGGTGTCGACGCCGGCGGTGGACTCGGCGGACATCTGCAACTGGCCGCCGTCCCTGACCCCTTGGTTGTGCAGGGGTTCCTCGGGGTCGAGCCGGTGGGCCTCGCCGTTGTCGTCGCGGTAGTCGACGACGGCGCGCAGCAGATGGCCGTTGGCGTCCTGGGCCACCTCGGGCCGGTACTGCGCCCAGACGGCGGGGACGAGTTCGCCCGGCAGGGTCGTGTTGGGCACGTACGGGATCTCGAACTGCTGGCCGTCGGGGCCCATGACCTCCAGGCGTGTGTAGAGGGTGGGCCGGAAGTCGTACTCGCCGTAGAGCACTTCGACGCCGGGGGCGATGCGCGCGGCCCGCTCGCGCAGCTCCTCCAGCCGGTCGGCGGGCGGCGCGGCGATGCGGAAGGCGGCCTGCCGGTGTCCGGCGTAGAGCTGGACGGCGTCGGCGTCGAGCAGATCGCGCACGAGTCTGAGCAGTTCGGGGTAGGCCTCGCTGCCCACGAACTCCACCGTGCGGTACAGGGTCTCGGCGTTGCCGCCGGCGCCCTCGCGCTCCTGCTCCTGCGATTCGAGGAAGCCCCGGATCTTGGCCAGGTCCTGGTTGCCGGGCCAGCGCCGCAGCACCGCGTCGACCAGTTGCCGTACGCCGTCGCGCTGGAGGGCGCCCAGCTCCAGGGCGCGCACCACCTGCCGCCAGTAGGCGGCGACCTCCTGGGCCGCGTCCCAGCGGGGCCGGGTGAGCGGCGGGAAGTCCATGTCCTCCAGCAGTTCCTCGGCCTGGCTCTGGGTGCGGTAGATGTCGGCCAGCGTATCGACCAGGACGCGTTTGATCTCGCCCGGCAGCTTGCCCGTGTCGTAGCTCATCGGGGCGTTCCTTTCCCGCCGGCCCCGGAGAGTTCCAGGTAGCGGATTCCGCGGGTGCGGCCGGTCGTGACGACCGGCAGGATCTCGCGTGGTGCCACGCCGAGATCAGCGAGCCGGGCGCGCGGAGGCGCGTCCGCGAGCCGGGTGGATGCGCGCGTGGGCGCGGTACCGGGCAGCGGCGCCCAGGTCATCACGGTCTCCTCGGGAGCGAGGCGGCCGGTCAGGTCGGCCGCGGTGGACTGTGCCGTGTACGGGACGGCGGACACGAGGTCGGCGGGGATACGGCTGTGCAGCGGGCAGCCGGGGTCGCGGCGCGGGGTGACCGGGGTCGCCGTACCGCCGGCGGCGTCGACCCGGACCACGCCGGGTGCGGGGCCTGCGCCGCACAGCAGCCGTACCGCGGTGACCGCCAGCCAGGAGCCGATGAGCGCGGAGACGGGCGCGGAGGCGCCGGCCTCGGGGACGACGGCGTCCGTGCAGGCCCAGGGGTCGTCCTGGGCGGCGCGGTCGCGGGCGGTCAGACCGCAGCCGAAGCAGGGGCCGTCCGCCTCGTACAGCCGTATCTCGCCGCCCCAGGCGCTGGTGCCGCCGTCCAGCAGGGCCGCGCCCATCTGCAGGCAGCGGCCCGCGAGTTGGAGCCGGGCCGCGAGGCTGTCCAGGCAGCTGACGACCAGGGAGGCGTCCCGCAGTTCCGCGAGGCCCACCCCGCTGACCAGGGGGGCGATGCGGGCGTCGACGCGGGTCACCGGGGACAGCTCGGCGAGGTGCCGGGCCGCGGCGGCAGCCTTGGGCGCGCCGATGTCGGCGGCGCGGAACAGCGGGGCGCGGCTGAGGTTCGACTCCGAGACGGTGTCCGGGTCGCACAGCACCAGCCGGCCGACGCCGGCGAGGGCGAGGGCCTGCGCGCACTGGCTGCCGAGCGCGCCCGCTCCGCACAGGACGACGGTGGACGCGGCGAGCCGTCGCTGGTCCCAGCCGGCGATCAGGGCGTGGCGGTCGAAGCGTCCCATGGCTACTCCCGCCTCAGTGTGCGGAAGTTCATCGGGCACTGTTTGACGGTCAGTTCGCTGCGCCACTGCTCGAAGCAGCCGAGGCCGCGCGCCGGGTCCTGGTGGACGGCCTTGCGGCAGCCGGGCGCCTCGGGCGAGCAGGGGCAGACGACGACGGTCTCGAACAGCCGGAAGGTGTGGGTGCACACGAAGCAGGCGTTGCGCCGGCCGGGGCGGCCGAGCACCGGGTCGTCGGGCATCAGCCGGACGGTGTGCAGGGTGTCCGGGCGGGGGTCGGTGTCGTCGACGCCGTGGAAGAACGCGGCCTGCGCACCCGGGTCGGGCGGTCCGGAGGCACCCGGGGCCTCGCCGCTGCACGGCAGGTTGCGCAGGTGGTGGGTGACGTCGGCGAGTCTGCCGTCCTCGGCGTGGCGCAGGTACACGGTGTCGTCGAGCCGGAAGGTGTGCCCGCACACCCGGCAGGGGGC
The DNA here is from genome assembly GCF_001866675.1 of Streptomyces sp. MUSC 14. NCBI lineage: Bacteria > Bacillati > Actinomycetota > Actinomycetes > Kitasatosporales > Streptomycetaceae > Streptomyces > Streptomyces sp. MUSC 14. The sequence continues at coordinate 27,328 of NZ_MLYN01000015.1, forward strand.
GCGGCGCGCGGAGCCGGGCCGCCGCCAGGTGCCGAGCCAGCGGGAGTCCAGGGTGGTGGAGGCCGGGCCGTCTGCGCCGGCCACCTGCGGGTTGTCGCCGCGCTGGAGCCCACGCTCGAAGGCGCTGGCGACGTCGGCCGGCGCGGAGGCCCCGGCGGGCGTCTCGGATGTCGTCACGCGGCACGACTCCCTCGGGAGCACTGGCGCACCTCGTCCGGCGCATGACCGGCAAGGACGAGGGCCACGTGGGCGGCATCGCAGGCCCGGCCGACGACGGTGCAGTGAGCCGACGCACCGTACAAACCCTCGGCGAAGACGAACACGGCGGACGCCCCGGCAGGTGTCTCGGATATCGTCACGCGGCACGACTCCCTCGGGAGCACTGGCGCACCTCGTCCGGCGCATGACCGGCAAGAGCGACGGCCACGCGGGCGGCGTCGCAGGCCCGGTCGACGACGGTGCAGTAGGCGAGCGCGCCGTAGAAGCCCTCGGCGAAGACGAACACGGCGGAGGCCCCGGCAGGTGTCTCGGATATCGTCACGCGGCACGACTCCCTCGGGAGCACTGGCGCACCTCGTCCGGCGCATGACCGGCAAGGACGAGGGCCACGTGGGCGGCATCGCAGGCCCGGCCGACGACGGTGCAGTGAGCCGACGCACCGTACAAACCCTCGGCGAAGACGAACACGGCGGACGCCCCGGCAGGTGTCTCGGATATCGTCACGCGGCACGACTCCCTCGGGAGCACTGGCGCACCTCGTCCGGCGCGTGACCGGCAAGAGCGAGGGCCGCGCGGGCGGCGTCGCAGGCCCGGTCGACGGCGGTGCAGTGGGCGAGCGCGCCGTAGAAGCCCTCGGCGAAGACGAGCGCGGCGGCGTCGTCGAGCGTGCCGCGGGTGCCCACGACGGTGTCGGCGCAGTCGAGCAGGCCGTCCGCGTACGCCCCTGACCAGCAGGAGTTGAGGACCACGCAGACGAGCGGCGCGGCCAGGGCGAGCGCGGCGGCCAGGGCGCGCACCGGGACCGGTGCGGAGGTGCCCGTGTCGTCCTCCAGGAGCAGCCGTCCGTCGTCGGTGCCGTGTCCGGCGAAGTGCACGAGGTGCGGCCGTGCCGTGCGGAGCCCGGGAAGGAGGTCGGCGACCCGGACGGCCGGGTGGACGGTCACCGTCAGCCGGCCGGCGGAGCGGGCCGCCGCGTCCTGGACGACGCGCTGCTCGGCGCCGAGGCGCAGTCGGGCCTCGTCCAGCGGCGCGGCCATCAGGCACAGCACCCGCAGGCCGGCCGGCGCGCCCTGCCCGGCGAGGGCGGCGAGGCCCTCGTGTCCAGGGAATCGGGCGGCCGCCGCGGTGACGAGGTCGCCCAGGGTGATGCCCGCGAAGCGGCCCTGGTCGACGGTCCGGCACACCGTGCGCCACCAGGAGGCGGCGGGCAGCGGCCCGCCGAATGGCGGCAGCAGGGCAGGGCTTATTCCCAGGTCCTCAAGGAATGCGTGACCGCTCAGGACGTCCGGAAATAATTCGCCCAGTGTTTCGAATGCGCCGGCGTCGCGCAGTTGTTTCCATGTCGGACTGGCCATCCGTCGTCCCCCGAGACAACTACCGTTGCTGCACAGGCCCTTGGGGAGAAGAGTACGCGCAGTGGCGCCCGGCGGGTGTAGTTTCGGATTCCGCAGCACACTTATCGGGGGCGGGTTTGATCGAGCGTCTGGAAATGATCACCTGTGGTGGCCGCGAAGCCGGAAAATCGATCTTCGAGATCGATTTTGACCAACAGGGAGAGAGTTCCCGCGGCGGATTCCGGGAGCGTCACGGCGTACTGGTGCACGGCGGCGGCGAGCACGTCGTGCAGCGCATCGCGCACACCGACGGGGCCCGCCGGGAACTGGAGCGCACCGTGCGCACCGCCGACGTGCTGGTCCGCCGGCTCGGTGTCACCCGCTACCCGCCCGAACTGGGCCGGGTCATCGGCTACCGGCCGGACGACCGGGCCCCCTTCCTGGTCGCCACCCGGCGCGGCCGTCCCCTCGCCGAACTCGCCGACCGGCTGCCGCTGCCGCCGGGCGAGCTGTCGGCCGTCGCGGACGGCGTCCTCACGGTGCTGCGGCACCTGAACGACCTGCGCCTGGTGCACCGGGACATCCGGCCCGCCACCCTGTGGTGGGACGGCACCACCGTGCAGCTCGCCGACTTCGGTCTCGCCCTGGACGAGGGCGATCCGCGCGGCGGTCCGGCCGGCACCGACCCGTGGCGCTCCCCGGAACAGGCGGCCGGCCGGGGCCGCGCCGACTGCCGCGACGACGTGTACGCCGCCGGTGCCGTCCTCTTCCACCTCACCACCGGCGAGGAGGTCACCACCGCGGCGGAGATGCGCGACCGGGTGCGCTGGCTCGACCCCGGCCTGCGCACCCTGCTGGACGGGGTCTTCACCGACGAGGCCCGTCACCGCGTCACCGGGTACACCCTCCACCTGCGCCGCGACACCCGGACCGGCCGCGGCACCGCACAGGGGCCGGGCGCGCGCCGCGTGCCCGGGACGGCCGAGCGGGAGCAGGAGGCCCGGCAGCACTTCCGGGACCTGCGCGCCCGGCAGTACGCCTTCGAGCAGGCGTCGCGCAGACCGCCGTACGCCCCCGCCGGTGCCCCGGGGCCCGCCGGCCGGACCGCCTGGCTCCCGGACCCGCGCCCGGGCCGGTGGCAGACCGTCGTCGTGTACGCCGTCCTGGCCGTCGCCCTGATCGCCGTGGTCGCCGCCGTGGTCGCGGTGGCCTGACAGGAGGAGTGACGTGACAGACCACGTGAGGTGCCCCATCTGCCTGAGCACCGTCGACTGGGCGCAGGCCGAGACCGTCACCCTCGACGCCGACGGCCGGCCCGAACCCCTCGTCCGGCTGCCCGGCGAGGACGACGTGCGCTGGAACCACCGCCGCCTCGACGCCTACCGGCTGTGCGCCGGTGGCGGCGGCGAACCGCATGTCCTGCCCGGCCGCTACGGCGACTTCGGCGAGCCCCTGGTCATCGGGGTGGTCGGCGAGTCCGCCGCGGGCAAGAGCCATCTGCTCGCCGCCATGCTCGGCACGCTCTCCGACGTCGACCGGATGGCCCGGCTCGGGCTGGTCGTCGGCGGCCTCGACCTGAAACTCCACCAGCGCTATCTGAAGGACGTCGTCCGCCCCTTCCTCGACCAGGGGCTGGGCCTGGCGGGAACCCCGGCGCAGCCGCCGGAGTTCACCGACGCGCTGTGGATCCACAACAGCAACACCGGCCGCAGTTTCGCCGTCGCCTTCTTCGACGTCTCCGGTGAGTGGCTCGCCGACCACGACGCCGAGGTGCCGTTCCTCGGCGCGGTCAGCGCGCTGGTCTTCGTGGTCGACCCGACCCGGATCCGCGGGCTGACCGCCGCCGGCGGCAGTGTCACCGGCGATCCGTCCTTCGGTGTCGTCCTCGACAAGATCGCGCGGCTGCGCGGGGTCGACGGCGCCCAGTTCCTGCCGCTGCCGGCCGCCGTCGTGATCGGCAAGTGCGATCTGCTGCGCCACCACGAGAACCTCGTCGACCGCTGGTTCCAGAACGCCTCGCCCGACGAGGAACTGCACCTCGCCACCGTGGAGGAGGAGAGCGAGGACGCGTACGCCTTCCTCAGCTCCCGGGACGCCCGCGGCTGGCTCGCGCCGTTCGTGCGCTGCGCCCGCTCCACCCTGCACTTCGCCACGGCGACCGGCCACAAGGCCGTCGAGGCGGACGGCGTCCAGCGCTCCCCGCACGGGAGTTTCGCGCCCCGCCGCACGCTCAAACCCATGCTCGCCCTCTTCGCGATGTGCGGGGTGCTCGGCCCCACCGACCTCGGCCAGGGAGCTGCCGGATGACGACGGTCGACCAGATCCTCTTCGGCTGGGCCGAACGGGACCACGAAGGCAACGCCGGGGTACGGCCCGTCGCGCACTCCGGGCTGCGCACCATCGACCGCTGGGCCAAACGCCTCCAGTACGTGTGGGCCACCCAGGACGGCCAGGGCGACCAGCCGGAGGCCGCGGCCAGCCTCGTCCACCTGGTGTTCGAGGACGAGGCGGCCGTCCTGCGCAAGCTGCCCTCCCGCAACCCGCACGGCCGGGGCGGCGCCACCCTGACCCATGTCCTGGTCGGCGACCCCCGCGCGATCGACACACGCCTCGCGCTGGGGCTGCACGACTGGCCGGGCTGGCAGGACCGCGAGCCGGACGGCACCCGCGGCGCGCTGACCCCGCTCGACCTGGCCGGGCTCGAACAGGCCGCGCGGCCGGGGCTGGCCGCGCTGCGCGAGGAGGCCGCCGGGATCCCGGCGGACCAGCTCACCACGCTCGTCGCCCGGGTGCTCGCCGACCCGGCGGAGGACTTCAGCGTCATCGCCCGGCCGCAGCTCGCCCTGCCGATGATGACGGCCCTGTACGACATCGTCGGACCGGTGGCCGGCCGCCCCTGGACCTTCGCCGGCCGGGAGTCCACCGACAAGGGCAGCCATCAGCCCCGCGTGGTGTTCCTCGCCGCCCGCCCGCCCCAGTCGATGTACATCAACCAGCGGCTGCGCGTCGACGTCGGCGAACCACCGCCCGCGTCGGAGACCGCCCGCTTCGCCGCCCAGCTGGTCGAGCTGTACCGGGCGGCCGGGCACCCCGCCCTGGAGCGGATCCGCCCGCACCGGCCGCTGACCGACGCGGCCGACGCGGCCGCCTGGCGGCGGTCGGTGCCGGTCGTGGACGGCCGGATCGCCGACCCGCGGCCCGGGCCGGACGTCTTCCTCGACGACGCCCTGCTGGAGCAGGCCGCCGCCCGCGGCGCCCTCGTGTCCGGACAGGCCGATCTCGAAGGGGAGTTGAGACGGCAGCCGGCGGACTGGCTGGCCGCGGCACTGCGCCGCTGGCGCCCCCTGGAACAGCGCGCGGTACGCCGTCGCGCACTGCGGGACCTCCTGGTGAGCGAGGCCGTGGAAGCCGCTCTGGGCGGCGGGCCCGACGCGCTGGTGCACGCGACGGCCGACGCGGAGCCCCCGGCCCCGACGGTGGCCGCCGCCTTCCTGCGGCACGTACCGGACGAGGGCCTGGACCTGAGCCGGGCCGGGCACCGCCGGCTGCTGGTCGTGGCCCTGCACCTCGGCCTGCCCGCCGGCACGCTGGACCACGGCGGCCTGTTCGCCGCCAGCCCGGCGGACGAACTGCTGGACTTCGTCGCGCGCCACGCCGACCACTTCCCTCACGCCGCGCATCTCGTGCTGCGCCACCTCGCCGATGCCGGGCAGAGCCCGGACACCGCACGGCTGTGGTACGGCCACGGGCTGCTGCTCGACCCGGTCGACCGCATCGCCGCCGGCGACCGCGCCAAGGAGACCGACTGCTTCCGCCAGCTGCTCATCGCCGCCCACGGCCCGGCAGTGGACCGCGCGGCCGCCCGGGAACTGGTCGAACGCGCGGGAGTCCGGGCGCCGCTCGGGCTCTACGCCGCCGCGCTGGAGCTGGCGGCCGACGACGCGGCCCAGCAGCCGATCCGCTACGAGCTGTCGGAACAGTTCCTGCGCGACCACGGCTACGCCGGGCCCGTCACGGGCTCGGCCGCCGCCTCCGCGTACGGCACCCGGCCGCACACGCCGGTGACCGGCGGATCCGCCGCGCACGCCCCGACCACCGCCCCGGCGGACCGGCCCCGGTCCGCGTACCCGCACCCGCACACCGCGTGGGGGCATGCGGTCTCCGCGGGTTCGGGCCGGCCCGCGCAGTGGGTCGACCCGGACCACCCGCACTGGGACACGCCCGCCCCGGCCCAGCGGCCGGCACACGGCCCGGGCGATCCGTACTCCGGGAGCGGACCGCAGACGTCACCGGACGACGGCAGCCGCCGGGGGCTGGACCGCCTGGGGCTCGACGGGGTGAGCCTGTTCTTCCTGAGCGCGCTCGTCCTCATCCTGGTCGGCGCGCTCGGCTACGTCGTGCTGAACTCCATGCTCTGAACTCCCCCGACCCGCAGCCCGCCGGACGACACGAATGACGCCGTATGACATCCACTGAAGAGTCAACGCCGCCGCCTCCCAGGGCGGTTCCCGCGCAGCGCACCGGCACGGATCCGGAACTCGACCGGATCGCCGGGCGCATCCGTGCCCTGGCCCTGCGGGGCCGCGCCGACGGTTCCGACACCCGGGTCCTGGACCGTGTCGTCGAGGATCTGGAACGGGGCGGTGCCACGCTCGCCGGCACCGACCTGGTCGCCGCCTACCCGCCCGAGGTGCTGCTCCCGGACGCCACCGCGCGGGGCCGCAGCACGCTGGAGGGCTGGCTCGGCGTCGCCCGTGACGTGCTGGTCTTCGCGCCGATCGCGCTGACCTGGTGGCGGCTGCGCGGCGCCCTGGACGCCTATCAGGCCAGCCGCAGCGAGGAGCCCTTCCTGCTCGGCTGGGCGCGCGGCTTCCCGCAGGGCAGCCCGGCCGAGGCGACGACGGTGACGCTGGGCACCTCCGCGCTCCATGTCACCCTGCTCATCCTGGCCGTCGTCGCGCTGACGCTGGCGCTGCACGCCCTGCAGCAGAACCGGGAGCGCAACCTCTCCCGCGAACAGGAGCGCCGGCAGCTCGCCGCCGAGCTGGCCCTCGCGACGTTCCTGCTGGCCACGCCCGCGCGACCGGCCGGCAAACCGCTGGACAGCCGCAGCGCGGACCGGCTGGCCGCCCAGCTCAACGCCGGTACGCAGCAACTGGAGACGGCGCTGCGCCGGACCTCCGAGGAGATCCAGGCCGTCCTGGAGACCGGGCCCGGCAGCCGGATCCAGACCGCGCTGGACGGCTGGACGACGACGGTGGACGAGCTGACCCGGCTGATCCGGGCGCTCACCCCGCCGAGTCAGCTGGCCCAGGACCTGATCCGGATCCGGGAGCAGACCGCCGAGGACGAGGCGAAGCTGCGGGCCGCCATCGAGACGCTCGTCGGCGATCTGCGCCGGGCCCAGGAGGCGACCGGGCAGGAGATCCACCGGCACGACCTCGCCGTCGCCGCGGTACGCGAACTGGCCCGCAGCCTCGGCGAGACGCTGATGGTGTTCACCGAACGGGCGGAGAACCTGGTCGACTCCACCCGGGGCATCTGGCAGCTGGTCGACCGGCTCGACACCCGCGCCGGGCATCTGCCGCCCGGCGGCCTGGACAACGCCGACCCGCCGCCGTACCGGGGCCGGCCGTGAAGGGGCTGCCGCCACAGGGTGCGGCCGGGCGTACGGTCCTGCTGGCGGGGTGGCTCTTCGCCGATCTGCTTCTGCTGCTGCTCGTGGTCGCGCTGGGCTCCCTGCCGCGCGAGCAGCGCGCGGGCGCGCATCCGTCGCCGACGCCGAGCGACCCGGCCGGCTCGCCGAGCAGCCGGCCGGCCGAGCGCGGACTGGTGCTCAAGCCGTGCAGCTTCACGGTGCGCACGGGCAGCGACGCGTCAGTGCGGCAGCAGTTCGGCGCACAGCTGCGCGGGGCGGGGGTGGCGAGCCGTACGGCGGGTTTCGTGCTGTCCTTCGGTACGGCGACGGACCCGGGGCCGGGCCAGGCCGCCGCCGACAAGGTCAACGTGCAGATCACCAAGGGGTTCTCGCACTTCCAGCACGCTCCCAAGCGGGGCTACTGGAAGGGCGGAGCGTCCGGCAAGGTCCGGATCGACGTGTTCTTCCTCGCCGCGCCCGACGGCGGCACCGCGTTCCCTAAGGGCTGTCACGACGAGGGCGACTGACGGTCACACCAGCGGCGGGGCCTGGACACCGGGGCGGAACTTCGGGAGGCGCAGGGTGATCCTGGTGCCCGCGCCGACGCCCGTCTCGATGACGAGGCCGTGGTCGTCGCCGTAGGCCTGGCGCAGCCGGCGGTCCACGTTGCGGAGGCCGATGCCGGTGGCCGCGCCGGCCGTGCCGCGCAGGATCGCGCGCAGGCGTTCCGGGTCCATGCCGACGCCGTTGTCCTCGATGACGACGCGGGCCTCGGTGCCCTCGTCCTCGGCGGTGAGGGTGATGACGCTGCGCTCCACGGACTCCTCCAGGCCGTGTTTGAGGGCGTTCTCGACCAGGGGCTGCAGGCAGAGGAACGGCAGGGTCACGGGGAGCACCTCGGGGGCGATGCGCAGGGTGACCTCCAGGCGGCGGCCGAAGCGGGCGCGGGCGAGTTCCAGGTACTGCTCGATGGCGCGCAACTCCTCGGCGAGGGTGGTGAAGTCGCCGTCGCGGCGGAAGGAGTAGCGGGTGAAGTCGGCGAATTCCTGCAGGAGTTCACGGGCGCGCTCAGGGTCGGTACGGACGAAGGAGGCGATGCTCGCAAGGGAGTTGTAGATGAAGTGCGGGGAGATCTGGGCCCGCAGGGCGCGCAGCTCGGCCTCGTGCGCGTCGGCGCGGGCCCGGTCGAGGCCGGCGAGGTCGAGTTCCAGCGAGAGCCGGGCGGCCGCCGCCTCGGCGGCCCGGGCGTGCGCGCCGGTCTCCGTGGCGGCACACACGACGAGGGCGCCGACGGGCCGGCCGCCGGCCGTGAGCGGCGCCAGGGCGCCCCAGCGGACCGGGCAGCCCTCGTCGTCGCACGCGAGCGGCAGGGTGCGGCTGCGGGGCGGGCCGGTGAGCTGCGCTGCGAGCTGGTCGCGGTGGTGGTCGGCGGCGCCGTCCCAGGCGAGGACGCGGGTGCCGTCGGTGAGGGCGAGGGCGGGCGCGGCGAGCAGGGGCCGCAGCCGTCGCGCCGCCCTGCGGGCCGTGTCCGGTCCGAGTCCCGCGCGCAGGGGCGCCGCGGCGAGCCCGGCGGAGTGCAGGGTTCGCGCAAGGGCTCGGGCCTCGTCGCCGTCGGCCGCGTGCTCCCGCTGCCTGCGCGCCGCCCCGTGCCCGAGCGCGGCCCCGCACACGAACACGGCCAGCCCGAGGAGGACGAGGGCGAGGGTGCCGAGGACGGTCATGGGCGGGTCCGGGGGCGGGGTGACGGACGGGGGCTCGGCGGGGGTGGTTCGGGCAGGTGGAGGCGGGCCATGGTGGCGGCGGTGCCGGGCGGGACGCGGTTGCGGGTGGCCAGCGAGATGAGGATCATCGCCGCGAAGCCGGCCGGCACGGACCACACCGCGGGCCAGGCCAGCAGGGTGTGCGGCCAGCCGGGGTCGGCGCCGCCGGCGATGGTGGCCGTCACCGCGGTCAGCGCCGACCCGCCGCCGAGGAGGAGCCCGGCGATCGCGCCCTGCGGGGTCAGGCCGCGCCACCAGATGCCGAGGACGAGCAGCGGGCAGAAGGAGGAGGCCGAGACGGCGAAGGCCAGTCCGACCGCGTCGGCCACGGGCAGGTCGCCGACCAGGGCCGACGCGGCCGTGGGCACCGCGATCGCGGGCAGCGTGGCGAGCCGGAAGTGGCGTACGCCGAGGGTCGGCAGGACGTCCTGGGCGAGCACGCCCGCGACGGACATGGTGAGTCCGGAGGCGGTGGACAGGAACGCCGCGCAGGCGCCGCCGGCGACGAGCGCGCCGAGCAGGTTCCCGGCGGCCCCGCCGATCAGCCGCTGCGGCAGGACGAGGACGGCGGCGTCGGTGTCACCGGTCAGCAGCAGGTCGGGGGCGTAGAGGCGGCCGAGCATGCCGTACAGCGGCATCAGGAGGTAGAAGGCGCCGAGCAGGCCCAGCACGCTCACGGTGGTGCGGCGGGCGGCGCGGCCGTCGGGGTTGGTGTAGAAGCGCACGACGACGTGGGGCAGGCCCATGGTGCCGAGGAAGGTTGCGAGGATCAGCCCGTAGGTGGCGTACAGGCCGTGTTGCTCGCGGGACGAGGACAGCGGCTCGGCCCGGCCGGCAAGGGCCCGGCCGGCGGTGCGGTCGGGCAGGGGGACGACGGCGCCGGCCGGGAAGCGGACGGTCGTGTCCGCGCCGAACCGGTGCGGGCCCTCGGCCAGCCGCTGCGAAACCCCGTGCACGGTACGCCCGTCGACGGTTCCGGACACCGTCACGCCGACCGGCTCGCGCACGGTCACGGTGAGCGGGCGGTCGACGCGGACCTCGGTGGAGCGGTGGAAGACGGGCCGCTGGTCCCAGGCGGGCGCGGGGGCCCGGTCCGCGCGCCAGGCGAGCAGCAGGAACAGCACGGGCACCAGCAGGGCGGTGAGTTTCAGCCAGTACTGGAAGGCCTGGACGAAGGTGATGCTGCGCATGCCGCCCGCGGCGACGGCGGCGGTCACCACGGCGGCGACGACCAGAGCGCCGAGCCAGCCGGGGGCGCCGGTGAGCAGTCTCAACGTGAGTCCGGCGCCGCGGAGTTGGGGCAGCAGGTACAGCCAGCCGATGCCGACGACGAGCACCCCGGCGACCCGGCGGACCGCGCGGGACTCCAGCCGGGCCTCGGCGAAGTCGGGCAGCGTGTAGGCGCCGGAGCGGCGCAGCGGGGCGGCGACGAAGACGAGCAGCACCAGGAAGCCCGCGGTGTAGCCGATGGGGAACCACAACATGTCGACGCCCTGGGCGAGGACGAGCCCGGCGACGCCGAGGAAGGAGGCGGCGGAGAGGTATTCGCCGCTGACCGCGCAGGCGTTGAGCCGGGGGGCGACGGTGCGTGAGGCGACGTAGAAGTCGGAGGTGGTGCGGGAGATGCGCAGGCCGAGCGCGCCGACGAGGACCGTGGCGAGGACCACGGCCGTCACGCCCGCGATGCCGTACGTCCGGTTCACGGTCAGGGGCGCTCCGCACGGACCCGGGCGGCCGGTCCGGTCTCGTTGCGCTCGGCGCGGCGGACGTACCAGGCGCCGACGGCCAGCAGCGTGGGGTACGGCGCCACGCCCAGCACGAGCCAGACGGCGAGCGGGACGCGGGGCTCCGTGGTGGCGAGCGGCAGGAGGCGCAGCAGGACGGGGAGCAGGCCGAGCGGGACCGCGAGCAGGGCGGACACGAGGAGGGCGGCTCGTAGTTGATGACGCATCACATGCCGTGCCGCGGCGTCGTGTTGGAGCGTGTCCGGACGGGCGTCCGGCGAGACCCGCGGGCGCGGCGCCGCACGGTCGGGGTGTCCCGGGTGCTGCGCGGTGACCACCTCTCTGCGCGGGACGGACTCCGCACCCATGACGTACTCCCCGAGGCCGCGGTGATCACCTGGTGTGCGGCGAGTGTACGCAGCGCGCGACGCGCCCGACAGCCGCCGGACGGGACCGGACGAGAATCGCCACACGTCCGTCACGTCCGGCCGGCTCCCGCCGCGTGGCGGGCCAGCAGGTCGCGCAGTTCCCGGGCGTTGCGGCGGCTGACGGCGAGGACGCGGTCGTCGATGCGGACGGTCACGCTGCCGCCGTCCAGGCGGAGTTCCTCGATGCGGCCGAGGGCGACGAGGCGGCTGCGGTGGATGCGGACGAAGCCGCGCTCGCGCCACTGTTCCTCCAGCGTGGACAGCGGGATGCGCACCAGGTGGCTGCCGTGCCGGGTGTGCAGTCGCGCGTAGTCGCCCTGGGCCTCGACGTAGGTGATGTCGGCGATGGGCACGAACCGGGTCACCCCGCCCAGTTCCACGGGCACGTGGTCGCCGGGGCCGGGTGCGGGTCGGGGGGCAGGCGCGGCGACGGGGCGGGGGCCCTGTCCGGCGCGCACGAGTGCGTCGGCGCGCCGTACGGCCTCGGCGAAGCGCTCCTTGCGCAGGGGCTTGAGCAGGTAGTCGACGGCCTTGAGGTCGAAGGCGCGGACCGCGAAGTCGTCGTGGGCCGTGACGAAGACGATCAGCGGTGGTGCGGCGGACCCGCCGAGCAGGCGGGCGAGTTCGAGGCCGTCGGGGCCCGGCATGCTGATGTCGAGGAAGACGACGTCGACCACGTCCCGGCCGGCCGCGCCGAGCCGGCGCAGTGCCTCCGTGGCCGTGGTCGCGGCGAGCACACGGCCGACCCGGGGGTCCTGCCCGAGGAGGTACAGCAGTTCCTCCAGCGCGGGTTCCTCGTCGTCCACCGCCAGCACCCGCAAGCGGGCATCGGTCGGGGTCATCCGCGAGGCTCCTTTCTCCGGCGGCCGCGTCGGCACCAACCGGTAGCCGCTTCAACCTTATTCCGGCAGGACCAGGCGGGCCGTCTCGCCCGGGACGACCGGGATGACCTCGTCCCACAGGCGCACGCCGATGGGCGAGCGGTCGGAGGAGGGGACGGCGATCTCCAGCAGGCCGCTGCGCAGCCGCAGATGGACGCCCCAGTGGCCGTGGTAGCGCAGCGGGAAGCCGTAGGAGGAGAGTTCGGGCAGCGGGACCGGGTCGAGGCTGAGGACGCCGGCCCGGGTCTCCAGGCCAGTCAGTCCGCGCTGGACGAGGTCGAGGGTGCCGGCCATCGCGCCGAGGTGGATGCCCTCGCCGGTGGTGCCGCCCTGGAGGTCGGCGATGTCGCCGCGCAGCGCCTCCTGGACGAAGGCCCAGGCGTCGGCGCGCCGGGCGCGGGCCAGGATCCAGCCGTGGACCAGGCCGCTGAGCGTGGAGCCGTGGCTGGTGCGGTGCAGGTAGTGGTCGACGGTGGCGGTCCAGGTGCGGTCGTCGAGGTGGTAGCCCAGCCGGGCGAAGAGGGAGCGGAGTTCGGGGGCCGAGAAGAGGTAGCCGAGCATGAGGACGTCGGCCTGCTTGGACGCCTTGTACCGGTTGACGGTGTCCCCCTCCGCCTCCAGGATCCGGTCGAGCCGGCGGATGTCGTCGTACCGGTCGCGATAGGCGGCCCAGTCCAGCTCGGCGAGGTCGCCGTAGCCCTCGAACTGGCTGATCACACCGTCGTGGAAGGGCACGTGCAGGGTGCGGGAGATCTCGTCCCAGCGGGCGGGCTCGTCCTGCTCCAGGCCGATGCCGTCGGTGAGTTCGCGGCGGCGCGGCTCGGGCAGGGCGTTCAGCAGCTCCAGGGCGCGGGTGAGTACCCAGGCGGCGGTGACGTTCGTGTACGCGTTGTCGTCCAGGCCGGGGGTGCGCGCGCCGGGGTAGGCGTCGTGGTATTCGTCGGGCCCGACCACGCCCCGGATGCGGTGCCGGCGCAGGTCGGGGTCGTAGTCGGCCGAGTCCGCCCAGAAGCGGGCGATGTGCAGCAGCATCTCGGCGCCCTCGCCGTGCAGGAACTCGGTGTCGCCGGTGGCCTCGCAGTACTGCCACACGTTGTACGCCACGGCCGAGCCGACGTGGTGCTGGAGGCGGGAGTGGTCGGGCAGCCAGCGCCCGGAGCGGGGGTTGAGGTGCAGCTCCTGGGTCTCCTCGCGGCCGTCGCTGCCGCTCTGCCAGGGGTACAGCGCGCCGCGCCGGCCGAGTTCCCGGGCCGCGTGCCGGGCGGCGTCCAGGCGCCGGTGCCGGTAGCGGAGCAGGGCGTGGGAGACCTCGGGGAGGTGGAGGTTGAGGTAGGGCAGGACGAAGAGTTCGTCCCAGAAGACGTGCCCGCGGTAGGCCTCGCCGTGCAGTCCGCGCGCGGGGACGCCGACGTCGAGGTCGGCGGTGTGCGGGGAGAGGGTCTGCAGCACATGGAACAGATGCAGGCGCAGGATGCTGCCCGCCTCCCCGGGGACCTCCAGCGCGCAGCGCCGCCACAGCTGCTCCCAGGCCGCGGCGTGTGTCTCGCGCAGTGTGTCGAAGCCGGGGGCGGCGTCGACGCGCTCGACGGCGGCGTGCCGGGGGTCGCCGATGGCGGGGTCGCGGGAGGTGTGCAGGGCGACGGTCTTGTCGACGGTGACGGTACGGCCGGGCGTGAGGCGCAGGTGTACGCGCTGTACGGCGCGGTGTGTCTCGTTGGCGTGGGTGACCGGCGCGTCGGCGGTCAGCCGGTGGGCCAGCCCGAAGCTGATCTCGGAGGTGCGGGTACGGCAGCGCAGCCACACCGTGCCGGGTGCGGCGGTGCCGGTGTGCAGGCGCGTGAGGTGCCGGCCGTCCAGTTCGCGGTAGCGGGCCACGCCGGAGTTGGTGACGCGGCCGTCGAGTGCCGCCTCCGCCTCCAGGCCGACGGCGCGCCCCTCGACGGTCAGCTCGGTGCGCAGGGCGGCGAGATGCGGGTCGGCCATGTGGACCAGGCGCAGCTGGCGGACCTGGAGTGTGCCGCCGCCGGGGAGGCCGTAGCCGGTGCGACGCTCCAGCAGGCCGGGGCCGAGGTGGAGGACCTGGTGGTGTTCGGTGACCGGGGCGGTGTCCGGGGTGAGCCAGTCCCCGCCCGCGGGGCGCAGGCGCAGCGGCAGCCAGTCGGGCAGGTTGACCATGTCCTCGTTCTCGACCCGCCGCCCGGCGATCTCGGAGGTGAGCCGGTTGTAGCAGCCGGCCGCGTAGGTGCCCGGGTAGTGGACGTCGTCGGCGGCGCACTCGGGCAGGGCTCCGCGGGTGGCGAAGTAGCCGTTGCCGAGGGTGCACAGGGACTCCCGCAGCCGCTCCTCCTCCGGCCGGTAGCCGTCGTACTCCCAGGCCGGCCCCGTCACCGCCGCCCCTTGGACAGGGGACTCCAGTCGAACATATGAACGATCAAGGTCGCCGTGCCGCCCCGGCCGGGCGGGTGCACGGCGACCCGGCCCCGGTCCCGTCGCGCCCTGCCGGTGTACGGCTCCATGGGGCGATTGTGCGGCGACGGGACCGGGTGAGGTGTCCTCTGACTAGGCCGGACGGGGGACGGTCAGGGGTAGCCGACCAGGTCCGCCACGTTCGACGACGCGTTCGACGGCCCTCCCCTGTCGTTGATGACATGGCTGATGGTGCCGGTGCCGCCGAGGGAGACCGTCACCATGCTGGTGAAGCGGACGTCCGGGCTGTCCGGCGCCTCGATGGCGTGGTCGGCCGTCACGCTCGGGTTGCTGCTGAAGTAGCAGTAGCTGCCGAGGCCGTACGCCTGGTGGCTGGTGACGGAGTCGGCGACCTTGTAGGCGGCGTAGCCCTTCGTCGAGCCGTTCGTCCAGGAAGCCTGGTCCGGCGGGTCGTACGGCATCTCGTTCTGGAAGAAGTAGGTCCGCCCACCGTTGCCGTTCCAGATCACCTGGTCCTTCTGGAAGTGCTCCACGAACAGCCCGTACATGGTCACGTCCGCGCCGTTGACCACGAGCCCGGTGTCGGCGGTGTTGCTGGTCCAGCCCACGCCGCTGCCGTGGTCGGCGCGCCAGAGCCACATGTGGTCGCCGATGACGTCGCTGCTGTTGACGACGAGGCCGGTGGCCGCCTTGCCGACGCCCGCGCCGCCGATGCGGAAGTACACGTCGTGCAGGGAGGTCGGGTCGGCCGCGTGGGAGGCGGCGGAGCCGGCCGGCCCGACCTCGACCAGGGTCTTCGAGCTGGTGGTGCCGGCGTCGAAGAGCAGGCCCGCGAGCTGGACGCCGTCCACGTCGGCGACGGTCATCGCCGTGATGCCGCCCTCCGGGACGAGGGTGGCGAGCCCGAGGCCGAGGACGACCGTGTCGGGGCGGGTCACCTTCAGGGTCTGGTCGAGGTGGTAGACCCCGGGCGTCACCAGCAGGTTCTGCCCGGCCGCCAGGGCCGCGTTCATCTGCGCGGCGGTCGCGCCCGGCTTGACGACGTAGAACCGGCTCAGCGGCACCGAGGTGCCGGCCGCGCTGCCGCTCCCCCAGCTGGTCCCCGAGGTGTTGCTGCGCGCCGACGGCACGAACACCTGGTAGCCGCCGCCCCCGTCGACGTACAGGAAGGGCTTCTCCCGGGTGACCGGGCTCTGCGCGACGCTGGTGTACGGCGGGTTCGGGAAGCTGGTGGACGGCACGCCCCGGCTGCCGGTGAACACCATGTTCCAGTTGGACCCGGTCCAGCTGCCCAGCTGGGAGTTTTGGGTCATCCACTGCTGCTGGGTACCGGAGTTGACCTGTCCGTCGACCAGGCTGTCGGCGAGGTAGCCGCCGGAGGACCAGCCGCCGTCGTCGAGGGCGAGGCTGCCGCGCAGATGCATCCGCCGGTACGGCGCCGCCTGCGAGACCGCCCAACGGTCCTGCCCGCCCGCGGGGTTGACGGAGAGGTTCTCGGCGCCGCGCCAGAAGTTCTGCGTGGCGTTGCCCTGGAACCAGTCGGCCTCCGCGTGCACCGCGCCGTCGACCGACACCGCGTCCGGGGTCAGCCCGAGGCCCAGCACCTGGGTGTAGAAGCCGACGTTGACGTCCGCGCTGTAGGCGCCGGGCTTGAAGAGGACGGCGTAGCGCTGGGAGCCGAACTGGTTGGTCTCCTGCTGCTTGAAGATCGTGTCCAGTTTGCCCTGGATGGCCGAGGCGGACATCGACGGGTCGAAGACGACGACGTTCGGACCGAGGTCGGGGTCGTTCGCGGACGACTGGGTGACGGGGACCACCTGGAAGCGCTGGGCGGCGGTGCCGTTGCACGCGTACTGCTGGAGCTGGGCGCTGTCGGCGAGCGAGGCGCCCGGAACGTCCAGGCACTTGCCGCTGTTCCGGTTGACGAAGTGGAAGGCGCCGCCGCCGTCGTCCACGGGCTGCCACTGCTGGTTCGCGCCGCCGCCGTAGCTCCACAGCTGGACGGGCGCGCTGTCGGCCGTGGAGACGTTGGTGACGTCCACGACCTGGCCGGTGTCGTTGGCGTTGCCGATGCGGACGTATCCGTTGCCGGCGTCGGTGAAGCTCCACCGCTGGGCGGTGGTGCCGTTGCACGCGTACTGCTGCACGACGGTGCCGTTCGCGGTGGCGGCGCCCTTGGCGTCCAGGCACTTGCCGCTCGCGGCGTCCATGACGGTGGCGAAGCCGGTGGGCAGGGCCGTGGCCGCGTGCGCGGGGGCGGCCCTGAGCAGGGGCGTCGGCGCGGCGGTGAGCACGCAGGCGGCCGCGGCGCCGACCAGGGCGACCACCGCGGATCTGCGGCGGCGGGAAAGGGGAGGCACGGGGTTCTCCTTCGGGGCCGGGGGTCAGCCGGTGTAGCCGGCGAGGACGCGGGTGTAGTCCCAGTCCGACTGGCTCACGCCGGAGCAGCTGTCGGCGGGGCCGCCGGTGCACGGGCGGTCGCGGTTGGCGGACCAGAAGGTGAGCCGGGCGAGGTGGTGCTGCTGGGCGTAGGCGAGGATGGTCCGGAAGTCGTTCACCGTGACGGTCTCGTTGTTGTCGGTGATGCCGTTCATGGACGAGATGCCCATGTCCCGGTACGCCTGGTCGTCGCCGTAGCCGTACGCCGACTTCAGCGCGTTCTTCAGGCCCTCGGCGGCCTGGGTGGTGAGGTTGCCCATGTTCTGTCCGGCGCCGCCGAAGTCGAACGGCATGATGGTCCAGGCGTCCACGGTCAGCCCGGACGAGGCGGCCCGGTCGATGAGGCTGGTGTCGGGGCCGGACTGTCCGGTGCCGATGGTGACGTACACCTTCAGGCCGGGGTTGTCCGCCTTCACGGTCTTCAGCGCGTCCACGGTCCGCTGCTGCACGGTCACGCTGCTGTAGGCGTCGGCCTCGATGTCGATGTCGATCGCCTTCAGGCCGTAGGCGTCGACCACCTTCTGGTAGGCGCCCGCGAGTTCGCCCGCGCTGTTGCAGGAGCTCTCCAGCTTGTTGCCGCTGTAGCCGCCGAAGGACGGGACGATGTCACCGCCGTTCGCGCGCACGGTGGTGACGGTCTGCTGGTCCACCCCGCCGGTCAGCGGGCGGCTGCCGTCCCACTGCGGGTCGCAGTAGCCGTTGCTGAGGACGAAGGCGAGCGTGAACCACTTCACGCCGGTGGCCCGGGTGATGGTGGTGGGGTCCGGCGGACTGCCCCAGCCGTTGTAGAGGTACGGCGCGACGGCCATCGGCGCGGCCGGGGTGGAGCCGCCGTCCGAACTCGGCGCGGTCCACTTCTGGTTGGCACCGCCGGTGCAGCTCCAGATCTGCGCGCGGGTGCCGTTGGCGGAGTTGTCGCCGGTGACGTCCAGGCACTTGTTCGCCTGCGGGTTGACGATGTCGTGGGCGGCGGTGACGGTCCACTTCTGGTTGGCGCCGCCGGTACAGGACCACAGCTGCGCCCGGGCGCCGTCGGCGACCGAATCGCCGGTCACGTCGAGGCACTTGCCGAGGGCGCGGATCGTGCCGTCGCCGCCGACCGTCCACTGCTGGGCGTTCGTGCCGTTGCAGTCGTAGAGCTGGACGGGGGTGCCGTCGGCGGAGTCGGCGCCGGCGACGTCGAGGCACTTGCCGGCGAGGCCGGTTATGGCGCCGGTGGCGGCCTGGGCGGGGGAAGCCGTGAGCAGGCCGGCGGAGAGCGCGACGACACCGACGGCGACCGCGGCGGGGAGGGGTTTGCGCATGCGGGGCGGCCTTTCGGGTGGGGGGACGGAGGCGGGCCAACACCGTTGGTGCGACAGGGTGTTGAATGCATCCGGAGTCTTTGATTAAGGCGTGAAGTTAAAGCGTGAAGTTAAAGGTCCGGACCACTGACGTCAAGAGGGTGGGCAGCGGCCCCGCCGCCGCCCACCCCTGCGGTGCCCCCGCCGGCTCAGGCCGGTGCCACCTCGTCGCCCCGCTCGGCGAACTGCGTCCGGTACAGCTCGGCGTACCGGCCGCCGGCCGCCAGCAGCTCCTCGTGCGTGCCGCGTTCCGCGATCCCGCCGGACTCCACGACCAGGATCTGGTCGGCGGCCCGGACCGTGGACAGCCGGTGGGCGATGACCACGGCGGTACGTCCCTGAAGGGCCTCGGCGAGCGCCTCCTGGACCGCCGCCTCGGAGGTGTTGTCCAGATGGGCGGTGGCCTCGTCCAGGATCACCACGCGCTGGCGGGCCAGCAGCAGCCGGGCGATCGTCATGCGCTGGCGCTCCCCGCCGGACAGCCGGTATCCGCGCTCGCCGACGACCGTGTCCAGGCCGTCCGGCAGGGACCGTACGACCCCGTCCAGGCGGGCCCGGCCGAGGGCGTCCCACAGCTCCTCGTCCCCGGCGCCGGGGCGGGCCAGCAGCAGGTTGGCGCGGACGGTGTCGTGGAAGAGGTGGCCGTCCTGGGTGACCATGCCGAGCACGGCCCGCAGCGAGGCGGCGGTCAGGTCACGGACGTCGGTCCCGCCGATGCGCACCGCGCCCGCGTCGACGTCGTACAGGCGCGGCAGCAGCTGGGCGATAGTGGACTTCCCGGCGCCGGAGGAGCCGACGAGGGCGACGGTCTGCCCGGGTTCGGCGCGGAAGGAGATGCCGTGCAGGACCTCGGCGCCGCCGCGCGTGTCGAGGGTGGCCACCTCCTCCAGCGAGGCGAGGGAGACCTGGTCGGCGGCCGGGTAGGAGAAACGGACGTCGTCGAACTCGACGGCGACCGGCCCCTCGGGGACCTCGACGGCGTCCGGCTTCTCCTCGATGAGCGGCGTGAGGTCCAGCACCTCGAAGACCCGCTCGAAGCTGACGAGCGCGCTCATCACCTCCACCCGGGCGCCGGCGAGCGCGGTGAGCGGGGCGTAGAGCCGGGTCAGCAGCAGGGAGAGCGAGACGACCGCGCCCGCCTGCAGGCTGCCGCGCAGCGCGAACCAGCCGCCGAGGCCGTAGACGAGGGCCAGCGCGAGGGCGGAGACCAGGGTGAGGGAGGTGATGAACACCGACTGGGCGGTGGCGGTGCGCACACCGATGTCCCGGACCCGGGCGGCGCGCGCCGCGAACTCCGCGGACTCCTCCTCGGGCCGGCCGAACAGCTTGACCAGGGTGGCGCCGGGCGCGGAGAACCGCTCGGTCATCCGGGTGCCCATGGCCGCGTTCAGCGCCGCGGCCTCCCGCTGCATCCGGGCCATCCGGCTGCCCATGCGGCGGGCGGGGAGCACGAACACCGGCAGCAGCACCAGAGCGAGCAGGGTGATCTGCCAGGACAGGGTCAGCATCACCGCGAGCGTGAGCACCAGCGTGACGACGTTGCTCACCACGCCGGACAGGGTGTTGGCGAAGGCCCGCTGGGCACCGATCACGTCGTTGTTGAGCCGGCTGACGAGCGCGCCCGTACGAGTCCGTGTGAAGAACGCGACCGGCATGCGCTGCACATGATCGAACACAGCCGTTCTGAGGTCGAGGATGAGTCCCTCCCCGAGCGACGACGACAGCCGTCGCCCGAGGATGCCGAGCCCCGCCTCCGCGAGCGCCACGAGCGCGATCAGCAGGGACAGCCGTACGACCTTCCCGGAGTCGTGCCCCGCCACGATCGCGTCGACGACGCGGCCGGCGAGCACGGGGGTCGCGACGGCGAGCAGCGCGGTCACCACCCCGAACAGGACGAACCGGACGATGCCCGCGCGGTGCGGCCGGGCGAAGGCGGCGATACGGCGCAGCGTGGCGCGGGCGAAGGGACGGCGGTCGTCCTGGGCGTTCATGACGCTGTGCAGCTGCGTCCATGCGGTGGTCTCCATGCTCATGGGCAAGAACGTAGAACCTCAAGCTTCGTTGAGGTCAATGTCCGCCGCATTTCACTCCCGAAGGCCCCGATGACCACAGCCTGTAAACCGCCGTCCCCGAATCCGCCACCCGCCGTTGAGACGGCACGGAAAACCTCTCCGGGTGTGACCGCGCCACACTTCCCAGCCCTGCGCACGGGCCGCCTGCCGGCGCTCGCCCGGCGCCTGCCCGTGCGGCAGATCCTGTGTCTGCTGCCGCTCGTGCTCGTGACCGTCGTCGCCGTGCAGAACCGCTCGGTGCTCGTCGAGGGCTTCGGCCGGCTGCGCACGGCCTCGTGGCCCTGGCTGCTGGCGGCGGGCGGCGCCACCTGTCTGACCTGGGTGGCCGCCGCCTTCACCCGGCAGGGCGCCGTCATCCAGCCGCTGCCGAGGTGGCGGCTGCTGGCCACGCAGTTCGCGGCCGGCTCGGCGAACCACCTGCTGCCGACGGGGCTCGGCGCGGGCGCGGTCAACCTGCGGTTCATGACCGTGTGCGGGGTGCCGCTCGCCCGCTCCTCCGCCGCGCTCGCGCTGTATCTGCTCGCCGAGTCGGTCGGCCGGCTGAGCCTGCTGGCCGCGCTGCTGTTCGCCTTCCCCGACGCGCTGCGGCTCGGCACCCTGATCCCGGCCGGGGCCGTCGGCCCGCTGCTGGTGATCGCCGGCGCGGTGCTGGTGGTGGCGGTGGCCGCGCTGGCGCTCGTACGACGGCTGCGCACGGCCGTGCTCGGCTTCGTCCGCACCGCCCTGGGCGAGGCCCGCTCCGTGCACACGCGGCCGGCCCGGGCGCTCGCCCTGTGGGGCGGCTCGCTCGCGTTCCCGGCGCTGCAGGCCGCCGGTCTGGTGGCGGTCGGACAGGCGCTGGGGCTGCCGGTGCCGCCCGCGCACATGGCGCTGGCGTACCTGGCCGCGACGGTGGCGGTGGCGCTGGTGCCGACGCCGGGCGGCATCGGCTCCGTCGAGGCCGCGCTGATCCTCGCGCTGGTCGCGGCGGGCGGCCCGGTGGCGGTGGCCACGGCGGTGGTGCTCGCCTACCGGATCATCACGGTGTGGGTGCCGCTGGTGCCCGGGGCGCTCACGCTGGGGGCGCTGGTGCGGTTCAAGGTCATCTGAGGCAGAGTGGCCCTCCCAGCCGAGACGAGGGAGTTCACCGTGCCGGTCCGTGTGGAGCGCGAGGGGTACGTCACGACGGTCGTCCTGTCCCGGCCGGAGTGCCGCAACGCGGTGGACGGCCCCACGGCCGTGGAACTCGCCGCCGCCTTCCGGGAGTTCGAGGCCGATGACGGCGCCCGGGTGGCGGTGCTGTGGGGCGAGGGCGGCACGTTCTGCGCGGGCGCGGACCTGAAGGCGATCGGTACGCCGCGCGGCAACCGCGTGGCCGAGGACGGCGACGGCCCGATGGGGCCGACCCGGATGCGGCTGTCCAAGCCGGTGATCGCGGCCGTGGCCGGACACGCGGTCGCGGGCGGCCTCGAACTCGCCCTGTGGTGCGATCTGCGGATCGCCGAGGAGGACGCCGTCTTCGGCGTGTTCTGCCGCCGCTGGGGCGTGCCCCTGATCGACGGCGGCACGGTACGGCTGCCCCGGCTGATCGGCGCGAGCCGGGCCATGGACCTGATCCTGACCGGCCGCCCGGTGCCGGCCCGGGAGGCGTACGAGATGGGCCTGGCCAACCGCGTGGTGCCGACCGGGTCCGCCCGCGCCGAGGCGGAGGCGCTCGCGGCCCGGATCGCCCGCTTCCCGCAGGCGTGTCTGCGCAGCGACCGGGCGTCGGTCCTCGACCAGCAGGCACTGGCCGAGGAGGCGGCACTGCACACCGAACTCCGCTACGGCATGGACGTGTTGGCGCAGAGCGCGGAGGGCGCCGCCCGCTTCGCCTCGGGCGCCGGGCGGCACGGCTCGTTCGGCGAGAGCTGAGCACGCGGCAGCGGTCCGATCCCGTCGGCGCCGTACGGCCGCCGGCAGGTCATCACCCCATTCTCGCCCCACGGCCCGGCGCCGGTGCCGCCCGCTCCGCCGCGGCCCGGCCGCGCCTCAGCCGCGGCTCACCCGCACCTCGCCGCCCCCGGGATCGACCCGGTCGTGCCAGCGGGCGGTGAGGGTCAGGGGGCGGTGGGGCGACAGCGGAGCGGGCCATGGCCGTTCGCGGTGCAGCAGGCGGCCGTCCTGGTGGACGCGCAACACGGCGGGCCGGGGCGAGCGGGCGTCGTCGCGCAGGAGGTAGCGCTCGGGCCGGGCCGCGGGCGTGACGCGGTTCGGGGCGATCCAGCGCAGCGGGGCCTCGACGGTGAGCGGGAGGCCGGGACCGGGCCAGGCGCTGCCCGCGAGGAGGTCCAGGACGGCGCGGGCCGCCCGGGCGCCCTCGCGGGCGGCGGTGCCGGCGGGTTCGACGGCGTGCAGGACGTTCCCGGCGGCGAAGACCCCGGGCCGTGAGGTGTGCAGGACGCCGTCGACGGCGGGGCCGCGGGTGCCGGGGTCGAGTACGAGGGCGCCGCGGCGGGCGAGTTCGTGCTCCGGGACGAAGTCGCCGGTGAACACGACGGTGTCGCAGGCCAGTACGGTCGTACGGCCGTCACGGTGACGGACGCGGACCCCCGACAGGCGCCCGTGGCCGAGGAGTTCGGTGACGGTGGTGTCCGCCAGCAGCGGGACGCGGCGGCGCAGCCGTTCCGACTGTGCCCGGAACGCGGGGGCTTGGGCGCGGGGCTGTTCCGTGACCAGGGCGACGACCTCGGCACCGGCCGCGCGCACGGTGTCGGCGGCCGCGTAGGAGACGCCCTGGGCACCGACGACGACCGCACGAGTGCCGATGCACTGCCCGAACAGGTGGACGGACTGCTGGAGTTCACCCGTGGTGTAGACACCGGCGGGCCGGGTGCCGGGCACCAGCCGGGCCGCGCGCGGCCGTTCCCGGGCGCCGGTGGCGAGGACGACGGCCCGCGCCTCGACGGTCTCGGGTCCGCCGGGACCGACGGTGGTGAGCACCGGTCCGGCGGCGGCGCACACCCCGCCGGCCACGGACGCCGGCGCCCCGGTCACGCCCCAGTCCAGGACGGTCACCCCGGTCCGGATCACGGCGCCCGCCCGCTCGGCGCCCTGCGTCAGCAGCCGGGCGTACGCGGGGCCGGTCAGCGGGTGTGTACGCGTGCCGAAGCCGCCGTGGGCACAGTGCCGGGGTACTCCCCCTGTCGCCTGCTCGCGCTCCAGCACCTCGACCCGGCCGGCACCGGACGCGGCCAGGCGGGCGGCGGCAGCCAGCCCCGCGGGGCCCGCGCCGACGACGAGGACGTCCACCCGGCGGACCGGCGGCCCCGGCACGCCTCGCTCAGCGGTCACGCCCGCCCCCCTCGCACCACGTCGCCTCACCCTGTGCCCGCTCGCCCGGTGCCCGCTCGAACAACTCCCGTATCGCCGCGCCGCAGTAGAACCCCTGGCAGCGGCCCGCCCGGGCCCGGGTACGGCGGCGCAGGCCCTCCAGGCTGCGCGGTGGGATCGGGCTCGCCAGCGCGTCGCGGATCTCGCCGCGGGAGACGCGCTCGCAGTGGCAGACGAGGGTGCCGTACTCGGGGTCGGCGGCGATGAGTTCGGGCCGCTGGTAGGGGCGCGGGAAGGCCTCGCCGAGGTTGGGCATGGTCAGCGGCGCCAGGTCGCGGACCGCGCCCAGGTCGAGCCCGGTGTCCGCCAGCAGGCCGGTGACGTGTGCGGCGATCGCCAGGGAGGCGGTCAGGCCGGTGGAGCGGATGCCGCCGACGGTGACGTACCCCTGCTCGGGGTGGGCGGCGATGCGGTAGTCCTCCCGGCCGGTCGCCGCGCGCAGCCCGGCGTAGACGGCGGTGACCTCCTCGTCCAGCAGGCCGGGCAGGATCCGGCGGCCCTGCTCCCGGAGGGCGGCGAGGCCGTCGGCGGTGGAGCCGGTGGCCCGTTTGTCGTCCAGGTCCTCGGCGGTGGGGCCGAGCAGGACGTTGCCGTGGACGGTGGGTGCGACCAGGACGCCCTTGCCGAGCGCGGTCGGGACGGGCAACAGGATGTGCCGCACGAGGGGCCGGGCGAGCTTGTCGTGGACGAGGAGCTGGCCGCGGCGCGGGGTGACGGTGAAGTCCTCGTGACCGAGCAGCCGGTCGAGGGTGTCGGCGTGCAGTCCGGCCGCGTTGACGAGACGGCGGGCACGGAGGGTCCCCCGGGAGGTGCGGAGCCGGTGGCAGCCGCCCCGACCGACCGTCTCGACCTGGGTGTTGAGGTGGAGGTGGACTCCGGCGCGGACCGCCTGGGTGGCGTACGCCAGGGTCGTCGTCCAGGGGCAGACGATGCTCTCGCCGGGGACGTGCAGGGCGCCGAGGGCGCCGGGGCCGAGGTGGGGTTCGCGGGCGTACACCTCGTCGGCGGACAGCAGGCGCGTCGCGTCATAGCCGTTGCGCTCCGCCTTGTCGGCCAGCCGGGGCAGGGCGGCCCGCTGTTCCTCGTCCCAGGCGACGAGCAGGGCGCCGACGTGTTCGACGGGGATGCCGGTCTCGGCGGCGTAGGCGCCGAGGCGCGCGTACCCCTCGCGGACCAGGCGGGCCTCCAGGGTGCCGGGGGCCGCGTCGAAACCGGTGTGCAGGATCGCGGTGTTGGCCTTGGAGGTGCCCTGGCCGATGTCGTCCTGGGCCTCCAGCAGGGCGATGCGGAGGTCCGGGTGGCGGGCGAGTTCCCGGGCGATCGCGCAGCCGACGACACCGGCGCCGACGATCGCCACGTCGTACGGCTCGGCGGGCAGCGGGCCCTGTGCGGTGACGGTCACGGCGCCGGTCATGCGTCGAACAGGACCCGGACGGCGGTACGGAAACGGGCACGGCGCTCGGCGGCCCGGTCGGCACTGATGCGGGGCTCGTACACGGCGGCGGGCCCTCCGTCGGGCAGCGCGAGGTCGACACCCAGCGCGGGGTCCGCGCCCGGGCGGGCCAGCGTGGCGGCGCCGAGCGCGAGGACCACGCCCCTGCGGGCAACCAAGGCAACACCGAGCGCGGGGTCCCCATCGAGCCGGGCAAGCATGGCAACACCAAGCGCGGGGGCGGCGGGCAGCGGGCCCTGTGCGGTCACGGTGCCGGTCATGCGTCGAGCAGGGCCCGGACGGCGGTGCGGAAACCGGCACGGCGCTCGGCGGCCCGGTCCGCGCCGATGCGAGGCTCGTACACGACGGCGGGCCCTCCGTCGGGCAGCGCGAGGTCGACACCCAGCGCGGGGTCCGCGCCCAGGCGGGCCAGCGTGGCGGCGCCGAGGGCGGTGGCGTCGGGCAGCGCGGACACCTCGACGGGGCGTTGCAGCAGGTCGGCCTGGGTCTGCATGAGGAGCGCGGAGCGGGTCAGGCCGCCGTCGACGCGCAGCAGGTCCAGGCCGGTGCCGAGGTCTTCGGCGGCGGCGTCGGCGAGTTCGGCGACCTGGGCGGCGATGCCCTCGCACAGGGCGCGCACGACATGGCCGGCCGTGGTGTCGAGGCCGAGTCCGGTGAGCGAGCCGCGCAGGTCGCCGCGCCACCAGGGGGCGGCGAGTCCGGCGAGCGCGGGGACGAAGGTGACGCCGCCGCTGTCGGGGACGGCGCCGCCGACGGCGTCGAGGTCGGCGGCGGCGGAGAGGACGCCGAGGTCGGTGAGCCAGCGGACGGCGGAGGCGGCCGCGAAGACCTGGCCGTCGAGGCAGTAGCTGGTCGTGCCGGCGATCCGCCAGGCCACGCAGCTGACCAGGCCGGAGCCGCCGCGCCGGGCCCGCTCGCCGGTGTGCGCGAGCAGGAACGCGCCGGTGCCGTAGGTGCACTTGGCGGCGCCGGGGCGGGTGACGCGCTGGGCGAGCAGGGCGGCCTGCTGGTCGACGGCCAGGCCGGTGAGCGGGATCTCGGGGCCGAAGGCCGTGGTCGTGCCGATGTGCTGGGCGTTGTCGGTCACCTGCGGGAGCCGTTCGTCCGCCAGGCCGTAGATCTCCAGCGCCCGCGGCGACCACTGTGCGCTGTCGAGGTCGAGGAGCTGGGTGCGGCCGGCGGTGGCGGCGTCGGTGGCACAGGTGCCGGTGAGGCGGTGGACGAGCCAGGCGTCGGAGGTGGTGACGACGCCCTCGCGGGTGAGCCGGCGGCGGATCCAGGCCATCTTGGGAGCGGCGAAGTACGGGTCGAGCGGCAGGCCGGTCAGATGTCTCAACTCGTCGGCGTATGCGGCGAGTTCGGTACAGACGGAGTCCGCGCGGCGGTCCTGCCAGACCAGGGCGTCGGTGAGCGGACGGCCGGTGGCCGGATCCCAGGCGAGGACGGTCTCGCCCTGGTTGGCGAGGCCGAGCGCCACGACCGGTTCGGCGGCCTCGGCGAGCGCCTGGCGCCCGGCGGCGAGCACCGAGTCGTACAGCTCGGCCGGGTCGGCCTCGACCAGGCCGCCGGGCAGATACCGGGGGCGGACCTCGGCGAATCCGGTGCCGAGGACGCCGCGCTCCGGGCAGACCACGAGGGCCTTGGTGCCGGACGTGCCCTGGTCGACGGCGAGCACCGGCCCGGTCATCGCACCTTCTCCCGTCGCGCCTCGAAGATCACACCGCGTCAGCCTGCCGTCGCGCCGCGTCCGGCGTCAAGCACCGGCGGACCGTCAACCGGGCCGGATTGTTGGTTGAGTTGACAACAATGGTGGGCCGGTACCTCCCCCTCTATAGTGACCGCCGTCCACCGCACCACGCCCAATCCCCGCCCACAGGAGGGCTGTTGCCACGCCACCCCGCCACCTCGCCCGCGTTCCGGTGGCCCCGGACCGACGGCTGATGGCCAGAGACGGAGCACGTCCCTCCTACGACCCGGCCGGTCCCGACCGTGCGCTGCGCGCCGCCCTCCAGGATCTGCGCACCGGCCGCTGGATGGCCATGCGCACCCTGCTCGCGGACACCGCGGACCGGTGGCAGTGGACCCAGCGCACCCAGGTCCTGGCGGCGGCCGCCGCCGGTTCCGACGTGGTGCGCGCATGGCTCGCCGAGGAGCCGGGCAGCGCCCACGCGCTGGTGATGCACGCCCGGGTCGCGGTGGAGCGGGCCCTGCGCGCCCAGCGGGAGCGGCACCTGCGGACCCACGAACTGTGGATCGAGGCCTGGGACGCCGCCCAGTCCGCCACCCGGGCCGCCCCGCACGACGCGGTGCCCTGGGTGTGTCTGGTGGCCCTCGCCCAGCTGGACCCGGAGCAGCGCTGGGAGGAGCACCGGGCGGCGGCGCCCGAGCCGTTGCTGCCGCCGGGCCCCTGGGGTCTGCTGGCCGAGGCCCACGAGCGCGACCCGTTCAACCGCGAGGCCCACCACCGGATGCTCCAGTTCCTCTACGCGCGCGGCGGCACGGGCCGGCTCGCGGAGGCCGCCGGCTACGCGCAGTGGGCCGCCGGGCAGGCGCCGGCCGGCTCCGCGCTGCACGTACTGCCGCTGTACGTCCGGGTCGAGCGCTACCGGCGCGCGAGCGGGCAGGACGCGGCGCTCGACCTGCACTGGGTCGCGGAGGAGGCGGCCCGCGAGGCGCGCCGCGCGCTGCACTCCTGGTTCGAACACACGCACCGCGGCGAGCGCTCGCTGCTGGACCTCAACCACCTGGCCCACGCGCTGTGGGGCGCGCTCCAGTTCCCGGACGCGGCCCGGGTGTTCGACGCGATCGGCCCGTACGTCACGCCCCCGCCCTGGATGCACCGCGCCCTGGGCCGCGACCGCGCCGTGGAGGTCTTCCTCCAGGCCCGGGACCGCTGCCGCGCGGCCCGCCCCTGACCGCACCGCTCCACGTCCGCACGCCTGTCGACCCGGAGGTCTCCCCCGCATGTCCGCCACCCCCGATCCCACACCGATGTCCCCGCCCTCGCCCTCGCCCGGCCTGCCCCAGCAGGACGAGGAGCAGCGGCTGCGCGAACTCGGCTACCGGCCGGTGCTGGCCCGCCGCATGGGCGGCTTCGGCAACTTCGCGATCAGCTTCTCGGTGATCTCGATCCTGTCGGGCTGCATGACCCTGTACGGCTTCGGCCTGAACACCGGCGGCCCCGCCGTGATGCTGTGGGGCTGGGCGGGCGTCGGCGTGTTCGTGCTCTGCGTCGGTCTCGCGCTCGCCGAGGTCACCAGCGCCTATCCGACCTCGGGCGCGCTGTACTACATGGCCGACCGGCTCGGCGGCCGGCGCTGGGGCTGGTACACCGGCTGGCTGAATCTGCTCGGTCTGCTCGGCGCGATCGCCGGTATCGACTACGGCGCCGCCCTGTTCACGGGCGCGTTCGCGAACCTCCAGTGGGGCTTCACGCCGACCCCCGGCAGGACCATGCTGATCTTCTGCGCCATCCTGCTGCTGCACGCGGTGCTGAACCTGTTCGGCGTCCGCCTGGTCAGCGTGCTCAACTCCATCAGCGTGTGGTGGCACCTGGCGGGTGTCGCGGTCATCGTCGGCGCGCTCGCGATCGTCCCCGACCACCACCGGTCGGCGTCCTTCGTGTTCACGAAGTTCGTCAACGAGACCGGCTGGCACAACCCGGTCTACGTGGCGGCGATCGGCCTGCTCCTCGCCCAGTACACCTTCTCCGGCTACGACGCCTCCGCGCACCTGTCCGAGGAGACCTCGCAGGCCTCGGTGTCCGCGGCCAAGGGCATCGTGCGCTCCATCTGGGCGTCCTGGCTCGCCGGTTTCGTCCTGCTCGCCGGGCTGACCTTCGCCATCCAGGACTACGACGCCACGCGCAACACGGCCACGGGGGTGCCGCCCGCGCAGATCCTGCTCGACGGCCTCGGCACCGACGGCGCGAGCGTACTGCTGCTGGTCGTGATCATCGCCCAGTTGTTCTGCGGCAACGCCGAGGTCGCGGCGGCCAGCCGGATGGTGTTCGCGTTCAGCCGGGACGGCGCGCTGCCCGGCTCGCACCTGTGGCGCAAGGTGAGCGGCCGCACCCAGACACCGGTCGCCGCCGTCTGGCTCGCGGTGATCGTCGCCTGCCTGCTCGCCCTGCCCTCGCTGTACTCGGCGACCGCGTACAACGCGGTGACCGCCATCAACGTCATCGGCATCACGCCCGCCTACGCCATCCCGGTGCTGCTGCGGCTGCGCGCGGGCGACCGGTTCCGGCCGGGGCCGTGGCAACTGGGCCGCTGGAGCAGACCGGTCGGCTGGATCGCGGTGATCTGGGTGGCCTGTGTGACCGTGCTGTTCTGCCTGCCGCAGGCCTCGCCGGTCACCGTCGACACGATGAACTACGCCTCGGTGGCGCTCGCCGTCGTGCTGGTGCTGGCGAGCGTGTGGTGGTACGTCGCCCGCCGCTCGTACGGCACCCCCACCACCGCGGCGTACGGCGACGACCGCGAGCAGGCCGAACTCGCCGAGGGCATCATCTGATCCGCCTGTCCGCGGGACGCCGGTCCGGATGCGAACTGGTGTTCCGGATACGGCAGGATGAACGATCGCGCCGGTCACCGCGGTTCGGGGCCGGCGCGCTCGCACATCCCGCACATCGAGCAGGTGACCACGTGACGCGTCCTCCCCACCCCGCAGCCGCCGCGAGACCCGGAGGTGACCGGTGAACCGCGCGCCGACCCTGGACGATCTCGTCCTCGCCGGCATCTCGCTCGCCGCGGGCCTGCTGCTGGCCTTCCTTTCGCGGGCGGTGCTGCGCTGGCTGGCGGGGCACGCCAAGCGGACCAGGTGGAGCGGCGACGACGTCATCGTGGACGCGCTGCGCTCGGTCGTACCGTGGGCGGCGATCGCGGGCGGCGCGGCGGTCGCGGCGGCCGCGCTGCCCCTGACCCTCACGGTCCAGCACCACACCGACCAGGTCCTGGAGGTGTGGCTGATCTTCGTGGCGACGCTGTCGGCGGCCCGGGTGATCGCCGGACTGGTCCATACGGTCACCCAGTCCCGCTCGGGCGTGGCGGGCTCGGCGACGATCTTCGTCAACATCACCCGCGTGCTGGTCCTCGCGATCGGCTTCCTGATCGTCCTGCAGACGCTCGGCATCTCCATCGCCCCCCTGCTCACCGCCCTGGGCGTGGGCGGTCTGGCGGTGGCCCTCGCCCTCCAGGACACGCTCGCCAACCTCTTCGCGGGCATCCACATCCTGGCCGCCAGGACCGTCCAGCCGGGCGACTACATCCGGCTCGGCAGCGGCGAGGAGGGCTATGTGGTGGACATCAACTGGCGCCAGACGACCGTCCGCCAGCTCTCCAACAACCTGGTGGTCATCCCCAACGGCCAGCTCGCCAAGGCCAACATGACCAACTTCACGCGCCCCGAGCAGCGGCTGACGGTGCTGGTGCAGGTCGGGGTGGCGTACGACGCGGACCTGGAGCACGTGGAGCGGGTGACCAAGGAAGTCGTCGCGGCGACCATGCGCGAGGTGCCCGGAGCGGTCCCGGAGCACGAGCCCGCCGTCCGCTTCCACACCTTCGGCGACTCCCGCATCGGCTTCACGGTGATCCTCGGCGTCGGTGAGTTCAGCGACCAGTACCGCATCAAGCACGAGTTCATCAAGCGCCTGCACCGCCGCTACCACGAGGAGGGCATCCGCATCCCGGCCCCGGCCCGTACGGTGGCGCTCCAGCAGGGAGCGGTGGTGATCCCGCAGCAGCGCAGCGGGGAGGACGTGATCCCGGGAACCATGAATTAGCGCATACGTTCGACATGACAGAAGCGTCCCGGCCGGCGGAACCGGGCGATCGGAAAACGCCGGCCGATCGCGGACCCCTGTCGAGTCGCACCCGATCACGAGATATCTTGATGTCGAGCAATGTTGCAGACGTGGAGCGGAGCACCCGGTGACTGACTCGACCATCATCTACACCTACACAGACGAGGCCCCGGCCCTGGCGACGCATTCGTTCCTGCCGGTGATCCAGGCGTACGCCTCGCAGGCCGGTGTGCCGGTCACGACGCGCGACATCTCGCTGGCCGGGCGCATCATCGCCCACTTCCCGGAGTACCTGAACGAGGACCAGCGCATCGCGGACGCGCTGGCCGAGCTGGGCGCGCTGGCCAAGACCCCCGCGGCCAACATCGTCAAGCTGCCGAACATCTCGGCGTCCATCCCGCAGCTGAAGGCCGCCGTCGCGGAGCTCCAGGGCAAGGGCTACGCGCTGCCGGACTACCCGGACGACCCGAAGACCGACGAGGAGCGCGAGATCCGCGCCCGCTACGACAAGGTCAAGGGCTCCGCCGTCAACCCGGTGCTGCGTGAGGGCAACTCCGACCGCCGCGCCCCGGCCTCGGTGAAGAACTACGCCAAGACCCACCCGCACCGCATGGGCGCCTGGACCGCCGAGTCCAAGACGAACGTCGCGACGATGAGCGAGAACGACTTCGCCGCCACCGAGAAGTCCGCGGTCGTCGCCGAGGACGGCACGCTCCGCTTCGAGCTGGTCGGCGCGGACGGCACCGCCACCGAGCTGCGCGAGCCCCTGAAGGTCATCGCGGGCGAGGTCGTCGACGCCGCCGTGCTGCGCGTCGCCGCGCTCAAGGAGTTCCTCGCCGCGCAGGTCGCCCGCGCCAAGGCCGAGGACGTGCTGTTCTCCGTGCACCTGAAGGCCACGATGATGAAGGTCTCCGACCCGATCATCTTCGGCCACGTGGTCCGCGCCTTCTTCCCGAAGACCTTCGCGCAGTACGGCGAGACGCTGGCCGCCGCCGGCCTGTCCGCGAACGACGGCCTCGGCACCATCCTGAAGGGCCTGGAGAACCTGCCCGACGGCGACGCGATCAAGGCCTCCTTCGAGGCCGAGATCGCCGACGGCCCGGCCCTGGCCATGGTCGACTCCGACAAGGGCATCACCAACCTGCACGTGCCGTCCGACGTGATCGTGGACGCCTCCATGCCGGCGATGATCCGCACCTCGGGCCACATGTGGGGCCCGGACGGCCAGGAGGCCGACACCCTCGCGGTCCTGCCGGACCACAGCTATTCCGGCGTCTACCAGGCCGTGATCGAGGACTGCCGCGCCCACGGCGCCTTCGACCCGTCGACCATGGGCTCGGTCCCGAACGTCGGCCTGATGGCGCAGAAGGCCGAGGAGTACGGCTCCCACGACAAGACCTTCGAGATCCCGGCCGACGGCACGGTCCGCCTGGTCGACGCGGCCGGCAACGTCGTCCTGGAGCAGGCCGTCGCCCAGGGCGACATCTTCCGCGCCTGCCAGACCAAGGACGCCCCGATCCGCGACTGGGTCAAGCTGGCCGTCACCCGCGCCCGCGCCACCGGCGACCCGGCGGTGTTCTGGCTGGACGAGACCCGCGGCCACGACCGCGTGATCATCGAGAAGGTCAAGGCGTACCTGCCGGAGCACGACACCGAGGGCCTGGACATCAAGATCCTCTCCCCGGTCGAGGCCACCAAGCTGTCGGTGGAGCGCATCCGCCGCGGCGAGAACACCATCTCGGTGACCGGCAACGTGCTGCGTGACTACCTGACCGACCTCTTCCCGATCCTGGAGCTGGGCACCAGCGCCAAGATGCTGTCGGTCGTCCCGCTGATGGCGGGCGGCGGCCTGTTCGAGACGGGCGCCGGCGGCTCCGCGCCGAAGCACGTCCAGCAGCTGGTCAAGGAGAACTACCTGCGCTGGGACTCCCTCGGCGAGTTCTTCGCCCTGGTGCCGGCCTTCGAGCAGTACGCCGAGGCCACCGGCAACGCCCGTGCCAAGGTGCTGGCCGACACCCTCGACCGCGCCACGGCGACCTTCCTCAACGAGGACAAGTCCCCGACCCGTCGCGTCGGCGGCATCGACAACCGCGGCAGCCACTTCTACCTGTCCCTGTACTGGGCGCAGGAGCTGGCCCGGCAGACCGACGACGCCGACCTGGCCAAGGCGTTCGCGCCGTTCGCCGAGTCGCTCGCGGCCGACGAGCAGAAGATCGTCGACGAGCTGCTCGCCGTCCAGGGCGAGCCGGCCGACATCGGCGGCTACTACCAGGTCGACCAGGCCAAGGCGGACGCGGTCATGCGCCCGTCGGCCACCTGGAACGCGACGCTCGCGTCCCTCGGCTGAACGGCTGCGGCACCTGAGCCGCACCGCTGACCGACTCCGCCCCGGCCGGTACTCCCGGCCGGGGCGGAGCCATGCGCGGGATCCGAGTGCTGAGCTGAGCGCTCACCACTCCCGGGGTGCGATCAGCTCCTCCACGTCCGCGTCCGGGAAGCCGTAGGCCCGCGCCACGAACCAGAAGTCGCCGCCCATCTCCTCGCGGGCCACCGTCTCGATCTCACTGCCCGCCGCGTCGAACTCGGCCTGCAGCGCGTTGAACTCCTCGGTGGCGGCATGCGTGAGCCGGTAGAGGCCGGCGAGATCGGCGGGCCGCCCGGCCTCGATACGCTCGCACAGCGCGAGCAGGATCGCCCTGCCCTTGTCCACGAGGTGATCGGGGAAGTACCCGTCCTCGTAAAGCAACTCCAGGAACCGGTGCCGAGCCACGTCGGGATTGCCGATCGGCATGCTCCCGCCCTCCCTCGCTCCCCGCTGATGTGACACCTTGATCCTGCACCACGCCACTGACAACGCACCTGGAGCAGCTCTTGACCTGGTCCGGCCCCTCGTACGACCTCCTCCCCGGCGACCCCGACTCGCCCGTCCTGCTGCACGTGCCGCACGCGGCGCGGGCGATCCCGGCGGACGTGCGCCGCGGGATCGTCCTGGACGACGCCGCGCTGGAGCGGGAGCTGGACCACATCACGGACGCGTACACCGACGAACTCGCCGAGCGCGCCGCCGAGTCGGCCCGGGTGACACCGTGGCGGTTCGTGAACCGGCTGTCCCGGCTGGTCGTGGACCCGGAGCGGTTCCCGGACGAGCGTGAGGAGATGGCGGCGGTCGGCATGGGCGCCGTCTACACCCGGACCACGCACAAGGGTGAGCTGCGACGGCCGGACACCGATCCCGAACCCCTGCTGGAGCGCTGGTTCCGGCCGTACGCGCGCGCCATGGCCGAGGCGGTGGCGGACCGGCTGGCGGCGACCGGGCGGGCCGTGATCATCGACGTGCACTCCTACCCGGCCGCACCGCTGCCCTACGAGCTGCACGCCGAGGGCCCGCGTCCCGCGGTGTGCCTGGGCACGGACGCGTTCCACACGCCGCCGCGGCTGGCCGAGGCCGCCCGCGAGGCGTTCGCGGCCTGCGGGGAGACGGGGCTGGACAGCCCGTTCGCCGGGACGTACGTACCCCTGGCGTTCTACGGCAGGGACAGCCGGGTCGGCGCCCTGATGGTGGAGATCCGCCGGGACACCTACATGACCGAACCGGGCGGGGCGGCGGGGCCGGGGCTGGAGCGGCTGGCCGGGGCCCTGGCCGCGCTCGCCGACGCCGTCTGACACCGTCCGCCCCCTGCCCGACGCCCCGCCTGGAGCACTCCCGCAGGACAGCGCCCCGCCCCCGTACCAGGGTGGAGGGCATGACCGAGGAGACCACGCTCACCGGCCAGGCCCCGCCGCCCGTGCGGGACTGGTCCACGCCCGACCTGGACGGAACGGACGTCGACCCGTGCCTCGCCGGCCTCATGCGCGAGGGGCCGCTGACCCGGATCCGGCTGCCGTTCGGCGAGGGCTGGGCGTGGCTGGCGACCCGCTACGACGACGTGAAGCTGATCACCAACGATCCACGGTTCAGCCGCGCCGAGGTGACGCATCGTCAGGTCACCCGCATGGCACCGAACTTCGCGCCCCGCCCCGGCTCGCTCGCCTGGGCGGACCAGCCCGACCACAACCGGCTGCGCAAGCCGGTGGCCGGCGCCTTCACGGTGAGCGCGATGAAGCGGCTGCGGCCCCGCGCCCAGGAGATCCTGGACGAGCTGGTGGACGGGGTCGTACGGGACGGGCCGCCCGCCGAGCTGATCGAGCGGGTGCTGGAGCCGTTCCCGCTCAGCGTCGTCAGCGAGGTGATGGGCGTGCCCGCCGCCGACCGGGGGCAGGTGCACGCCTGGACCCGGGAGATCATCTCCACCAACGGGGTCGAGGCGGCCGGCCGGGCCAAGGAGGGCCTGTACGGGTGGATCACCCAGACCCTCCGGGCCCGCGCCGCGAGCCCGGACGAGGACGTCTACTCGATGCTCGGCGCGGCCGTGGCGCGCGGGGACGTCCGGGAGGAGGAGGCCGTAGGGCTCGCCGGGCCGCTCCAGATCGGCGGCGAGGCCGTCACGAACAACTGCGGCCAGATGCTGTACCTGATGCTGACCCGGACGGAGCTGATGGAGCGGATGCGGGCGCGCCCCGAGGCACGCGGCCCGGTCCTGGACGAGCTGCTGAGGTGGATCCCGCACCGCAGTTCGGTCGGGCTGTCCCGGATCGCCCTGGAGGACGTGGAGATCGCCGGCCACCGGATCGCCGCGGGCGAGCCGGTGTACGTCTCCTACCTCGCGGCCAACCGCGACCCGGCCGTCTTCCCCGACCCGGACCGCATCGACCCCGACCGCGAGCCGAACCCGCACGTGGCGTTCGGCAACGGCCCGCACTTCTGCACCGGTACGCTGCTGGCCCGGCTGCAGACCGAGCTGCTGGTCGACACGCTGCTGGAGCGGCTGCCCGGACTGCGGCTCGCCGTGCCGCCGGAGCAGGTGGCCTGGCGGCACCGGACGATGATCCGCGGCCCGCGGACCCTGCCGGTCACCTGGTCCGGCTGACCGCGTACGCCAGGTTCAGGCGCGCAGCCACTCCGTGACGATCACGTCCGCGCCGGTCCGCAGCCTGAGGGCGAACGGGCCGGCCGGGGGTGTGTCGCTGGTGAAGCGGCCGAGCGTGTCGACCATGACCGGGCGGGCGGTCTGCGGGCCGCCGAGCACCTCGATGCGCGCCGACCCCGCCGGCATCACCTGTCCGATCAGCCCGCCCTCGGTGACCTCGACGTCCACGGTCACCTCGCCCGACCGGAACGTCAGCATCCGCGGTGGGTCCGTGACGCCCCTGACGGGCAGCGCGTCCACCAGCGAGTCGAAGGTCAGCTCGGCGATCTTCGCGTCCAGGTCGTGCAACGCGTAGGCGTCCAGGGCCAGTTGGCGCAGGGCGTCCGGGACGGGGTCCAGGACGGCGGCCGCCTGCCGCAGCTCCTCCTCCAGCAGCGCCATCGCGAACTCGGCGTCGCCCGCGTCCTCGTCGGACAGCACGCCCTCGTCGTCCTCGCCCGCCGGGGGGAAGCCGTCCGCAGGGAGGAAGCCGTCCGCTTCGTCCGCGCCCTCCAGGGGCGCGCCGTTGCCGTCATTGCCGCTCATGCCGCACCTCGTGCGTCCATTCGCGCCCGCAGCCGGCGCAGACAGCGCTGGCGCAGAGGCCCGATACTGCCGACCGCGATACCGAGCGCGGCCGAGATCTCCACATAGCTGGGCGGCGGGGACGCGACCAGCACGCGCAGCAGTTGCCGGCAGCGCTCGCCCATCCCCTCCAGCTCCTGCCACAGGCGGCGCACCCGCTCGGCACGGTCCGCCGCCTCCTCCGAGTCGATCAGCGACTCCTCCGGTGTCCGGTCGTCGCTGGCCCGGTCCAGCACCTGCGGATCGTCCGTCAGCGTCAGCCGCGTCAGGCTCTTGAGCACCTTCAGGCACTCGTGCCGCGCCGTGCTGGCGAGCCACGAACCGGCCTTGTCCGGCTCGCGGATCCGCCCCAGGTTCTGGGCGAAGCGGAACCAGACGGTCTGGTAGACCTCATGGGCGTCCGCGTCGGAGAGCCGGTGTGCGCGCACCACCGACCACACCAGCGGACTCATCCCCTCCACCAGCGC
Source organism: Streptomyces sp. MUSC 14 (assembly GCF_001866675.1). Lineage (NCBI taxonomy): Bacteria > Bacillati > Actinomycetota > Actinomycetes > Kitasatosporales > Streptomycetaceae > Streptomyces > Streptomyces sp. MUSC 14. The sequence goes on from NZ_MLYN01000015.1 coordinate 64,258, forward strand.
CTTCCAGGCCGCGGCGTCCCCGTCGACGGCGGACTGGACCAACCCCCCGACCTCTGTACGGTCCACTGCTCCACCCCTCGTGTACGGCACGTCATCGTACGCCGTGGAGTGGAGGGTTCCGGACCTCATACCGGTACCGCCGGGTCGACGACGGCTGCCGGGCGCCAGGTGGGCGGCCGGAGCACCGGGACGTGCGCCCCGCGCACCTCCGCGCTGCCGGTGGCCGCCGCGAGCAGCGCGTCACGGGCGGCGCGCGGGTCGCGCTCCCCGTACGCCGTCATGTGCGCGGCGACGAGGCCCGCGACGACCGGGGTGGCGAACGACGTGCCGCTCCACTGCGCGAGCCCGTCGAACACCACCTGGTGCGGCTTGGCGCCGGTGCTCTCCCGGCTCTCGCTCAACGCGCCGGTGTGGCGCGGGAACTGGCAGGTGCAGGCGTAGTCGTAGTCGTACCGGCAGGCCTCGTAGGTGGAGTGCTGGTAGACGTACGGCACGGGCGTGTCGAAGCCGGTGAGGGCGCTGGTGAGGCGCTCGCCGGGGGCGAAGACCCGTACCCAGGGCCCGTGGTTGCTGAAGCAGGCCTCGCACGCGCCGTCCGCGCTCAGCGCGCCGACCGACAGGACACTGTCCGCGTACGCGGGCACGCCGGCGTAGGCGGCGGGCCAGAACGGCGCGTGGCTGGAGTTGTTGCCGGCGGCGGCCACCAGCAGGGTGCGCTGCTCGCGCAGTTCCGCCATGAAGGCGTCCAGGCCGATGAGGCCGTCGGTGATGCCCTCGGTGGTGGTGCCGGCGGAGAGGCTGATGATGTCGGGCCAGCCGCCGCCGTCGACCGCCTCGAAGAGCCGGGCGCCGAACTCCGACTCCAGGATCGCGCCCGCGTCGCTCAGCGTGTTGCGGACGGTCACCTCGGTGTGGGGCGCGACGGCCGCGAGGATCCCGGCGATGAACGTGCCGTGGCCGACGTACTGGCGCAGCACCCCCTCGGCGTCGGTCTCGGCGGGCTGGACGTCGCCCGTGGTGTGGGCGAGCGGCGGGTAGGCCGCGTGGTCGTGGACGAGGCCGGTGTCGATCACGAGGACCCCGACGCGGCCGCCGCGGCCGTCGGCACCCTGCGCGCCGTAACGGTCCGCGGCGACGGCCGGGTTGGCCCGCCGGCCGCGCGCGACGGGCACCGGCTCGTCGCCGGGGCAGGCGTTGACCGCGATGTGCACCACGTGGTTGCGGCTCACCAGCCGCCGGCCGTGCCGGCCCTCGGCCTCGCGCAGGGCACGCAGGGCGTGCGGGACGACGTCGTCGCCCCCGGCCGGGTCGCCGATCCGGATGCGGGTGACGCCCGTGCGGTTGGTGTGCGGGCCGTCCCGGCGCACATGGTCGGGGACGAGACCCGCGGTCGCCGTGAAGTGGGCGCGCACGGTGTCCTCGACGATCCGGGCCTCCTCGCCGTCCCGGGCGAGGACGACGCCCCGCTCGTACAGGAAGTGTCCGGCGTCGTCCGGGCCCATCGCCAGGGCGGTGCCGGGCATGGACCGTTGGATGTGGTCGAACTGCTCGTGGAAGCGCTGTGGTGCCATGGTGTCTCCTCCCCCGACAAGACGGTGTTCGACAGTGAGAGTCCCGGGGACACCGTCTGATACAGCTGGCCACTACCATGCGAGACGTGACGCCAGGAAGCGAGTCAGTTTCCGAATTGCTGCCCCTGGTCTTCGCCGACCCGGGCGAGGCCCGGGCGCGCGCGGAACAGGTGCTGCGAGCCGGACCGCCGCCGCTGCACGCCAGCGTCGCCCACCAGGTCCTCGGCATCTGGCAGCGGGACTTCGGTGACCTGCGGATCGCACTCGGGCATCTGCGCCGCGCCCGGGACCTCGCCGCCCGCGCCGACTCGGCCGACCGGGAGGCCGATGTGCTCGCGACCCTCGGGGTCGCATTGGTGCACGCGGGGCGCACACGGCAGGGGCTCACCTCCTTCGAGCGCGGGGTCGCCCGGGGCAGCGGACACACCCGGGCCCGGGTGCTGTACCGGCGGGCGTACGTGTGGTGGGTGCTGGGGCATCACCGCGAGGCGCTGGAGGACGTACGGCGGGCGCTGCCGGTGCTGCGGCAGGTCGGCGACGACATCTGGACCGCGCGGGCGCTGACCCTGCGGGCCACGGTGCATCTGGCGCTCGGCGCGGTGGACCGGGCCGTCGCGGACTTCACGGCGGCCGAGCGGCTGTGGGACACCACCGGCCAGGAGCACGACAAGGCCGACGCGGTGGAGAGCCGGGGCCTGGCCGCCTTCCGGTCCGGGGACATCCCGGCCTCGCTGCGGCTGCTGGACGAGGCCGAGGAGCGCTACGCCAAGCTCGGCACGCCGACGTACATGCTGTCCATCCGGCGCTGCGAGGTGCTGATGGCGGCCGGACTCGCCCCGGAGGCGCTGGCCGAGGCGGACGCGACGATCGCGCTGCTGGACCGGATCGGCGGGCAGTCCACCCGCAAGGCCGAGCTGCTGCTGGCGGCCGCGCGCGCGGCGCGCTCGGCCGGGGACCCGCACACCGCGGTCGCCCGCGCCGCCGTCGCCGTACGGCTGTTCGCGGCCCAGCGGCGGATGTGGTGGGAGACGCATGCCCGGCTGGTGCTGACCGAGGCCCGGGTGGCGGCCGGGCGCAGTTCGGGGCGCCTGGTCGCGGACGCGGCGGCGGTCGCCGAGAAGCTCGCCTCCTTCGGTTCGCCCGCCGCGCCGGAGGCCTCGCTGCTCGCGGGCCGGATCGCGCTCGCGCTGGGCTGGACGGCGGACGCCGAACGGCACCTGGCGGTGGCCGCGCGCAGCCGGCACGGCGGGCCGCCGCCGGCCCGGGTGACGGGCTGGGCCGCCCAGGCGCTGCGGGCCCGGGCCGCCGGGTCCCGGCGCGGGGTGCTGGAGGCCTGCCGGCGCGGCCTGGACGTACTGGACGACCACCGGATGACGCTCGGCGCCTCCGAGCTGCGCGCCCGCACGACCGCGCAGGGCGCCGAACTGGCCGCGCTCGCCCAGGAGGCGAGCCTCGCGCAGGGCGGCCCGCGGCGGCTGCTGGAGTGGAGCGAGCGCTGGCGGGCCACGGTCCTGTCGGCGCCGCCGACCCGGCCGCCTGCCGACCCGACTCTGCTCAGCGGCCTGACCGCCTACCGGGAGATAGCGGCCCGCGCGGAGGAGGCCCGCATGGAGGGCCGCCCGGTGCCCGCGCTGGAGCGGGAACAGCGGCGGCTGGAGCGGGAGATCCGCTCCCGTACCCACCACATCCGCGGCGCCGCGTCCGGCGAGGGGGACCGCTTCGACACGGTCCGGCTGCTGGAGCGGCTCGGCGACGCCCGCCTGGTCGAACTCGCCGTCGTGGACGGCCGGGTGCACATCCTGCTGTGCGGGCAGGGCCGGGTACGGCGGTTCGCCGGCGGCCCGCTGACGGAGGCGCTGGCCGAGGCCGAGTACGTCCAGGCGGGGCTGCGCCGGCTCGCCCACCCCGGCGCCGAGGCACGGCTGCCGATGGTGGAGGCGGGCGGACAGCGGCTCCAGGAGCTGCTGCTGGGCGGCGCGGCCGAGCACCTCGGCGGCGCTCCCGTGGTGATCGTGCCGCCGGGCGCCCTGCACCGGGTGCCGTGGGCGCTGCTGCCCGCGCTGCGCGAGCGCGTGCTCAGCGTGTCGCCGTCGGCGGGCAGCTGGCTGCGCGCCCGCGAGACCGAGCCGCCGCCGGGCGGCCGGCACGTCCTGGTACGCGGCCCCGGCCTCGCCACCGGCGGCGCGGAGGTGCCGGAGGTGGCCGACCGGTACGGCACGGCGACGGTGCTGGAGGGCGACGGCGCCCAGGTCCCCCGGGTCCTGGAGCACCTCGACGGCGCGGCGCTCGCGCATCTCGCGGCGCACGGCACGTTCCGCGCGGACAGCCCGCTGTTCAGCAGCCTGCGGATGGCCGACGGCCCGCTGATCGTGCACGACTTCGAACGCCTCGCCCGCAGCCCGTACCGGATCATCCTCTCCAGCTGCGACACCGCCCGCCTCGCCTCGGTCGGCGCCGACGAACTCCTCGGCCTGGTCACCGCGTTGCTCCCGCTGGGCACGGCCGGTGTGGTGGCGAGCAGCGCCCCGGTCAACGACGCGGCGGTGGTCCCGCTGATGCTCGCCCTGCACAAGGGCCTCGACACCGGCCTCTCCCTCGCCGAGGCCCTGCGGGACGCCCGTACGACCCTGCCGAACGACCCGCTCCACCAGGCGACGGGCTGGGCGTTCGCGGCGTTCGGAGCGGCGTGAGCCGCGTCGGCGCCGACCGGGGCCCGGCACAGCGAGAGCACGCACCTGACACCGCGAGGCCCGTCCTCCGGGCAGACGGCGGGAGTGTGACGGCAGGACCTAGGCCGACACGCACTCCGGCAGCTCGACGACCGCCGGCAGCGCCCCCCGGTCCCCGCTGCCCAGCCGGGTGTACGCGCTGTAGAGATGGTTGCCCACCGTCCGCACGGACAGTGTCAGCCGCTCGGCGATCTCCCGGTTGCTCAGCCCGGCCGCGGCGAGGGTGACGATCTGCCGCTGCCGGGCGGTCAGTTCGCCGAGCACGAGCCCGTCCAGCGCGGGTGTGCGCGCCCCCTGGCAGCGGCGTGCGAGCGCGACGGCCCGGGTGCGGGAGAGCCGTGCCGCCCGCGGATCCCGGTGCACCCGTACGGCCTGCGCGTACGCCTCCGCCGCGAACAGCAGGAACCCGCGCGCCGCCAACTCCTCGGCGGCCCGGTCCAGTCCGCCCCCGTCACCGCGCCGCAGCGCATCGGCATGACGCGCGAACGCGCTCCCCCGCGGCAGCCGCCCCACCGCCCGCTCGGGCTTCCCCGAGCGCACCGCTTCATACCGGGCGAACACACCGTCCACGTCATCGAACCTCAACTCACCCTCTGTCAGCCGGAGTTCCGCCTGGCAGGCCACGTCACCCGGTGTCTCCCGCATCCCCTCACGCGCCCAGGCGGCGGCGTCCCGTACCTCGCCGCGCAGCCGTGCGAAGCGCGCCCGCACGGCGGCGTACCCGGCCGGGACCGGCATGCCCTCCGCGACCAGCCACTCCCCCACCGGGGCGGACACCGACCGGACGTCCAGCCGCTCGATCCCCCGTACCAGGGCGCGCCGTTCGGCCTCCAGGGCAGGCCCGAGGTCGCGCGGCGCACGCGTCAGCCGACGGGCGCGCAGCCGGCCGGTCACCGCGCGCAGGGCCGGGCCGTGCAGGGGGTGGGCCAGGGTGACGGCCGCCGCCCGCTCGTCCACGTGGATCAGGCCGTCCGTCTCCAGCCGCTCCAGGGCGTCGAGGTCGAGGGCGTCCAGCGGCAGGGCGAGCGGCTCGGCGAACGCGAGGCGTTCCAGCGTCTCCCGTTCGCCGGGGCCGGAGCGCTCCAGCAGCGGGGCGAGCCGTTCGCGCACGGCCTGGGTGACCGGCAGCGGGCCGCGCAGGCTGTGCTCGCCGGAGCCGGGAAGGAGCGTCGGCGGGCCGCCGGCCGCCGGCGCGGCGACCAGGTCCCGCAGCAGCCGCAGATCGCCCCGGCACACGCCGTACAGGCGGCGCACGGTGAGCGGGTCCAGGCCGGCGGTGGCGAGGAGCTGCGCGACGTCCTCGAACGGCAGCGGCGGCAGGGCCAGCCGGGGCAGCAGCTCGCCGGTCCACAGCCGGGAGACCGCGCCGGGTACCGGCGCCCCGTCCACCGCGGCGACGACGAGCCGGGTACGCCCGTGCACGGCGAGCTGGTGGACCAGGGCGGCCGAGGCCTCGTCCAGCAGATGGGCGTCGTCCACGACGAGGAGCCGCAGGCCGGACAGGATCCGCACCGCGCGCTGCGGCGAGACGGCGTCGGGCAACAGGTGCGCGAAGGCGGCGAACGGCAGCTCCCGGGCCTCGGGCGTGCCGGTGACCTGGGCGTGGTCGGTGCCCCGGACCGCCTCCGTGATCAGCCGGGTCTTTCCGTGGCCGGCCGGTCCGGTCACCACGATGCCCTGCCGGCCGGCCGCCCATGCGCCGCGCACCCGCTCCAGTTCGTCGTCCCGGCCGGTGAAGGGCCAGGGCGGCCGAGGCGTCGTCGCGTCCTGTTCGTAAGTCGTCACGTCATCAGGAGCGCGCGTACTCAGTTTTGATACAGGGCGACTTGAGTAGACCCCGACTCAGGCGCCCGGCAGCGCACGACGGGCAGTCTGGGCGCATGACCCGACGCCTCTGCTCGCTACCGCGGCAGCCGGCCCCGGACTTCGCACCGGGGCTGACAGCCGAGCGGCTCGGCGCGCTGCTCGCCGGGCGGCGGATGTGGGTCAACGGCACGGTCCTGCACTACTACTTCTACGACCACGGCTGCGACGCCTCCGTGATCCCGGTTCCCGGGACCGGGGAGCTGCGCCGGATGCCGTGGTCCGGCGGGGAGGCACCACGGGACGCGGTTCGCGACTGTCTGCGCGAGTGGCAGGAGCTCGGCATCGGTGTCACGTTCACCGAGGTCGGCGACCGGCACGAGGCGGAGCTGCGGATCGGGTTCCAGCAAGGCGGCGGTTCCTGGTCCGCGATGGGCCGGGAAGCGCTGTCGGTCGGCCGGGGCGAGCGCACCATGAACCTGGGATGGGATGTCACGGGGCCCCAGGAGCGCGGCACGATCCTGCATGTGATCGGGCACGCACTCGGCATGGTGCACGAGCACCAGAGCCCGTACGCCGGGATCCACTGGGACGACGAGGCCGTGTACGCCGAACTGGCGGGCCCGCCGAACTTCTGGAGCCGGGAGACGACGGACACCAACGTCCTGCGCGCGCTCGACGCGGGCGAGGCGAGCGGATCTGTGTGGGATCCGCAGTCGGTGATGACGTTTCCGTTCGGGCCCGGGCTCGTGCTGGAGCCGGAGCAGTACCGCGGGGGGCTGCGTCCCTCCGGCGCTCCGTCCCCGGCCGACAAGGAGTTCGCGCTCCGCTGGTATCCGCCGGCCTCTCCGGCCGGTCCGACCGCGCTGGTGCCGTTCCGTTCGGCTCCGCTCGGGCTCGGACCGGGCGAGCAGGCGGACTTCACCGTCGAGCCGCCGGAGACCCGCGAGTACCGCGTGGGCACCTTCGGCGACGCCGACACCGTGCTCGTGGTCTTCGAGGAGCGGGACGGGGAGCCGCGTTTCCTCGCGGGGCACGACGACGGCGGCAGGCCGGACAACGCCGCCGTCCCCGTCCGGCTCGTCAAGGGCCGCCGCTATGCCGTCCGGGTCCGGTTGTACTCGACCTGGGGTTCGGGGGAGACAGCGGTCATGTGCTGGTGACGGCACAGGGACGACGACCACCACAGTCCGGCACCGGGGGAGCGGTCGCGGACGTCACCTACGGGGGAGGTGACGTCCGCGACCGCGCCGTTCCTGCGTCACACGGCGTGCTTCACCCGCCGGGCCTCACGAGGCGGCCCGTTCGCTCGCGGCCGCGTCCGGGTGGGCCAGGCCCAGGTGGTCGCGCAGGGTCGTGCCCTCGTAGTCGGCGCGGAACACGCCCTGTTCCTGGAGGAGCGGGACGACCCGGTCGGCGAACGGGTCGAGGCCGCCGGGGGTGATGTGCGGGACGAGGATGAAGCCGTCGGAGGCGTCCGCCTGCACGAACCCGTTGATGGTCCGCGCGACCGTGGCCGGGGAGCCGACGAACGTCTGCCGGTTGCCGGTGTTGATGACCAGGTCGCGAATGGACCACTTGTTGGCCTCGGCGAGCCGGCGCCACTCGCGGGCCACGGCGACCGGGTCCCGGTACATCCGCACCTGGGCGCGGCCCCGCGCGATGTGCTCCTCCCCCACCAGCGGGTCGACCTCGGGCAGCGGGCCCTCCGGGTCGTACGCCGACAGGTCGCGGTTCCAGAGGAACTCCAGGTGCTTGAGCGCGGTCGCGCCGCTGACCTGCGACCGGCGGACCTCGTGGGCGAGTTCGGCGGCCTCCGCGTCGGTGTCGCCGAGCACGAAGGTCGCGGCGGGCAGGATGAGCAGGTCGCCGGGGCGGCGGCCGTACTTCGCGAGGCGGGACTTGACGTCGGTGTAGAAGGCCTGGCCCTCCTTCAGCGTGGCGTGGCGGCTGAAGATGGCGTCCGCGTCGGCGGCGGCGAACTCGCGGCCCTCCTCGGAGTCGCCGGCCTGGAAGATCACCGGGCGGCCCTGCGGGGAGCGGGGCACGTTGAACCGGCCGTGGATGTCGAAGTGCTGCCCACGGTGGACGAAGGAGCCGGCCCTCGCGTCCGTGAGGAACGTGCCGGTGGTCCGGTCGGCGAGGATCTCGTCGCCGTGCCAGGAGTCGAAGAGCTCGTGCGCCGTGGTGAGGAACTCCTTGGCGCGGGAGTAGCGCTCGTCCTGCGGCAGGAAGCCGCCGCGGCGGAAGTTCTCGCCGGTGAAGGCGTCCCACGAGGTGACCACGTTCCACGCGGAGCGGCCGCCGGAGAGATGGTCCAGGCTCGCGAACTGGCGGGCCACCTCGTAGGGCTCGTTGAACGTGGAGTTGATCGTGCCGGTCAGCCCGAGCCGGTCGGTGACGGCGGCCAGCGCGGCCAGCACGGTGAAGGTGTCCGGGCGGCCGACGACGTCCAGGTCGTAGATCTCGCCGCCCTGTTCGCGCAGTCTGAGTCCCTCGGCGAGGAACAGGAAGTCGAACTTGGCACGTTCGGCGGTCCGCGCGAAGTGCGCGAAGGAGCTGAACTCGATGTGGCTGCCGGCGGCCGGGTCGCTCCACACGGTGGTGTTGTTGACGCCGGGGAAGTGCGCGGCCAGGTGGATCTGCTTCAGGGGCTTGCTCATGGCGGTGTCGGTCGTCCTCTCCGGCTGCTCAGGCGGACACGGCGGTGGCGGATACGGCGGCCGCGGCGGGTGCCGCATAGCGGTTGGCGGGGCGGGCGAGGCCCAACAGCCCGCGCAGGGTGCCGGCCTCGTAGGCGCTGCGGAACCGGCCCCGGCGCTGGAGCTCGGGCACCAGGTCGCGGCTGATGCGGGGCAGGTCGTGCCCGGCGACGGCGGGCCGCAGCCGGAACCCGGTCAGCCCGGCCGCGGCCAACTCCTCCAGCTGGTCGGCGAGTTGCTGCGCGGTACCGGTGAAGATCCGGGCGTCACTCGTGTACGGCGCACCCGCGAGCGCGTCCAGCCGCTCCCGCCGGGCCTGTGCCGCGGCCCGGCTGTCGTCGAGGAGGACGACCAGGTCGCCGAAGACGTGCAGGGTCTCCCCCGCCCGGCCCGCCGCCTGCTGTTCGGCGCGGATCTCGGCGACGATCGCGCGGGCCTCGTCCGCGTCGTGCGGGGTGACGTAGCCGACGTCGGCCTGGCGGGCGACCAGCCGGTACGGCACCGTGCGGTGTGCCAGTGCGGTGACCAGGGGCTGGCCCTGCGGCGGGCGGGGGGTGATCGAGGGGCCCTTGACGCTGAAGTGCCGGCCCTCGAAGTCGATGTAGTGCAGCTTGCGCCGGTCGACGAAGCGGCCGGTCGCCGCGTCCCGGATCTCGGCGTCGTCCTCCCAGCTGTCCCAGAGCCGGCGCACCACCTCCACGTGGTCGGCGGCCTCGTCGAACAGCTCGTAGACGATCTCCCGCGCGGCCGGGCTGTCATAGGCCTCGATCCGGCCGACGGTGCGGCGGCCGAAGTGGGCGGCCTCGTCCGGCCGGGCACTGATCTGCACGCGCAGGCCGGCGCGCCCGGTGCTGACGTAGTCGAGGGTGGCGATCGCCTTGGAGATGTGGAACGGCTCGGTGTGCGTGGCCACGACGGTCGGGACCAGGCCTATGTGCCGGGTGAGCGGGGCGATGCGGGAGGCGATGAGCACCGCGTCGAGCCGGCCGCGGACCCGGTCGGTGCGCTCGTCGGGATCGAGGAGGTGCGAGGACTGCGGGCCGAGGCCGTCCTCGATGGTCACGAAGTCGAGCAGGCCGCGCTCGGCCTCGGCGACCAGAGCGGCCCAGTAGCCGGCGGTGAACAGGTCCCGGGGGCGGGCGACCGGCTCGCGCCAGGAGGCGGGGTGCCAGCCGGTGCCGTCCAGCGCGACGGCAAGGTGCAGGGGGGAAGCGGGAGTTGAGGACACGTCGGTGCCTTCCTTGATGTCCGTACGAAGGTGGGGCACGGCGCACACCGGCTCGCGGGGGCAGGCGGCGGCGAGGGCCGGCGCGGCGGCAGGAGAACCGGGGCCCGCGACGGCTCCGGGAGAAGGTCAGTGGCGACAGAGCGCGGCGGACACGCGCTGGAGATCTATGTGCGGCCGGGAGTGGAGACGGACGGAGCGGTACGTGAGCGGGGCGAGCGGCGGGTGTACGCGTGTCACGGCCGTCACCTCCGTACGTGCTTCCCGGCGGATCCCTTCACCACGCACAACGTGCCGCCGGCTTCGCTTGTTCCCGCGCCGCGGACCCTTTCGGGCGGGGAGGGACGTGTGTCAGGTGACACATGGTCAGGAATCGCTCAGCGGCAGGCCGGGCGGGTTGATCTCGGACGTGGGGACCGCCTCGTCGGAGAGGTTGTAGGCGGCCAGCCACCGGGCGTACTGCCCGTGCCGGATCAGATGGTTGATGGCGTCCGCGAGTGGCTTGGCGAGCCCGCTGCCCTTCCTGGCAGTGGCCGCGATCAGCCCCTGCAGCGACTCTCCGGCGCCGGAGAAGGTGCCCGCTTCGCGGGTCGCGTGCGGGGTGTCCGCGGTCTGCCGGACGCGGTAGGCGACACCGGGGCTGGGCCCGAAGTAGGCGTCGATCCTGCCGCTGCCCAGCGCCAGGTCGACGGCGTTCTGGTCCGGGAAGTACGTGACGGTGAGCCGCTTGCCCTCCTTGGCCAGCCTGGCCTTCCACTCCAGCAGGATCTTCTCCTGGTTGGTGCCGGAGCCCACGGACACCGTCCGGCCGGCGAGGTTCTCGTAGTTCCCGTCGAAGCTCCAGGTGCTGCTCTTCAGCGTCTCGAACGCCAGGTTGTCCTTGCGGTAGGTGGCGAACTCGTACTTCTTCTTGCGCTCCTCGGTGTCGGTGACGTTCGAGAAGGCGACGTCGACCTTGCCGCTGTCGACACCGACGAAGAGGTTCTCCCAGGTGAAAGTCTTGATCTCGGGCCTGAGGCCGAGCACCGCGGCCACCAGACGGCCGAGGTCGGGCTCGGAGCCGGTGAGGGTCTTCTGGTCGCTGCCCACGTAGTCGAGCGGCGCGGACCCGGCGGGCAGCGCGCCGACGCCGATGGCGAGCGTGCCGCTCCGGCGGACGGCGGCGGGCAGTTCGGCGCTGATCGACGTCACCTCGGAGACCTTCAGCGTGGTCTGCTGCGCGGCGCCGTCGGACAGCCGGCCCACGGTGACCGTGCCTGCCGGGTCGGTCGTGGTGGCGGCCTCGCTGTCGCCCCCGCAGGCGGCGAGCCCGCCGGCGAGGGCGGCGACGGCGGTCGCCGCGGTGATGCCTCGGATCAGGCTGCGTCGGGGGAGGTGGCCGGTCATGGCTGTCCTTGTCGTTCGGCGGGTGATGAGGATCAACTGGGGTGGCTTCACAGGACCTTGGCGAGGAAGGCGCGTGTCCGCTCGTGCCGGGGCCGGTCCAGCACCTGGCCCGGCGGGCCCTGTTCGACGATCCGGCCCTCGTCGAGGAAGACGATCCGGTCGGCGACCTCGCGGGCGAAGCCGATCTCGTGGGTCACGACGACGAGGGTGGTGCCGCTGGTGGCGAGGTCCTTGACGACGCCCAGCACCTCGCCGACGAGTTCGGGGTCGAGGGCCGAGGTCGGTTCGTCGAAGAGGATGACGCCGGGCCGCAGGGCGAGGGCACGGGCGATCGCGACGCGCTGCTGCTGACCGCCGGACAGCTGCCGCGGATAGTGGCCGGTCCGGTCGGCGAGACCGACGCGGGTGAGCAGTTCACCAGCCAGTTCCCGGGCCGCCGCCCTGCTCAGCCGGCCGGTGGCGGCGGGGGCGGCGGCGACGTTGTCGAGGGCGGTCAGGTGCGGGAAGAGGTGGAAGTTCTGGAAGACGAAGCCGATCCGGCTGCGCTGGGCCAGGAGGGCGCGCTCGCTCAGCTCCTTCAGCCGGCCGCCGCTGCCGCGTCTGACGCCGATCGGCTCGCCGCCGACGCTGACGTGGCCGATCTCGGGCTTCTCCAGGTGGTTGATCACCCGCAGCAGCGTCGACTTGCCGGAGCCGGACGGTCCGAGGATCACCGTGACCTCGCCGGGCCGGACGGTCAGGTCGACGCCGTCGAGGACGCGGTGGGCGCCGTACCACTTGTGGACGCCGTGCACCTCGACGGAGACGGGGGCGGCGTTGCGGAGGGTGGTGGCGGTGGCGGTCATACGGCGGCCTCCCGGCGCAGCCGGTCCCGGAGCCCGGCGACGGCCCGGCGTGCCCGCTGCCACGGGGTCGGCGGCAGGGTGCGGGTGGCGCCCCGGGCGACGTACCGCTCGACGTAGAACTGGACGACGGACACGGCGCTGGTCAGGATCAGGTACCAGACGGTGGCGACGAGCAGGAGCGGTACGACGTCGCCGGGGTAGGTGCTGCCCATCGTCTGCACCGAGCCGAACAGGTCGAGCAGGGACACGTAGAACACCAGGGACGTGCTCTTGACGAGTCCGATCAGCTGGTTGACGTAGTTCGGGGTGATGGACCGCAGGGCCTGCGGGAGGACGATCCTGCGCAGCCGGTAGCCCCTGGGCAGGCCGAGCGCGGCGGCCGCCTCGTGCTGTCCCTGGTCGACGGAGAGGATGCCGCCGCGGACCACCTCGGCCGCGTAGGCCGCCTCGTTGAGGCTGAGGCCGACGACCGCGATCGCCAGGTCGCTGGCCAGCTTCGACTCGTCGAAGGTGACGAAGGCCGGGCCGAACGGCACGCCGAGGCTCAGGGTCTTGTACAGGGCACTGAAGTTGTACAGGAAGATCAGCACCACGATGAGCGGCACGGAGCGGAAGAGCCAGGTGTACGTCCAGCTCACCGCGCGCAGCACGGGGCTCCCGGAGAGCCGGCCCAGTGCCAGCACGATGCCGCCGGCAAGGCCCGACACCGCACTCAGGGCGGTGACTTCGAGGGTGACGCCGAGGCCGTCGAGGACGGTGGGGCGCAGGAACCAGTAGCGGAAGCGGTCCCACTGGAAGAAGGGGTTCGTGGCCAGTCCGTGCCCGAGCTGGGCGACGAGGACCAGGACGACGGCGGTGGCGATCCACCGTCCGGGCCGGCGCAGCGGCTGAACCCGCTGTGCGGTGAGGGGATGTGACGGGGCGTCGGCGGGCGGCGCCCCGGCCAGGGAGACGGCGACGCCTGGGGGTTCACTCATGCGGGGCTCCGGCTTGGGTCGGCACCCCGGTCGTCGCACACCGCACGGGCGTGGGCCGCGACGGCGCTACGGCGCGAGGCGGCCCACGGCGGCGCACGGGACACCGGGGGCTGGGGCAGGGGCTGGGCGGGCGACGGCACAGCGCGGGGCGGTGTGCGTCGGGAACGCGGGCGGCTGGAGCGGGAGTTCAGCCGCGGCGGCGGGCGGTGCCCGGCACGGTACACAGCGCGCTGTTGACCCGGAGCAGATCGACGGCGCGGTCGGCGACGAGGAGGCCGGCGTACGACGGCACGCGGCCCTGGGGGCGGCTCACGGCCGTCCGGGGGCTTGCGTCCATGGCGTCACCTGTCACTGTTCCGGCCCCGCGGGGCCCTCGCGCTTACCGAAATGCGTCGTTCCGGTCCGGTCGTCACCTGGGGCACCCCACCGCGCTGCGCGGGTTGCCGGTCAGCGAGCCAGGGCCTGGCGCTGACACTCATGACCGTTTCTGGCCGTCAGTTAAGGCAGCCGGCCGCCGGTATGTCAACGACCGTCCGCCAGATGGACGTTCAGCGTCCCCCGTACACCGCCCTCACCTGCGGGAAGCATCCTCGGCGTCGGCGGCGTGTGTCGCCCAGTCCAGGATCTGGACGGCCGCCCCGGCGGCTTCCAGCCCCTGGCAACGGCCGTGGTGGCGGCGGGAGATGCCGTCGAGGTCGAGGTGCCGGCCGAAGGCGGGACGCGCGGCCAGCCGGCGGGCCCAGGCCCACAGGGCGCGGTGGCCGGCGATGCGGTGCACGGCGGAGGCGTCGAGGTGGCAGCGGTGGACGGTGTCGAGCTGGACCAGGGTCACCCACAGTTCGACGTCGGCGGCGGTGAGCCGGTCGTCGACCAGGTACTCGTCCCCGGCCAGCCGCCTCTCCAGCCGGCCCAGGGTGTCGAGCAGCACGTCGAGGGCGGCGGCGCGCCCGTCCGGGTCGCCGCCCGCCTGTCCGGCCCGCTGTGCGGCCTCCTCGATGTCGTCGCACATCCCCTCGACGGCCTCGATCACGGACTCCTGGCCGCACGGGTACAGCGCGCCGCGCCCCTCGTGCGGGAAGCGGTCGAGGTCGCGCAGGATCTCGCGGGCCCGGGTGCTGACGATGCGGCCGGACCAGTCGTCGCTGAGCACGGGGGCGAGGGCCGGCCCGGTGTAGTGGTGGGCGCTGGCCTCGTACAGCGGGCGCAGCGCGGCGTGACCGCCGCCGGGACAGTCCGGGACGGCGGGCAGGAGCGTGACGGGACACCGGTCGCCCAGGCCGAGGACGTCGTGTCCGACGGCGAGGCGCAGCCCGTCGGGGCCGGCGGTGGACAGGTGGAGCCGGTAGCGGTGGGCCACGGCGTAGTGGCCGCTGCGGGCGTCCCGGCCGATCCGGCCCCGGAAGACGGGGGCGGCGCGGTGGACGGACGGGACGGCGGCGAGCGGAGTGCTGGACATACGTCTCCCCGGGTGGTGGGCGTGCGGTGGGGCGCGCCGACGGACGTCGTCGGCCGACGGGCGCGCGGGGGCCCGGCTCAGTGGCGCGGGCCGATCGCGCTGCACACACGCAGCAGATCGATGTGGCGGCGGGAGGTGAGCAGACGGGCGCGGAGCGGCGTACGGCCTGTGCGGCCGGTGACCGGTGCGAGGCGCGCCATCATTCCCTACCTGTTCACTAGGATTCCCGCCCTGAAGTCTCGATCCGGCTCCGTGCGACGTCAAGAGGGGGTCCACGCCTCAGACCCGGGGCGAAGGAGCAAGGAGGAGGGCGGAGGCGGAAGGAGGCGCGTCCGAGGCCTCCTCAGACGGTGCGCCATGTGACATAGTACTGCCGTGACAAAGCGACTGACCTGCGATGTCGTGGTCGTCGGAGCCGGCATGGTCGGCGCGGCCTGTGCCCTGTACGCCGCGCGGGCCGGCCTCGACGTACGGGTGGTGGACCGGGGACCGGTGGCCGGCGGCACCACCGGGGCGGGCGAGGGCAACCTCCTCGTCTCGGACAAGGAACCGGGCCCGGAGCTCGAACTCGCCCTGCTGTCGGCCCGGTTGTGGGAGCGCCTGGCGGACGGGCCGGGTGCGGCGGCCGAGTACGAGCCGAAGGGCGGCCTGGTGGTCGCCCGGACGCCCGCCGCCCTGGCCGCGCTGACGGAGTTCGCGGCCGGACAGCGCGCCGCCGGCGTCCTCGCCGAGCCGGTGAGCGCGGCCGAACTGCCGGACCTGGAGCCCCACGTGGCCGCGGGCATGGCGGGCGGGGTGCACTATCCGCAGGACGCCCAGGTCATGCCCGCCCTGGCCGCGGCGCATCTGCTGCGCGCCTCCGGCGCCCGGCTGCACACGGGCCGGAGAGTGACCGGGGTGATCCGCGGGCCGGACGGCACGGTCCGCGGCGTCCGCACCGACCGGGGCGAGCTGTCCGCACCGGCGGTGGTGAACGCGGCCGGCACCTGGGGCGGCGACCTCGCTGCACTCGCGGGCGTCCGGCTGCCGGTCCTCCCCCGGCGCGGCTTCGTCCTCGTCACCGAGCCGCTGCCGCGCCTGGTGCGGCACAAGGTGTACGCGGCGGACTACGTGGCGGACGTGGCGAGCGACTCGGCCGCCCTGCGCACTTCGCCGGTCGTGGAGGGCACGGCCGCCGGACCGGTGCTGATCGGCGCGAGCCGGGAGCGGGTCGGCTTCGACCGCTCGCTGTCCCTGCCCGCCGTACGGGCGCTCGCGGCGGGGGCCATCGGCCTGTTCCCGTTCCTGGAACGGGTCCGCGCGCTGCGCACGTACGCGGGATTCCGGCCGTATCTGCCCGACCACCTCCCGGCGATCGGCCCCGACCCCCGGGCCCCCGGGCTCTTCCACGCCTGCGGGCACGAGGGTGCCGGTATCGGACTCGCCACCGGCACCGGCCGGTTGATCGCACAGGCGCTCACCGGCGGAGCACCGGAGCTGGACCTCACCCCGTTCCGCCCGGAGCGGTTCGACGCGGACGGAGGCGACACGCCGTGAATCCCCTGGAGTTGGCCCGGGCTCGGCCGGGCGAGCCCTTCACCGCCACCCTGGACGGGCGGCCCGTCGAGGCGCTGCCCGGACAGACGGTCGCGGCGGCGCTGT
The DNA here is from genome assembly GCF_001866675.1 of Streptomyces sp. MUSC 14. Classification (NCBI taxonomy): domain Bacteria; kingdom Bacillati; phylum Actinomycetota; class Actinomycetes; order Kitasatosporales; family Streptomycetaceae; genus Streptomyces; species Streptomyces sp. MUSC 14. The sequence continues at coordinate 80,593 of NZ_MLYN01000015.1, forward strand.
GGGCGGCGGGCGTGCCGGCCTGGCGCACCACGCGCGGCGCGGGCCGCCCACGCGGGGTGTTCTGCGGGATCGGGGTGTGCTTCGACTGCCTGGTGACCGTCAACGGCCGTGCGAACCAACGCGCTTGCCTGGTCCCGGTGCACCCGGGCGACGCGATCCGCACCCAGGAGGGGACGGGGCCGACCGGAGGGACGGGGCAGGGCGATGAGTGAGCATGTTCGTCTCGCCGTCGTCGGCGCGGGTCCGGCGGGCCTCGCCGGGGCGCTGGCGGCGGCTTCCCGGGGCGTGCGCGTCACCCTGGTCGACGCGGCCGACCGGGCGGGCGGCCAGTTCTACCGGCAGCCCGCCCCCGCCCTGAACGCCCGCCGCCCGCAGGCCCTGCACCACCAGTGGCGCACCTGGCGGCGGCTCGCGGACTGCCTGGCCCGGCACACCGAGGCCGGACACCTCACATACCTGACGGACCATCATGTGTGGTGTGTGCAGCGGGAGTCGGGCTCCTTCGCGGTGCACGCCCTGCTCGGACCGGAGCAGGAGGAGGGCGTCACGGTGCACGCCGACGCCGTCCTGCTCGCGACCGGCGGTTACGAGCGGGTGCTGCCCTTCCCGGGCTGGACACTGCCCGGAGTCGTCACGGCGGGCGGCGCGCAGGCCATGCTCAAGGGCGGCCTGGTGCTGCCGGGCCGTACGGTCGTGGTCGCGGGCACCGGACCGCTGCTGCTGCCGGTGGCCACGGGGCTCGCCGCGGCCGGGGCGCGGGTGGCCGCGCTGGTGGAGTCCGCCGGCCCCGCGGCCCTGCTGCGCCGGGCACCCGGCCTCGCGGCGCACCCCGGCGAGCTCGCCGAAGGTGCCTGGTACGCGGGGCTGTTGGCGCGGCACCGGGTGCGCGTTCTGGCCCGGCACACCGTGGTGGCGGCGCACGGCACCGACCGGCTGACGGCGGTCACCGTCGCCGCGCTGGACCGCGCCGGCCGGATCCGGCCCGGCACCGCGCGCCGTATCCCCTGCGACAGCCTGGCCGTCGGCCACGGCATGCTGGCGCACACCGATCTCGCCGAGACACTCGGCTGCGCGCTCGCCGGCCCGGCCGTACGGGTGGACGCGGAGCAGCGCACCGACGTGCCCGGGGTGTGGGCCGCGGGCGAGGCCACCGGCATCGGCGGCGCGGCCCTCGCCCTCGCAGAGGGGCACATCGCCGGGCGCTCGGCGGCCGCCCGTATGCGGGGCACCGTGCCCGACCCGCGCGCCTGGGCCGCCGCCGACCGGGCCAGGTCCCGGCACCGGGCCTTCTCCGCGGTGCTCGACACGGTGTACGCGCCGCCCGCGGGCTGGGCGGAGCGGATCCCTAACGACACGGTGGTGTGCCGGTGCGAGGAGGTCACCGCGGGCGAGGTCCGTACGGCCGCCCGGACGCTCGGGGCCACCGACCTGCGCTCCGCCAAGCTGCTCACCCGGGCCGGCATGGGCTGGTGCCAGGGCCGGATGTGCGCACCCGCGGTGGCGGGCCTGACCGGCTGCCCGCTCGCGGCGGGACGCCGCCCGTTCGCCCGCCCCGTCCCGCTCGGCGTGCTGGCGGGCCTGCCGGACGCCCCGGACGACCCGGATACGCCGGACGACAGCTCACCCGCACCACAGTGATATGTCACATACTCATTGATTGGGGACCGCTCATGACCCACCCGGAGAACCGCCCCTGGCGCGGCGTCCTCGTCGCCACCGCGCTTCCCCTGCGCGCCGACCTCTCCGTCGACCACGACCGCTACGCCGAGCACTGCTCCTGGCTGGTCGACAGCGGCTGCGACGGCGTCGTGCCCAACGGTTCGCTCGGCGAGTACCAGGTGCTCACCCCCGAGGAGCGGGCCCGGGTGGTGGAGACGGCGGTGGCGGCGGTCGGCGGGGAGCGGGTGATGCCGGGCGTCGCCGCGTACGGCTCCGCCGAGGCGCGGCGCTGGGCCGAGCAGGCGGGCGAGGCGGGCTGCGCGTCGGTGATGCTGCTGCCGCCCAACGCCTACCGTGCCGACGAGCGCTCGGTGCTCGCCCACTACGCGGAGGTCGCCCGGTCGGGCCTGCCGGTGGTGGCGTACAACAACCCGGTCGACACGAAGGTGGACCTGGTGCCCGAACTCCTCGCCCGGCTGCACGGCGAGGGCCACGTCCACGCGGTCAAGGAGTTCTCGGGCGACGTCCGCCGCGCCTACCGCCTCGCGGAACTCGCCCCGGAACTCGACCTGTTGATCGGCGCCGACGACGTCCTGCTGGAGCTCGCGGTGGCGGGTGCCAAGGGCTGGGTGGCGGGCTACCCCAACGCGCTGCCGCGCGCCTCGGCGCAGTTGTACCGCGCGGCCGCGGCCGGCGACCTCACCACCGCGCTCCCCCTGTACCGGCAACTGCATCCCCTGCTGCGCTGGGACTCGCGGACGGAGTTCGTGCAGGCGATCAAGCTGTCCATGGACGTCGTCGGCCGGTACGGCGGCCCGGTGCGCCCGCCGCGCGTCCCGCTGCTGCCGGAGCAGGAGGCCGCGGTCCGCGCGGCCACCGAGAAGGCCGCCGCCGCGGGCCTCGCCTGAGGCCCCGACACACTCAGGAGGGAGTCGGACCATGCGCAGCAAGCTCGTCCTGCACGCCGTCGACTCGCACACCGAGGGCATGCCGACCCGCGTGATCACCGGCGGGATCGGCACCCTGCCCGGTGCGACGATGAACGAACGGCGGCTGTACTTCCGCGAACACCGCGACCAGATCAAGCAGTTGCTGATGAACGAGCCGCGCGGCCACTCCGCGATGAGCGGCGCGATCCTCCAGCCGCCGAGCCGTCCCGACTGTGACTGGGGGGTCGTCTACATCGAGGTCTCGGGTTATCTGCCGATGTGCGGGCACGGCACGATCGGGGTCGCGACCGTACTGGTCGAGACCGGCATGGTGGAGGTCGTCGAGCCGGTGACCACCATCCGGCTGGACACCCCGGCGGGGCTGGTGGTGGCCGAGGTGGCGGTGGAGAACGGTGCCGCGCGGCATGTGACCCTGAGGAACGTGCCCTCGTTCGCCGTCGCCCTGGACCGCGAGATCACCCTGCCGGACGGCCGTACGGTCACCTACGACCTCGCCTACGGCGGCAACTTCTACGCGATCGTCCCGCTCGACGCCTTCGGCATCCCTTTCGACCGCACCCGCAAGGACGACATCCTCGCGGCCGGTCTCGCGCTGATGGAGGCGATCGACTCCGAGGCGCGGCCGGTGCATCCCGAGGACCCGTCGATCCGCGGCTGCCACCATGTGCACCTCTACGCGCCCGGCGCCACCGCGCGGCTCTCGCGGCACGCGATGGTCATCCACCCGGGCTGGTTCGACCGCTCGCCGTGTGGCACGGGTACGTGTGCGCGCATGGCGCAGTTGCACGCGCGCGGCGAACTGCCGTTGCACACCGAGTTCGTGAACGAGTCCTTCATCGGCACCCGGTTCACCGGACGTCTGCTCGGCGAGACGGAGGTGGCCGGAGTCCCGGCCGTGCTGCCGAGCTTCACCGGCCGCGCGTGGATCACCGGCACCGCGCAGTATCTGCTCGACCCCGCCGACCCGTTCCCGGAAGGCTTCGTCCTCTAGAATCCGCCGGTGATGCGTGACATGGCACAGGAACAGCACAAGCCGGACCCGGACCCGGGTCTGCCGGCGCTCCCCCGACTCGGCGGCCGGCGCAGCAGCTACCGCGAGCGGGTCGCCGACGCGCTGCGCGCCGCACTGATCGCGGGTGAGCTGCGGCCGGGCGAGGTCTACTCCGCGCCCTCGCTCGCCGCCCGCTTCGGTGTCTCGGCGACGCCGGTGCGGGAGGCGATGCTGGACCTGGCCAAGGAGGGCCTGGTCGACACCGTGCCCAACAAGGGCTTCCGGGTCACCGCGGTCTCCGACCGGCAGCTGGACGAGTACACGCACATCCGCGCGCTGATCGAGATCCCCACCGTGGCCGCCCTGGCCCGCACGGCCGACCGGGTCTCGCTGGAGGCGCTGCGGCCGGCGGCCCGGGAGATCGTCACCGCGGCGGCCGCCGGCGACCTGATCGCCTACGTGGAGGCCGACACCCGCTTCCACCTCGGTCTGCTGGCCCTGGCGGGCAACGCCTACCTGGTCGAGGTGGTCGCCGACCTGCGCGGCCGCTCCCGCCTCTACGGCCTGACCGCCCTGGTGCGGGCGGGCCGGCTGCTCGCCTCCGCCCAGGAACACCTCGAACTCCTCGACGCCCTGCTGGAACGCGACGAGCGGTCCGTCCACGCGATCATGACCCGCCACCTGGGGCATGTCCGCAGCCTGTGGGCGGCGGGCGGGGACAGCGACTAGGGCAGCCGCGGACGCCACCGCATATTTCACGGCTCAGGCGCCCTTGAGCTGTACTTTTTCCGTCACCGCCCCGGCCGGACGAGACAAGGACCGGCAATTTTGCGGTGGGTGGGAGCTTCCCGGACCATACTCCCGTTCCGGCGATCCCGGGACATCTGTTCGATGAGAGGCAGACCACCCACATGGCCACGGCCGTCGACACCACACCCGCCGACACCACGGACGCCACGGACCCCGACGGCGCCGGCAAGCACGCCCGGAGCTTCGGCCTCCCGGTCGCCACCGCGCTGGTCATGGGCAACATCATCGGCGGCGGGATCTTCACGCTCCCCGCCTCCATCGCCCCGTACGGCACGGTCAGCCTGATCGCCTTCGGCGTGCTGACCGTCGCCGCCATCGCCCTCGCCCTGGTCTTCGGCCGCCTCGCCGCGCGCGATCCGCGCACCGGCGGGCCGTACGTCTACGCCCGCGAGGCCTTCGGCGACTTCGCCGGCTTCCTGACCGCCTGGTCGTACTGGATCACCGGCTGGGTGTCGAACGCCGCGCTCGCCGTGGCCGCCGTCGGCTATCTGAACGTGGTGCTCCCGGTGGGCGGCAGCCACTGGTCCGCGTGTCTGACTGCCCTCGTCCTGCTCTGGCTGCCGGCCCTCGCCAACTTCGCCGGCACCCGGTACGTGGGCGCCGTCCAACTCGTCTCCACGGTGCTGAAGTTCGTGCCGCTGCTGCTCGTCGCGGTCGGCGGGCTGTTCTTCTTCGACCCGTCCCGCATGGGCCCGTTCAACTCCAGCGGTCACGGCCCGGTCGGCGCGGTGTCCGCCTCCGCCGCCCTGCTGCTCTTCTCCTACCTGGGCGTGGAGTCCGCCGCCGTCAGCGCGGGCGAGGTCAGGGACGCCCGCCGCAACGTGGGCCGCGCGACCGTCATCGGCACCGCGGGCGCCGCCGTCGTGTACCTGCTGGGCACCCTGTCCGTCTTCGGCACGGTCCCGCACGAGCGGCTGGTGCACTCCACCGCGCCGTTCTCGGACGCCGTGAACGCGATGTTCGGCGGCGGCTGGGGCGGTACGGCGGTGGCGGTGGCGGCGGTGATCTCGATGACCGGCTGCCTCAACGGCTGGACGCTGCTCAGCGCCCAGACCCCGTACGCCGCCGCCAAGGACGGCCTGTTCCCGGCCGCCTTCGCCCGGCGCCGCCGGGGCGTGCCGACCTTCGGCGTCGCCGTCACGGCCGTCCTCGCCTCGCTGCTCACCGCGTACAACTACCTGTCGGGCTCGACCAGGGTCTTCGAAGTGCTGGTCCTGGTCACCACGTTCACGGCGACCGTGCCCTACCTGCTGGCGACGGCCGCGCAGCTCTTCCACCTGGTCTCCGGCAAGGGCGAGTCGGTGAACCGCTCCCGGCTGGTGCGGGACGCGGTGATCACCACGGTCGCCGCCGGCTTCTCCCTGTGGCTGATGGCGGGCGCCGGCTACGCGGCCGTCTACCAGGGCACGCTGTTCCTGTTCGTCGGCGTCCTCGGCTACGCGCTCCTGGCGGCCCGCCGCCGGCGGAACGCGTCGTAGGACACCGAGGCCGATCGGGGAAGCAGGGGAAACCACAAGGCGCCGTACCGGAGAGATCCGGTACGGCGCCTTCCTGCGTCTTCGCAACGTCGGGACGACAGGATTTGAACCTGCGACCCCTTGACCCCCAGTCAAGTGCGCTACCAAGCTGCGCCACGTCCCGTTGCGATCCACCCGGGATGCCCCGCGTGATCACGCAGGTCAACCTTACCGCACCCGCGCCGGTGCCCGTGTCACCCCCGTCGCGGCGGGTGCCGGCGTACGGCCGGGGCGGTGGGCCGGGACCAGGAGGGCGGCGCCGGCCGCGGCCAGGCAGAGGAGGGCGAGCAGGGCCCAGGCGTGGGTGTAGCCGGAGACGTAGGGCAGGCCGGAGGACTGGAGGCGGCCGGTCACCAGGACGCCGGTGAGCGCGGCGCCGATGGAGCCTCCGATGGTGCGGACGTTGGCGTTCATGCCGGTCGCGGCGCCGGTCTGCTCGGGCGGGACGCTGCCGACGATCAGGTTGGCCATGGCGGCGAAGGCGAGCCCGATGCCCAGGCCGAAGAGGCCCGCGACCACGGCTGTCTGCCACTGCGCGTCATGCCAGAAGGTGAGGAAGGCGCAGGCCAGCGCGCCGAGCGCGGCGCCCGTGGTGAGCAGTGCCTTGGCGCCGACACGGGGCTCCAGGCGGCCGGAGAGGACACCGGACAGGAACATCGCGAGCAGCATCGGCAGCATGAGCAGCCCGGAGGCGGTGACACTGGCGCCGAAGCCGTATCCGGCCGCGGCCGGGGTCTGGACGAAGCCGGGCAGGAAGGACCACATCGCGTACATGCCGGCGCCGAAGAGCAGGGCGGCCGCGTTGGTCGTCCACACCGTCGGGAGCCGCATGACGCGCAGGTCGATCAGCGGGCTGCGGGAGCGGGCCTCGGCGGTCAGCCACACGGCGAACAGCACGACGGCGGCGGCGAACAGGCCGAGCACCTTCGCCGAGCCCCAGCCCCACTGCCCGGCCTGGCTCAGCGGCAGCAGCAGGGCCACCAGCCACGCGGAGAGCAGCGCTGCACCGGCCCAACTCACCGTCCCCTGGGCCCGCTGGGGGGATTCGGGGACGTAGCGCACGGCGATCAGCACGGTCGCGGCGACGATCGCCACGGGGATCCAGAAGAGCCAGCGGTAGTCGAGCGCGGAGACGATCGGGCCGGCGGCCACCATGCCGACCCCGCCGCCGGCGGCGATCACCGCGGAGAGGTTGCTGATGCTCGCGCCGACCTCGGCCGCGGTGAACTCGTCCCGGATGATGCCGAAGGACAGCGGGAAGAGGGCGCCGCCGACGCCCTGGACGACCCGGGCGACGATGAGCACGCCGATGTCCGGCGCGAGCGCGGCCACGAGGCAGCCGGCGAGGACGGTCAGCAGGACGGCGACGAGCGTGCGCTTCTTGCCGGCGAGGTCGCCGACCCGGCCGAGGATCGGGGTGAAGACCGAGGCGGACAGCAGATAGGCGGTCATCACCCAGGTCGCGGTCGACTGGGAGGTGTGCAGGGCGTGCTGGACGGTCGGCAGGGCCGGCGCGATCAGCGACTGGAGCATGGAGAACACGCCGGCACCGGTCGCGAGGACCGCGAAGGTGAGGCGGGTGGACGTGCGGGGCATGAAGGAGCCTCTCCGGAAAACCGGGACGGGGAAGTGTGGGGTGCACCGGCGATTGCTAAAGTGGAGGTGCACCTCCACTCTAGCGGAGGCGTACCTCCGCTTCAAGATGTGGAGGTGACCCTCCGGATCGTCCGATCGTCCACGCACCTCAGGAGGCAGCCGTGACGGCCACGCCGTTCCCCGTCGGCGAGCTGGTGGCGGCCCGCCGGCCGCACCGCAAGGACGCCGCCCGCAACTACGACGCCCTGCTCGCGGCCGCCCGCGAGGCGTTCGCCGAGCACGGCTCGGACGCCTCCCTGGAGGACGTCGCACGCCGCGCGGGCGTCGGCATCGGCACCCTGTACCGCAACTTCCCCACCCGCCGCGATCTGTTCGAGAGCGTCTACGCCGACGAGGTCAACGCCCTGTGCGCGGCGGCCCTGGAGGTCGCGGACCGGGAGCCGTGGCAGGCGCTGACCGCCTGGCTGGACCGGTTCGCCGGGTACATGGTCACCAAGCGCGCGGTGCGCGAGGCCCTCAACGACGAGTCGGAGATCTTCCAGTCCTGCCGCGACTCGATGTACGCCGCCGGGGGCCCGCTGCTGGAGCGCGCGCAGCGGGCGGGCGTGGCCCGGCCGGACATGGACTTCACCGACCTGCTGCGGATGGTCGCGGGGATCACGGCGACGGTGTTCGACGACGACGCCCAGCGCGACCGGGTCCTCGCAATCGCCCTGGACGGCGTGCGCACCGGCCGCTGAGCCGTCCGCGAAACGCCCTACTTGATCACCGCGTTCGCCACCACCACGATCAGCCCGAGCAGCGCGTCCCCGAGCCCCATCAGGATCGCGGTCGGCCAGCGTCGGGCCGACCAGCGGGCGGTGATCAGGCCGAGGGTGAAGAGGATGACGATGTTGAGGAGGAAGGCCGGGTACTCCAGCCCCTTCGCGGACCACCAGCCCCAGCCCGCGCCCGCGAGGACGAAGACCGTCGGCAGGACGGCCGTGACCAGCGGCCACTCGTCGCGCAGGGCGCGCAGGGCGTCCCAGCGGCGGTGCGGGGAGCGCTCGGCGATGTAGTGGGCGTAGCCGTGGGCCAGGGCGGAGGCGAACGCGGTCACCAGCAGCCAGACGGCGTCGTAGCGGCGGCCGGCCGGACTCGTGCGGCCGTACTGGGAGAGAGCGGCGACCATCGAGCTGGCGAGGACGGCGCCGTAGACCCCGCCGAAGAGGACCGCCTCGCGCGTGCCGTGCTGGCGGTGCGGCCGCGGCGCGCCGGGCTCGGCAGCGGCCGCCGTGGAGTCAGCCATGCTCCCCACGGTCCCCCGGGCCCGGCACGGCCGCCAGCGGTGGCGCCCCCGACGAAGTGTCCCGTGACCCGCTCCGATGCCCCACACCCTGTCGCCCCCGGCCCGCCCGACGCGCTGGCTAGGGTCGCCTCATGACGCACAGCTTCGCGCTCCACATCCCGGACGCCGACCTCGAACCCGAGCCCCTCGACCCGGAGCGGATCGTCTCCGGGACCCCGCAGGTCACCGGAAAGGTGGTCTGGGAGTCGCCGGACGGCAGGCAGCTCCGCGGGATCTGGCAGATCACCCCGGGCGTGGTCACGGACACGGAGGCGGACGAGTTGTTCGTGGTGATCAGCGGCTCGGCGACGATCGAGGTCGAGGGCGGGGCGACGCTGAGCGTGGGGCCGGGGGACATGGCGGTGCTGAAGGAGGGCGACCGTACGCGGTGGACCGTGCACGAGACGCTGCGCAAGGCGTACGCGATCACTCTGTGAACCCGCGGCCCAGCGTCTCGACTCCCGCGGCCAGCGCCTCCACCACCGCGTCCGGCGGTCGGTTCGTGCCGCCGCTGGTGCGGGCCGGCAGGGGCAGCTCCACCTGGACGCCGGAGAGCCGGGTCAGGTTGACCGGGTTCCTGGGGTGCAGGCCGCGCAGGCCGGACGGGATCTCCGTGAGGTCGGTGACCGCCGGGAAGCGCGGGGCGCGGGCGGCCAGCGCCTCGGCCACGACGCGGGCCGCCGCCCGGTTGCGGCCGCCGAGGAAGACCGTGTGCGGGGCGCGCATGTGACCGTGCAGGGACACCGTGAGGGAGACCCGCGCGAGGAACTCCCGCAGCAGCACGCAGTGTTCGGCCGCCATGCGCGGTGACTTGATGTGCACCGGCCGCGGGTTTCCCGGCTGGGTGAAGACGAGGCTGGTGGCACCGCAGCGCCGGGCCAGGATCCCGGCGAGCTCGGCGGTGCCGCCCTCGTTGCTGCCGTGCAGCGCCAGCAGTCCGACGCCGTCACCGGGGACGAGGGTCGCGAGCAGCGCGACCCCCTCGATCGTGACCTGCTCCACGCGTGCGGTACGCGTCACCGTTCTCCTCACTCCCCCGGCTGGGCCGGCATGTTGTACGGCGTGACGACCTGGATCGCGGAGGGCGGCGGCGGTGCGGCCGGGGGCAGCGCGCCGTGGGCCCGCATGACCAGGTGACAGGCCTCGCGCATGTCCTGGCGCAGATCGTGGTGGAGCACGGCGGACAGCCGGTGCTCGCGCAGCAGGCGGATGTTCTCGTGGTCCAGGTCGTGGGCGATGAACACCGCGCACTCCCGGCCGAGGTCGGCGAAGGCGCGCAGCGTGGCGTCGTTGCCGCCGCCGATCGAGTACACGGCGCGGATCCCGGGGTCGCGTGCCAGCGCGGCGCGGACGAGGTCGTACTGGGTGGCGTCCAGGCCCTGCCCCTCGGCCGTCTCCACCAGGGTCCGCCCGGGGCACCGGGCCCGCATGACGCTGCGGAACCCCATCTCCCGCTCCTCCTCGTTGCGGAAGGATCCGCTGCTGAGGCTGGTGAGGACGTTGCCGGGGCGGTCGCCGAGCCACTGGCCCATCAGGTAGGCGGCGGTGGCGCCGGCGGCGCGGTTGTCGCTGCCGACGCAGCCGAGCCGGCCGCTCGCGGGCAGGTCGGTGACCAGGGTGACGACGGGGATGCCGGCCGCGGTGAGCCGGCCCACGGCGGCGGTGACCTCGGGGACGTCGGGGGCCTTGAGGATCACGCCCTGCGAGCCGCGCCGGGCGATCCGGTCCAGCGTCCTGACCTGCTCGGCGGCCGGTCCGGTCTCGCGGAAGTGGAAGCGGGAGCGCAGCACCGCCGGGTGCAGCGCGGGCAGTTCGGCCTCCAGGGCGGCGCGGACGGCGGTCGAGAACCGCTCGGGCGCCTGCACCACGATGTCGACCATGAACGTACGGCCGACCAGCCGGACCTGGGTGCGCTGCCGGTCGAGGTCGGCGATGGCCCGGTGCACCTCCTGCGCGGTGCTCTCGCGCACCCCTCCCCTGCCGTTCAGCACGCGGTCCACGGTGGCCTCGCTGAGGCCCGCCTGACGTGCGATCTCCCGGATCGGGAACGGATGGCCCATGCTCCGGCTCCTTGAGGGGTTTTTGATGGCTGGCTGCTGGTTGTTCGAGGGGTTTGTCAGGACAAGAATGACAGCACGGAGCCGCTCGCGCGGCCGAACGCCCCGGTGCCCGGCATACCGAAGGCCCTGATCCCCGAAATGAGGACACCCATGTCCGTCGCCTCCGCACCAGGCCGCGCCTGGCTGTCCGAGCAGGACTGCGACCTCGACACCTTCCGCGCCCTGACCGACCGCACGACGAGCCTCGCCGACCACCCGCACGCCACGTCCGTGCGCGACGGCGTCCTGCTGTACGACGCCGAGCGGCTGCGCTCGGCCGGTGACCGGGCCACGCTGCGCGCCGAGTTGGTGCGGGCCCTCGCCGACGGTCCCGGCGTCGTCGTCGTGCGGGGTGCCTTCGCGGACGCGGCGGTCGTGGACCGGCTCACCGCCGTCTTCGAGGCGCTCATCGCCGACCAGCGCGCCTGCGGGGCGGCCGCGGGCGACCACTTCGCGACGCCGGGCGCCAACGACCGGGTGTGGAACGCGCTGGAGAAGGCGGCCCTGTACGACCCGGAGGCGTTCGCCGACTACTACGCCAACGACGTCCTGGCGCTGGTGTCGGGCGCCTGGCTGGGCCCCGGATACCAGGTGACCTCGCAGGTCAACGTGGTCAACCCGGGCGGCGCCGGGCAGAGCGTGCACCGCGACTACCACCTCGGCTTCCTGAGCGACGCGGCCGCCTATCCCGCGCACGTGCACCGGCTCTCCCCCGTGCTCACCCTGCAGGGCGCGGTCGCCCACTGCGACATGCCGGTGGAGTCGGGTCCGACGCTGTATCTGCCGTACTCCCAGCTGTTCGAGCCGGGCTATCTGGCCTGGCGGCTGCCGGAGTTCCGGGCGTACTTCGCGGAGCACCACGTCCAGCTGCCGCTGGCCAAGGGCGACGCGGTGTTCTTCAACCCCGCGCTGTTCCACGCCGCCGGCGGCAACCGCACGGCCGGCGTACGGCGCACCGCCCATCTGCTCCAGATCTCGTCCGCGTTCGGGCGGGCGATGGAGACGGTGGACCGGGAGGCGGTGGCGAACGCGGTCTTCCCGGTGCTGCTGCGGCGGGCGGCCGAGGGGGCCGGCGAGGCGTGGCTGGAGCATGTGATCGCGGCGAGCGCCGAGGGGTATCCGTTCCCGACCAACCTCGACAGCGACCCGCCGGTGGACGGCCTGGCCCCGCCCTCGCAGGCGGACCTGGTGCGGCGCGCGGTGCGCGAGCGATGGGATCCGGCGCGGCTGCGGGCCGGGCTGCGGGCGGGCGCCGAGCGGCGCGAGAGCTGAAAGGGCGGGCGGATCATGACACGTGACGCACTTCTCGACGGCAAGGTGGTGCTCGTCAACGGCGGCAGTCAGGGCGTGGGGGCCGCGATCGCGCGGGCCGCCGTCCGTGCGGGCGCCACCGTGGCGGTCACGGGCCGGCGGAGCGAGCCGGGTGAGGCGCTGGTGAGCGAGCTGGCGGCCGCCGGCGGTACGGCGATGTTCGTCCGGGCCGACCTCGCGGACGCCGCGCGGGCGAAGGCGGCGGTCGCCGAGGTGGTGGACGCCCACGGCCGCGTCGACTGCCTCGTGAACTCGGCGGGCCTCACCTCCCGGGGCACGCTGCTGGACACCACGCCGGAGCTGTTCGACCAGCACATCGCGATCAACCTCAAGGCGCCGTTCTTCGCGATGCAGGCGGCGGTCGCCGACATGGTGGCCCGCAAGGCACCCGGCACGATCGTCAACATCATCACCTCGTCGGCGCACGGCGGCCAGCCGTTCCTCGCGCCGTACGTCGCCGCCAAGGCGGGCCTCGTGGGCCTGACCCGGAACGCGGCGCACGCCCACCGCTTCGACCGGATCCGGATCAACGGCCTGAACATCGGCTGGACGGCGACGGAGGGCGAGGACGCCACCCAGCGCGCCTTCCACGGCGCGGGCGACGACTGGCGCGAACAGGCGGCGGCGAGGCTGCCGATGGGCAAGCTCGGCCAGCCGGACGAAATCGCCGACTTCGTCGTCTTCCTGCTGTCCGACCGCTCGGGCGTGGTCACGGGCTCGGTGATCGACTGGGACCAGAACGTGCTCGGCGGCCTCGACTAGAACCCTCCGCACCCACCCCCGCGAACCCTCTAGGAGCAGCACCCCTCATGCGTATCGGAATCCTCGGCCTCGGCCGCATCGGCGCCTTCCACGCCGAGACCCTCTCCCGCCTCGACGCCGTCGAGTCGCTCGTCGTCACCGACCCGTTCGCGGACGCGGCCAAGGCCGCCGCCGAGAAGTTCGGCGCCGGGTTCGCCACCGTCGTCGACTCGCCTCAGGCGCTGCTGGCCGCCGGCGTGGACGGCATCGTGATCGCGGCGGCCACCGACGCCCACCCGGCCCTGATCCTGGCCGGCGTCGAGGCCGGCGTCCCGGTCTTCTGCGAGAAGCCCGTCGCGAGGACGATGAGCGAGGGCGTGGACGTGCTCAAGGCCGTCCGGGGCAGCGGCGTGCCCATCCAGATCGGCTACAACCGGCGCTTCGACGCGGGCTTCGCCGCCGCCCGGGCCGCCGTGCGGGCGGGCGAGCTGGGCGCGCTGCACACGGTCCGCTCCACGACCCTGGACCCGGCGCCGCCGCCGGCCGCGTACGTCGCCGCGTCGGGCGGGATCTTCCGCGACTGTTCCGTGCACGACTTCGACATCATTCGCTGGGTGACGGGCCGCGAGGTCACCGAGGTGTACGCGGTCGGCGGCAACCGGGGCGCCGGCTACATCAGGGAGGCGGGCGACGCCGACACCACCGGCGCGATCCTCACCCTGGACGACGGCACGATCGCGGTCGTCTCCAACTCCCGCCACAACGCCCGGGGTTACGACGTCCGCATGGAGCTGCACGGCTTCACGGACTCGATCGCCGTGGGCCTCGACGACAAGCTCCCGCTGCGCTCGGTGGAGCCGGGCGTGACCTTCCCGGCCGGCACCCCGCACGACTTCTTCATGGACCGCTTCACCGCGGCCTACCGCGCCGAACTCGGCGCGTTCACGGAGGTCGTGGCCGGCACCCGCCCGTCCCCCTGCACCGTCGAGGACGCGCTGGAGGCCGGCTGGATCGCCGAGGCCTGCACGCTGTCCCTGCACGAGCACCGGCCGGTGACGATCGCCGAGGTGCGGCAGGCCTGACCGCCCGGGAGTACGCGTCAGGGGTACGGCGGTGCTCGCCGTACCCCTGACGCGTACCCGCCCTGTGCGGCTCAGAGGCAGTAACGCACCAGCCATTCATCCGGGTTGTACGTGTCCCGCGCCGGATCCGGTGTGGTCGCCGGCCTGCTCTCCACCATGTCCTGCGGGCGTATCCGCTCGGGCAGGGAGCCGAAGCGTTCGTGGCGCGAGGCCGCCGCGCCGTCGGCCTCCTGGGGCGCCTCACGTGCTTCCGTACGGTGTGTCATCGCGTCCTCCCGTCTGCGCGGGCCTCCCCCGTCGTCCCCACAACGCCCGCGTGCCCCCGGTTGGTTCCCGGCCGTCGTGCGGCCGAATCCACCGGGGGCACGCAGGAATGCCCGCGTCCGCGCCTCGCTCAGGCCCCGCAGGAGCGCAGGAACCCGCGGGTGCGTACCGCGATCGGCAGGGGCCGGTCGGGCTCGCACGGGTACATGTCCTGCTCGACGATGGCGAAGAGGTCCGCGCCCAGCCGCTGTGCCGCCTCCAGGACGGGTCCCAGCTCCGGTACGCCGGCGGGTGGTTCGCACATCACCCCCTGGGCGACGGCCGGTCCGAAGGGGGTGCCCTTCGCCCGCACCTCGGCCAGGATCTCCGGGTCCACCTGCTTGAGGTGCAGATAGCCGATGCGCTCGCCGTAGGTCTCGATCAGCTTGACGCTGTCCCCGCCGCAGTACGCGTAGTGACCGGTGTCCAGGCAGAGGTTGACCAGCTCGGAGTCGGTCGAGTCCAGGAACCGTTCGACGTGGTCCTCGGTGTCGATGTGGGTGTCGGCGTGCGGGTGGACCACGATGTCCAGGCCGTACGTCTCCTTGACCTCGTGCCCGAGCCGCTCCATGCCCTTGGTCAGGTGGGCCCACTGCTCGGCGGTCAGCTCCGCCGGCTCCAGGATCTCGGCGGTCTTGTCGTCGCGCCAGAAGGAGGGGATGACCACCAGGTTCCGCGCGCCCATGGCCTGGGTGAGCTCGGCGACCCGGCTGACGTGCGCCCAGGTCGCGTCCCAGACGGCGGGGCCGCGGTGCATGCCGGTGAAGACCGTGCCCGCCGAGACCTTCAGGCTGCGCCGGGCCACCTCGTCGCGCAGGCGGGCCGGGTCGGTGGGGAGGTAGCCGTAGGGGCCGAGTTCGATCCACTCGTAGCCCGCCTCGGCGACCTCGTCCAGGAAGCGGTCCCAGGGGACCTGCCGCGGGTCGTCGGGGAACCAGACGCCCCAGGAGTCGGGGGCCGAGCCGACCCGGATGCGGTCCAGCGGGGTGGGGTGCGCCATGGTCAGGTGTTTCCTTCCGGGGAGGTCGCCACGGGTGCGGTGAGGTCGCTCTCCTCGGGGAGCTCCTCGGTGTCGACGCCGCGCACCTGGGCCAGTTCGTGCTTGAGCGCGGCGAGTTCGGCGCCGCCCGCCATGTGGTTGGTCAGCTCCTCCAGGCTGATCTGCGCACGCTCGGCGGAGAGTTCGAGGGTGCCGAGGCGCAGGACGCTGAAGTGGTCGCCGACCATGTAGGCGTGGTGGGGGTTGTGGGTGATGAAGATGACGCCGAGGCCGCGGTCGCGGGCGGCGGCGATGTACTTCAGGACCACGCCGGACTGCTTGACGCCGAGCGCGGCGGTCGGCTCGTCGAGGATCAGGACGCGGGCGCCGAAGTAGACGGCGCGGGCGATGGCGACGCACTGGCGCTGGCCGCCGGAGAGGGTGCCGATGGGCTGTTCCAGGTCGTCCAGGACGATGCCCATGTTGCGCAGTTCCTGGTCCGCCGTCGCCTTCATCCCGGTGATGTCCAGGCGCCGGACCGGCCAGGGGCCCTTCGTCATCTCCGAGCCCAGGAAGAAATTGCGCCACACCGGCATCAGAGGCACCGTCGCCAGGTCCTGGTAGACGGTGGCGATGCCCTTGTCGAGGGCCTCGCGCGGGCTGCTGAACCGCACCGGGCGGCCGTCGACCAGGAACTCGCCCTCGGTGTGCTGGTGCAGCCCCGAGATGATCTTGATCAGGGTGGACTTGCCGGCGCCGTTGTCACCGAGCACGCAGGTCACCTTGTTCGCGTGCACGGTGAGGTCCACGCCGTGCAGCGCGCGGATGTTGCCGTAGGACTTGCCCGCCCCCCGCAGTTCGACCAGGGCCCCCTCGCCCGCGGGCGGGGTGTCGGCGAGCACGGCGCCGTGGGCGGCTGCCTTGTTGTCAGTCATCGCTCTCACCTCCGGGTCGCCGCGCGGCTGACCCACAGATTGATCAGGACGGCGCCGAGGAGCATCACGCCGAGGAAGGCCTTGAACCAGTCCGGGTTCCAGCCGGCGTACACGATGCCCTGCTGCACCATGCCGAACATGAACGCGCCGAAGACCGGGCCGATCGCCGAGCCCGAGCCGCCGGTCAGCAGACAGCCGCCGATGACGGCCGCGGCGATGTAGAGCAGCTCCTGGCCGATGCCCTCACCGGACTGCACCGTGTTGAAGGAGAACAGCTGGTGCATGCCGATGAACCAGGCGCCGAAGCCGACCAGCATGAACAGCGAGATCTTCGTGAACGTCACCGGGACACCGACGGCCCGCGCGCTCTCCTTGTTGCCGCCGACCGCGAAGATCCAGTTGCCGTACTTCGTGCGCAGCAGCACCCAGGTGGCGATCGCCGCGAAGACCACCCACCACACCACGGTGATCTTCACCTGCACCCCGCCGACGTCGAACGACGACGCGAAGACCTTCTTTGCCTGGTCGAAGCCGTCCATGTCGCTGATGTCGTCGGTGGCGACGTTCCCGGTGACGAGCTTGGTCACCGCCAGGTTCACGCCCTGGAGGATCAGGAAGGTGCCCAGGGTGACCAGGAAGCTGGGCAGTCCGGTCTTCACCACGACCCAGCCGTTGAAGAAGCCGATCGCGAGGGAGACGGCCAGGGCGACGATCACGCCCGTCCACACGTTCAGGGTCAGCTGGTAGCTGAGCATGCTCGCGGTGAGGGCGGAGGAGATCACGGCGACGCCGGAGGAGAGGTCGAACTCGCCGCCGATCATCAGCAGGGCCACCGGCAGGGCCATGATCCCGATGGTCGAGGACTGGTAGAGGATCGTCGCCATCGAGCTGCCCTGGCGCACCGAGGGCGCGACGACCAGGAAGAAGATCAGTACGGCAGCGGCGCCGAGGAAGACGCCCACCTCCGGCCGGGCCAGCAGGCGCAGCGCCAGGGGGCGCCGGGCGGTGCGGCCGTCGGTCTGGGGACCGGACGGCGGGGGTGTCGTCCCCACGGCCGGCTCGGCGTGCTGGGCCATGCTCATCACCGGGTCCCCTTCGCGGCGAACTCGGCGACCTTGTCGACGTTGGACTTGTCGACGAAGGCAGGGCCGGTGAGCACCGGCTGGACGCCGCCGCCGCTGTAGTTGCCGTTGTTCTTGTAGAGCCACAGCGCGTCGACGGCCAGGTAGCCCTGGAGGTAGGGCTGCTGGTCGACGGCGAACTCGATGCTGCCGTTCTGGACGGCCTTGACGAGGTCTTTGTTCAGGTCGAACGTGGCGACCCTGGCCTTGCTGCCCGCGTCGCCCACCGACTGCACGGCGGTGAGGGCGAAGGGGGCGCCCAGGGTGACGACCGTGTCGATAGAGCTGTCCTGCTTCAGCTTCGCCGTGATGGTCGACCGCACGGACGGCATGTCGGTGCCGTTCACGTACAGGGTCTCGGTGGTGCCCTTGAACGTCTTCTTCACCCCGTCGCAGCGCTGGGTGAGACCCACGTTGCCCTGTTCCTGGATGACGCAGACGATCTTCTTGGCGCCGGTCGTGTTCAGCTTGTCGCCGAACGCCTCGCCCGCGACGCTCTCGTCCTGGCCGAAGAACGACAGCAGACCGAGCTGCTTCCAGTCGCTCAGCCCCGAGTTGAGGCCCACCACCGGGATGCCCGCCTGTTCGGCCTTGCCGATGACGCTCTTCATCGCGTCCGGCTTGGCCAGGGTGACCGCAATGCCGTCCACCTTCTGGTCGATCGCGTTCTGCACCAGGTTGGCCTGGTTGCCCGCGTTCGGGTCGGCGGAGTAGATCAGCTTGACGTTGTCCTTGGCGGCCGCGGCCTCGGCGCCCTTGCGGACGGTGTCCCAGAAGGTGTCACCCGGCGCCTGGTGCGTGACCATGGCGACGGTCATCCGAGGGGTGTCGGCCTTGCCCGCCGAGGCGTTCTGGGCCGCCTCCTCGGCCTTTTTCCCGCCGTGGGCGCTGGCGCACCCGGAGAGAGCGAGGGCCGCCACCGCGGCCACCGCCACGAAGGGGGCCGATCGGCGAAAGCGGGAGGGAGAAGAGCGGTCCATCTTTCCAGCACCTCACTGTGCGTGCGACGGGGGAAGGACGCGATTGCGTTGGGACGGGATCCAAGTCCCTGGTGAGCCCGCTGTCAATACTTTGTTAAGACATCATTTCACGA
Source organism: Streptomyces sp. MUSC 14 (assembly GCF_001866675.1). Taxonomy (NCBI): domain Bacteria; kingdom Bacillati; phylum Actinomycetota; class Actinomycetes; order Kitasatosporales; family Streptomycetaceae; genus Streptomyces; species Streptomyces sp. MUSC 14. Next base: position 99,107 of record NZ_MLYN01000015.1, read on the forward strand.
ACAGGTCCGAATGTAAGTACAAACCGTTGACATCTGAACCTTCGCGGGCCTACACCTGACAGGCATGAGCCCAGTACACCGCACACCGCAGCGAACGGCACCGGGTGACCGGGCGCTCGACAGCCTCACGTTCGCCCTGGACCGCACGAGTCCGGTACCGCTGTACTACCAGTTCGCGCAGCAACTGGAGGCCGCCATCGAACAGGGCGCGCTGGCTCCGGGCAACCTGCTGGGCAACGAGGTGGACCTGTCCGTACGGCTCGGCCTGTCCCGCCCCACCGTCCGCCAGGCGATCCAGTCCCTGGTCGACAGGGGCCTGCTGGTACGCCGCCGGGGCGTCGGCACGCAGGTCGTGCACAGTCAGGTCAAGCGCCCCCTGGAGCTCAGCAGCCTCTACGACGACCTCACCGCGGCCGGCCAGAGCCCGACGACCCGGGTACTGCGGGGCGAGCGGATCGCGGCGTCCGCGGACGTGGCCGCGGCGCTCGGCGTCGCGGAGGGCGCCGAGGTCGCCGTACTGGAGCGGCTGCGCTCGGCCCACGGCCGGCCGGTGGCGTTCCTGCGCAACTTCCTGCCGCCCACGCTGCTCGAACTCCCGACGGAGCGGCTGGAGTCGACGGGTCTGTACGAGATGCTGCGGTCCGCCGGGATCGTGCTGCACAGCGCCCGGCAGTCCATCGGGGCGCGCAGCGCCACCGCCGACGAGGCCGGCCTGCTGGACGAGAAGGAGGGCGCGGCCCTGCTCACCATGCGGCGCACGGCGTACGACGACACGGGCCGGGCGGTGGAGTACGGCAGCCATGTCTACCGGGCCTCGCGCTACGCCTTCGACTTCCAGCTGCTGGTCAGGCCCTGACCCCGCCAACTCCGCCCGCGCGTCGCCGAAGTTGCAGGTAACGATGACGATTACGTTTCGGGCAAGAGACCTCCGAGTGCGAGCCGACCTATTGACGCATGAGCGGACATGGGGGTGTTATGACGCCCACGATGTTCGGTCGAGTTGGTTTCTGAGCGGTTTCGACGACCTTTCGGTGATCAACTCATCCCCTTGACCGAGCCCTGTATTCCTCAGGAGCCGCCATGCGCCTCTCGCCCTCCGGTGTTTCCGTCCCGGGTCCCAGCCGACGCTCGCTGCTGCGCACGGCAGGCGGTGCCGCCCTGCTCGCCGGCGCCGGCATCCCCCTGCTGTCCGCCTGCGGGGGCAGCGGCTCCTCCTCCGACCCGAAGACCGTCACGCTCGGCTCCAACGCCTCCGACGCGGTGCCGAAGAAGGCCTTCGAGAACGTCTACGCGGACTTCAAGAGGACGTCCGGCCTCACGGTCAAGGTGAACACCAAGGACCACAACACCTTCCAGGAACAGATCAATTCGTATCTGCAGGGCACTCCGGACGACGTGTTCAACTGGTTCGCCGGTTACCGCATGCAGTTCTTCGCGGCGAAGGGCCTGGCCTCGCCGGTCGACGACGTCTGGGCGAAGATCGGGGACAACTTCCCCGACGCGATGAAGAAGCTCAGCAAGGGCGAGGACGGTAAGTACTACTTCGTGCCGCTGACGACGTACCCCTGGGCGGTCTTCTACCGCAGAAGCGTCTTCCAGCAGCACGGCTACAAGGTCCCCACCGGCTGGGACGACTTCGTCGCCCTGTGCAAGCAGATGCAGAAGGACGGCCTGGTGCCGATCGCGTTCGGCGACAAGGACGCCTGGCCCGCGATGGGCACCTTCGACCAGATCAACTTCCGGCTCAACGGCTACGACTTCCACGTCCAGTTGATGGCCGGAAAGGCCTCCTGGACGGACCCCAGGGTGAAGGCCGTCTTCGACCACTGGGCCGAGATCCTCCCGTACCACCAGGACGGGTTCATGGGCCGTACCTGGGAGGACGCGGCGCAGTCACTGGTCGCGAAGAAGGCCGGCATGTACCTCCTCGGCTCCTTCGTGGCCCAGCAGTTCACCAACAAGGCCGACCTGGACGACCTCGACTTCTTCGCCTTCCCGGAGATCAACTCCGCGTACGGCCAGGACACCGTCGAGGCACCGACCGACGGCTTCATGCTCAGCAAGTCCCCGAAGAACCACGACGGTGTCCTGAAGCTGATGGAGTACCTGGGCAGCCCGGCGGCCGAGGAGACGTACCTCAAGACCGACCCGAGCGTGGTCGCCGCCTCCAGCAAGGCCTCCACCTCCGCCTACTCGCCGCTGCAGAAGAAGGCGTTCGAGATGATCGGCAGCGCCAAGAGCCTCACCCAGTTCATGGACCGCGACTCGCGGCCCGACTTCACCTCCACGGTGATGCAGCCGGGGCTGCAGAAGTTCCTCCAGAACCCCAAGGGCGTGGACAGCCTGCTGTCGTCCATCGAGCGCCAGAAGAAGACGATCTTCGCGTCCGAGTGAGTGACCCGATGACGACCGGCACGTCGGACACGTCCGACACGACGACGCAGACCCCTCAGGCGGCCGCCGCGGCGCCCCCGGGGCCCACGCCCGACACGAAGCGGGCCACGCAGAGCCATCGGCGCCTGCTGACCCGCCGCGACCGGATCACGCTCGGCCTCATGGCGGGCGTGCCGACCATCCTGCACGTGGCCCTCGTCTGGGTCACGGCCCTCGCCTCGATCTTCCTCGCCTTCACCACCTGGGACGGCATCGGGTTCGACTCGATCAAGTGGGTGGGCCTGGAGAACTTCAAGCAACTCTTCAACGACAACCCGCAGTTCTGGCCGGCCCTCCAGCACAACGTCATCTGGTTCGTCGTACTGATCCTGATCCCGACGCCGTTCGGCCTGTTCCTGGCCGTCCAGCTGGACAAGCGGATCCGCTTCAGCCGGGTCTACCAGACCGCGTTCTTCCTGCCGGTCGTGATCTCGATGGCCTGCATCGGATTCGTCTGGCAGCTCGTCTACAACCCGGACACCGGCCTGATCAACAGCATCATCGGCGCCAACAAGCCCGGCCACTACATCGACTGGATCGGCGACCCGCACCTGAACCTGTGGGCGATCCTGATCGCCGCGTCCTGGCGGCACACCGGCTACATGATGATCCTGTACCTGGCCGGCCTCAAGAGCGTCGACCCGTCGCTGCGCGAGGCCGCGGCCCTGGACGGCGCGAACGAGTGGCAGACGTTCAAGAGCGTCATCTTCCCCACCCTGCGCCCGACCAACACGGTCGTCCTCGTCGTCACCATCATCGAGTCGCTGCGCGCCTTCGACCTGGTCTTCGTCTTCAACAAGGGCGCCCAGGGCACGGAGTTGCTGTCGATCCTGGTGACGAACAACATCATCGGCGAGTCCAGCCGGATCGGCTACGGCTCCGCGATCGCCGTCGTCCTGCTGGTCATCTCCCTCGCGGTGATCATCCCGTACCTGATCGCCACCTTCCGGAAGGAGCGGCGCGCATGAGCGGCACCACTCTCCCGCAACGGCGCCGCGCCCCGATCCGCCCGGCCCGGGTGCTGCTGCACGTCTTCCTCGCCGGTACGGCGCTGGCCTGGCTGGCCCCGCTCCTGTGGGCGGTCTTCTCGGCCCTGCGGCCGTACAGCGAGACCAGCGCCAAGGGCTACGTCTCCTGGCCGTCCAAGCTGACCTTCGCGAACTTCACCAACGCGTTCCAGCAGTCGGACATGCTGCACTACTTCGGCAACACACTGGTCATCGCGGTGCCGGCCGTGCTGCTGACCCTGTTCCTGTCCTCCTGCGTGGCGTTCTACGTCAGCCGCTTCGACTTCCGCGTCAACCTCGCCCTCCTGCTGGTCTTCACGGCCGGAAACCTCCTCCCCCAGCAGGTCATCATCACCCCGCTGTACCGGCTGTACCTGCTGACGGACCTGCCGGGCATCACGGCGAGCGGCAAGCTGTACGACTCCGCGCTCGGCCTGGTGCTCATCCACGTGGCCTTCCAGTCGGGTTTCTGCGCGTTCGTGCTGAGCAACTACATGCGCTCGCTGCCGCACGAGCTGACCGAGGCCGCACTGGTCGACGGGGCCTCGGTGTGGCGGCTGTACTGGCAGATCACGCTGCCGCTGTGCAAACCGGCGATGGCCGCCCTGGCCACCCTGCTGTCGATCTGGATCTACAACGACTTCTTCTGGGCCCTGGTGCTGATCTCGACCGGCGAGAACATGCCGATCACCTCGGCCCTGAACAACCTCTCCGGCCAGTACTTCACCGACCCCAACCTGGTGGCGGCGGGCTCCCTCCTGACGGCGATCCCCACCCTGATCGTCTACTTCGCCCTCCAGCGCCAGTTCGTGAACGGCCTCACGCTCGGCTCCAGCAAGGGCTGACCGCCGCCTGACCTGCGGCTTCCATGAACGAGACGGGCAGCGCCCGGTACCCGCCCGGGCGGCCGGAACCCGCGGCGGCGCGGGTACCGGTGCACAATCGGAGACGACGCAACGACGGCCGCCGGCCCCGGTGGTGAGCGGGGCCCTGGAAGGACGGGACGCCCGTGATGGCGGGAGAGAGGCAGGACAGACACCCCCGAGAGCCGCATCCCCCCGACCTGCACGCGCGCCTGCGTTCCGAGCTGGGCCGGATCGACGAGCAACTGCGTGCCCTGCTGTCCTCCATGGACCGGCTCCAGGGCCTGCTGGACGCGGTGGTGGCCATCAGCCGTGAGGTCGAACTGCCCGCGGTGCTGCACCGCATCGTGACCACCGCCATGGATCTGGTCGGCGCCCGGTACGGTGCGCTGGGCGTACTCGACGCGTCCGGGGAACACCTGGAGCAGTTCGTCACGGCCGGTCTGAGCGAGCGGGAGCGCACGGCGCTGGCCGAGACCGGCCTGCCGCGCGGCCGGGGTGTCCTCGGCCATCTGATCCGCTACCCCGAACCCCTGCGCATCGACGACATCCCGGCCCACCCGGCCTCCAGCGGGTTCCCGACCGGCCATCCGCGCCTGCACACCCTGCTCGGCGTCGCCATCAGCGTGCGCGGCGAGATCTACGGCGACCTCTACCTGTCCGAGCGGCACGACGGAAAGCCCTTCGACCTGCACGACGAGAACGTCGTCGTCGCGCTGGCCGGCGCCGCGGGCATCGCGATCGAGAACGTCCGCCTCTTCGAGCGGATCCGGGTCGGAGCCGAGCAGTTCCAGCGGCTGCTGCTGCCCACCCTGCCCGACCTGCGGCCCTTCACCGCGGCCGCCACCTACCGGCCCGCCGCCGAGCCGAGCCAGCTCGGCGGGGACTGGTACGACGCCGTCCCGCTGCCCGGCCATGTGGTGGCCGTCGTGATCGGGGACGTGGTCGGCCACGATCTGCGGGCCGCGGCCGCGATGGCCTCCACCCGGAACATGATGCGCGCCCTGCTGTTCGACCGGAACGAACCGCCCGGCGCGGTCCTCGCCCGGCTCGACCGGGCGCTGGAGGCCATCACGCACAATCCCGTCACGACCACCACGCTGGCCCGCGTCGAACCCGGGGAACCGGGCTGGCGACTGCGCTGGAGCACCGCGGGCCACGTCCCGCCCCTGCTGCTCACCCGTGAGCGCCGCGCGACGTACCTGCTCGGCGAGCCCGGACTGCCGCTCGGCGTCGACACCGGACAGCCACGCCCGGACCACTCCCGGCCGCTGCCCCCGGACGCCACCCTGATCTTCTTCACGGACGGGCTGGTCGAGCATCCCGGGCACCCCATCGACGAGCGGCTGAACGCACTCGCCGAGCTCGCCGTGGAACACTCCGGGCTGCCCCTGCCCGCGTTCGTCCGGGCCCTGGCCGATCACCACCCCAGCGACGGCCACGACGACATGGCCATCCTCGCCGTACGCACACCGCCCGGCGGCGTGGAGCATCCGGGAGAACCGGCGGATGATGGACCTCGGGGGTGACATCGACGCGGAGGTCGCCCGATGCCCGTCGCGCGGCAGGCGCGGCTCGGCCGCAGTAATGCGGTGGCCGTCCTGGAGATCTGCACCCTGGCCGCGCTCTATTACGGCTCGGCCAGGCTCGGGCTGCTCCAGCAGCTGGTCCGCGGCCAGGTCACCCCGCTGTGGCCGCCGAGCGGGATCGCGCTGGCGGGCCTGCTCCTGCGGGGACCGAGACTCTGGCCCGGCATCGCGCTCGGCGCCTTCCTGGTCAACATCTCGCTGGGGCCGTCGCTCCCGGCCGTCCTCGCCATCGCTGCGGGCAACACCCTGGCGCCCCTCTGCTCCTGCGCACTGCTGCGCCGCACGGGATTCAGGACCGAACTGGACCGGCTGCGCGACGCACTGGCCCTCATCTTCCTCGGCGCGTTCACCGGGATGCTGATCAGCGCGACGGTGGGCAGCGGAACCCTGATCCTCGCGGGCGTCCTGAACGCCGAGGGCTTCTGGCCGACCTGGTCGGTGTGGTGGACCGGGGACGCGATGGGCGTGCTCGTGGTCACGCCGGTCCTGCTCGTCCTCAGCTCGGCCCGGCTGCCGAAGGAGGTGCTGCCCCTGCGCTGGGTGGAGGGGGCGCTGCTGGTGGCGGCCACCGTCGGTGTCGGTGTCGTCGAGGCCGGGGACACGCCGCTGCTGTTCCTCGGCTTCCCGCTGCTGATCTGGGCGGCCTTCCGCTTCCAGCTGGCCGGGGCCGCGCCCTGCGCGCTGGCCGTGTCCACCTTCGCGGTCATCACCGCCGGGCGCGGTTCAGGCCCGTTCTCCCATCACGACCTGCTCACCAGCATGATCACCCTCCAGGCGTTCAACGGCTCCGCCTCGCTGACCGCCCTCCTGGTCGCGGCGGTCATCAGCGAGCGGAACGAGACCCAGCGCGAGATCGCGCGAGCCTGCGGGCAGCTCGCCGCGATGGTGGCCAGGATCGCCGGCGGCGACCACCGCCCGATGCTCCCCGAGGGGTACGACTACGAGGAGGGCGCGCCGGAGGAGGACAAGGGCGCACGGGACGAACAGGACGGACCCGCAGATACGAGCAGGTCGTCCCCTCATCCCTGAGAAGACGACCTCCGACCTGCCGCAAAGCTGGTCGGGACGACAGGATTTGAACCTGCGACCCCTTGACCCCCAGTCAAGTGCGCTACCAAGCTGCGCCACGTCCCGATGCACTCACTCGCGGTGAACCGCGTGATCGCGCGAACAGAACTTTACCCCACGTCCGGGGGTGCGCCGAAGAGCGGCCGCGGGGAGCGGGAGAATCGACGTCATGACGAACGCGGACGCATCGGATGCCAGGGACCGCGACGCCGACGGGCGGGCGCGCAACGCGCGGCCCCGGGACGGGCTCGGGCGCCCGCTGCCGTACGGCACGCACGGCGTGCCCCGGCAGCCGGAGGGTCTCGTGCGGACGCCCGACGAGACGGTGGCCGAGGCGCAGGACCTGCTGGACGCGGGCAGGCCCTTCCACGCGCACGAGGTCTTCGAGGACGCCTGGAAGTCGGGTCCCGAGGACGAGCGGACGCTGTGGCGGGGGCTGGCCCAGCTGGCGGTGGGCCTCACCCACGCGGCCCGTGGCAACGCCGTCGGCGGGGCGCGCCTGCTGCGGCGGGGCGCCGGGGCGGTCGAGGCGTGGGAGCAGGAGCGCGGCGAGGACCGGCCGTACGGGATGGATCTCGCCGGGCTCGCCCGGTGGGCGCGGGAGCTGGCGCAGCGGGTGGAGCGGGGAGCCGGACCGGTGGATCCGGTCGCCGAGGCGCCGCGCCTCGGGTGGGGCGAGCCCCACTGACCGGCGGGGCCGGGCGGCCGGGCGGGCCGTGCTGACCGTGTGTGCGGAGGCGGTGGACGCGTGGTCAGCGGCATGCGGCAGACTCGGGGCGTGCGAAAGATTCATGTCATCGGTATCGGCGCGGGCGACCCCGACCAGCTGACCCTGCAGGCCGTCAAGGCGCTGCGGAGCACGGACGTGTTCTTCCTGCTCGACAAGGGCGAGGTGAAGAGCGATCTCACCCGGCTCCGCCGGGACATGCTCGACACGCATCTGCCCGCGGGGTCGTACCGGGTGGTGGAGGCCCGCGACCCCGAGCGGGACCGGACGGCGGGCGGCTCGGCGTACTCGCCGGCGGTGGAGGACTGGCGCGGCGCCCGCGCCGGGATCTACGAGCGGCTGATCGCCGAGGAACTGGACGAGGACGGCACGGGCGCGTTCCTGGTGTGGGGCGATCCGGCGCTGTACGACAGCACGCTCGGGATCCTGGAGGAGGTGCTGGCGCGCGGCGCGGTCGCGTTCGAGTACGTCGTCGTCCCCGGCATCAGCAGTGTCTCCACGCTGGTCGCCCGGCATCGCACGGGCCTGAACCGGGTGGCGCGGCCGGTGCAGATCACCACCGGCCGGCGGCTGGCCGAGGGCTTCCCCGAGGACGTGGACGACGTGGTCGTGATGCTGGACGCGCACCAGACGTTCCGCCGGTACGCCGGGGACGACATGGACATCTACTGGGGCGCGTATCTCGGCACGGCGGACGAGATCCTGGTCTCCGGCCCCATCGCGGAGGCCGCTGAACGCATCGAGCGGGTGCGGGCCGAGGCGCGCGAGCGCAAGGGCTGGATCATGGACACGTATCTGCTGCGCAGGAACCCGGGCGACCGCTAGGGGGCGTCAGGCCGGGCCGAGTCCGAGCCGCTCCAGTACGGCCGCCACGTCGGGCACCGCCGTCACGTCCGGGGGCAGCACGGGGCGGCGTACGACGACGACGGGCAGCCCGAGGTCCCGCGCGGCGGCCAGTTTCGCGGCCGTGGCCGCGCCGCCGCTGTCCTTGGTCACCAGGACGTCGATGCGGTGGGCGCGCAGCAGGTCCCTCTCGTCGGCGACGGTGAACGGGCCGCGCGCGAGGACCAGTTCGGTGTGCGGGGGCAGCGGCGGTGCGGGCGGGTCGACCGAGCGGACGACGAAGTGCAGGCCGGTCAGCCGGGCGAACGCCGCGAGACCCAGGCGCCCGGTGCTGAGGAACACCCGGCGGCCGAGGCGGGGCAGGCTCTCGGCCGCGGCCGCCAGCGAGGGGACGTCGTGCCAGCGGTCCCCGGGCACGGGTCGCCAGCCGGGCCTGCGCAGGACGGTCAGCGGGATCCCGGTGGCGGCGGCCGCACGGGCCGCGTTGGCCGTGATCGACTCGGCGAAGGGGTGGGTGGCGTCGACCAGCGCGGCCACCTGGTGGGCGCGCAGCCAGTCGGCGAGGCCCTGCGCGCCGCCGAAGCCGCCGGTCCGCACCTCGCCGGGCAGCGCTCCCGGCGCGGCGACCCGGCCGGCCAGGGACGTGGTGACCCGCACGGCGGGGCGGGCGGCGAGGTCCGCGGCGAGGCGGCGGGCCTCGGTGGTGCCGCCGAGGATCAGGACGTGCGCGGGCATAGGGGTGAGCGTAGGCGGTCGCAGCGGCCCGCCCGGGGCCCGGGTCGCTACGGTCGGGGCCATGGAATCCGTGCGGGCCGTGCTGATCGACATCGACGGTGTCCTCACCGTCTCCTGGAAACCGCTGCCCGGTGCGGTGGCGGCGCTGCGGGCCGTCCGGGACGCGGGACTGGGGGTGGTCCTGGTCACCAACACCACCTCCCGGTCCCGGGCGTCCGTCGCCGCGGCGCTCGCCCGGGCGGGGTTCCCGGTGGGCGCCGAGGACGTACTGACGGCCCCCGCCGCCACCGCCGAGCGGCTGGCCGGGGCCCGGGTCGCGCTGCTGAACAGCGGGGACGTCGGGGAGGATCTGGCGGGGATCACCCTCGTCGGGGACCACGACGACGACGTCCCGGACGTCGTGCTGTTCGGCGGCGCCGGGCCGGAGTTCGGTTACGAGGCGCTCGATCGCGCGTTCGGCCGGATCCGGCGGGGCGCGCGGCTGGTCGCCATGCACCGGAACCTGTACTGGCGCACGGAGGACGGACTCCGCCTGGACACGGGGGCGTTCCTGGCGGGCCTGGAGGCGGCAGCGGGGGTCGAGGCGGAGATCACCGGGAAGCCGTCGCGGGCGTTCTTCGAAGCGGCCCTCGGGCGTCTCGGCGTCGGCGCGGAGCAGGCGTTGATGGTCGGGGACGACGTCGAGTACGACGTCCTGGCGGCTCAACGGCTCGGCATCACCGGGGTGTTGGTCCGCACCGGCAAGTTCCTGCCGCAAACCCTGGAGCGGGCGAGCGGACCCCCGGACCACGTCCTGGACTCCTTCGCGGCCCTCCCGGCCCTGCTGGGGCTGTCGTCGCCCTCGGCCTAGCGCAGGAGCAGCTGGACCCCGCCCACGATCGTCGCCGCGATCACGAGTTGTTCGAAGAGCCGCTGGTCGATCCTGGTCACGGCCCACTTGCCGATGAGCGCGCCGGGCACGACGAACACCACGAGCGCGGCGTCGAGGAGCAGCGAGCGTCCGTCGATCAGGCCGAGGCCCGCGCTGAACGGCACCTTGGACACGTTCACGATCAGGAAGAAGAACGCCGACGTGCCGAGGAAGCCCAGCTTCCGGAAGCCGGCCGAGAGCAGGTACATCGACATCACCGGGCCGCCCGCGTTGGCGACCATCGTCGTGAACCCGCCGAGCACGCCGTACGACCGCGCCTTCGCCCGGCCCGCCCGGCCGGTCACGGCGTCCGGCTCGCCCGCGCGCTCCGCCCGGCGCCGCCGCCACAGCGTGACGCCGGCCATCAGCAGCAGGATCGCGCCGATGGAGGTCCGCACGACCCCGTCGTCGGCCCGCACCAGGAACAGCGTGCCGAGCACGACCCCGGCCGCGACGGCGGGGAACAGCCGCCACAGGGTGGGCCAGTGGGCGTGTCGCCGGTAGGTGAGGACGGCGAGGACGTCGCCGGCGATCAGGACGGGCAGCAGCACGCCGGTGGAGGCGCGAGCGGGCAGGACGGCGGCGAAGACGGCGAGGCTCACCGTGTTGGCCCCGCTCACCGCGGTCTTGGAGAAGCCGACGAGGAGCGCCGCGAAGGCGAGCGCGGCGAACCCCCCGCCGGATATGTGCCAGAGCGTCATCGTGTTCATCCGGAGACCGATGCTATGTCCGGACAAGCCTCCGGCGTAAGCACCGTCCCGTCTGGTGACCCCTGCCGCCCGCTATGACCCGTCCGCGCACTTCTCCACGTACGCCGCCCGGAGTTCCCGCTTGAGCACCTTCATGCTGGGACCCAGCGGCAGCGCGTCCGTGAACTCCACGCGCCGCGGGTACTTGTGCCGCCCCAGGTGCTCCTTGGACCACTCGGTGAGCGCGGCGGCGTCGGGGGCGCCGCCCGGCGCCGGGACGACCACGGCGCAGACCTCCTCGCCGTGCAGGTCGTCGGGCAGGCCGATGACCGCGACCTGGGCGATGCCGGGGTGGCGCATCAGGACCTCCTCGACCTCCCTCGGGTACACGTTGTAGCCGCCGCGGATGATGACGTCCTTCTTGCGGTCGACGATGCGCAGGAAGCCCTCGTCGTCCTTGGTGCCGAGGTCGCCGGTGCGGAACCAGCCGTCGACCAGGGCCTCGGCCGTGGCCTCGGGCCGCCCGAGGTATCCGGAGAAGACGTTGTGGCCGCGGACGACGACCTCGCCCAGCTCGCCGGCCGGCAGCAGCTCGACACGGCCCTCCACCTCGGCACGGGCGATCTCCACGTCGACGCCCCACAGCGGGTGGCCGATGGTGCCGGGCCTGGTGCCGAACAGCGGCTGGTTGACGGTGGCCGTCGGCGAGGTCTCCGACAGCCCGTACCCCTCGTAGATCCGCGCGCCGAACGCCTCCTCGAACCGCTCCAGCACGGCCACGGGCAGCGAGGCCCCGCCCGAGATGCAGACCCGCAGCTCGGGCAGCCGCTCCGCCTGTGCCGCGGCCGCCGTGAGGGCGACGTACATGGTCGGCACGCCCTGGAAGGTGTTGACGCCCTCCGCGACCATCAGCTCGATGGCGCGGGCCGCGTCGAAGCGGGGCAGCAGGACGAGCGTGGCGCCCGCCCGCCAGGTGGAGTTGAGCGAGACGGTCTGCCCGAAGGCGTGGAACAGGGGCAGCGCGCCGAGGGCGATGTCGTCGCAGCGGATGTCGTTGGCGTCGAAGGCGTTGACGGTCGCGTTCATCACGATGTTGAAGTGGCTGAGGACCGCGCCCTTGGGGACGCCGGTCGTGCCGCTCGTGTAGAAGATCACCGCCGGGTCGTCGGCGGCCCGGGTGACGTACGACACCAGCGGCTCGGCGTCCGCCGCGAGTCCGTCGAACTCCTCGCCCAGGGTGACCACGCGGACCCCGAGCGCCCTGGCTGCGGCCCGACCGGTCTCCGCCTGCCCCGGGTGCACGAGCAGCAGGCCGGCGCCGCTGTCCCGCAGCACGTGCTCGACCTCGCCGGCCGACAGCAGCAGGTGCACCGGTACGACGACCGCGCCCGCCGCGACGATCGCGTAGTAGGCGACAGGGAACTCGGCGGTGTTGGGGGCCATCAGCGCGACCCGGTCCCCCGGCCGTACGCCGAGCCCGGTGAGGGCGCCCGCCCGGGCGAGGGAGCGCTGCCACACCTCGCCGAAGGTGAGCCGCAGTCCGCCCTCCACGAGGGCGGTCTTGCCGGGACGGCGCCTGGCGTTCTCGGCGAGGACGGCGGCGACGGACAGGGTTGCCATGGAGGGGTGCTCCGTTTCCTTGCTGCGGCTCGTACTACGGAACTCCCTCGTGGGGAGCGTCTGTTGGGGTCAGTCCCGCGCCACCAGCAGGGCGCTGCCCTGTCCCACGCCCACACACATGGTCGCGAGTCCGCGCTCGGCGCCCGTGCGGCGCATGCGGTGCAGCAGGGTCGTCAGGATACGGGCGCCGGAGCAGCCGAGGGGGTGGCCGAGGGCGATGGCGCCGCCGGTCGGGTTGACCAGGTCCGGGTCGATGCCGAGCTGGTCGACGCAGGCGAGGGCCTGCGCGGCGAACGCCTCGTTGAACTCGGCCTCCGCCAGGTCGGCGACGTCCCAGCCGGCCCGGGCCAGCGCCTTGCGGGTCGCCGGCACCGGGCCGATGCCCATGACGTCGGGGTGCACGCCGGCGGAGGCGCCCGCGACATAGCGGCCGAGGGACTCCAGGCCCAGCTCGTCCAGGGCGTCCTCGCTGACCAGCAGCAGTCCGGCCGCGCCGTCGTTCATCGGCGAGGCGTTGCCCGCCGTGACCGTCCCGCCCTGGCGGAAGACCGGCCTCAGGCGGGCCAGCTTCTCCAGCGAGGTGTCCTCGCGGACGCACTCGTCCTGCCCGACCACGACGCCGTCCGGCCGCTCCACGGGCAGGAGTTCGGCGTCGAAGTGGCCGTTCTTCCGTGCCGCAGCGGCGAGTTGGTGGCTGCGCAGGGCGAACGCGTCCTGCCGCTCCCGGGAGATGCCGTACCGCCCGGCGACCTCCTCGGCGGTCTCGCCCATGGACAGCAGGCCGTGCAGGTCCTTCATCGCCGGGTTCACCAGGCGCCAGCCGAGCCGGGTGTCGTGGGTCTCGATACGCTGCGGCAGGGCCTCGTCGGGGCGGGGCAGCACGAAGGGGGCCCGGCTCATGGACTCGGAGCCGCCGGCGATCACGATGTCGGCCTCGCCGGCGGCGATGGTGCGGGCGGCCGTGGTGACCGCTTCGAGCCCGGAGGCGCACAGCCGGTTGACGGTGGCGCCCGGCACGGACTCGGGCAGCCCGGCGAGGAGGGCGGCCATCCGGGCGACGTTGCGGTTGTCCTCACCGGCCTGGTTGGCCGCGCCCCAGTAGACGTCGTCGATCCGGGCCGGGTCGAGCGCGGGCGCACCGGCCACCAGGGCGCGGATCACCGTGGCGGCCAGATCGTCGGGCCGGACACCGGACAGGGCTCCGCGCAGCTTGCCGATGGGGGTGCGGCGGGCGGCCGCGAAGTGGACGGGACGCACGGCTTCGACTCCTGACCGACGGGTGTCATTAATTAGCACTGCTAGTTTTGGACTATAGACCCGGGACCGGCCCGCTGGGAAGATCCTCCCGACCTTCACCGAGCCATCCGGAGGAGACATGCCCCACGTCCGCGCGCACACCCTCGACGGCACCCGCGGCCCGATCGCCGTACGCGAGTGGCCGCACCCGGCGCCCCGCTACCTGGCCCTGGTGGTGCACGGGTACGGCGAGCACGCGGGCCGGTACGACGGGCTCGCGGCCGTCCTGAACGCGCACGGGGCCGCCGTGTACGGGCCCGACCACGTCGGCCACGGCCGGTCGGCCGGGGAGCGCGTGGTGATCGAGGACTTCGAGGACGTCGTCACCGATGTGCACGGCGCGGCGGACCTCGCCCGCTCCGCCCACCCCGGCCTGCCGCTCGTCCTGGTCGGCCACTCCATGGGCGGGCTGATCGCGGCCCGCTACGCCCAGCGCTACGGCGCCGAGCCGAGCGCGCTGATCCTGTCCGGGCCGGTGATCGGTGCCTGGGAGCTGCCGGGGCGGCTGCTGGCGCTGCCGGAGATCCCGGACGTCCCGGTCAGTCCGGCCGCGCTGTCCCGGGACCCGGCCGTGGGCGCCGCGTACGCCGCCGATCCGCTGGTGTGGCACGGGCCGATGAAGCGCCCGACGCTGGAGGCGTTCGTCCGGACCCTGGAGACCGTCGACAAGGGCGGCGCCGTGGGCGGGCTGCCGCTGCTGTGGCTGCACGGCGACGACGACCGGCTGGTGCCGCTGCCCGGCAGCCGGGCCGGGGTGGAGCGGCTGAGCGGCGGGCGGCTGACCGAGAGGGTCTTCGCCGGGGCACGGCACGAGGTGTTCCACGAGACGGAGCCGGACCGGTCGGCGGCCTTCGCCGAGGTGCGCCGCTTCCTGGACCGTACGCTGCCCGGGTGACCTTCCGACGGGCCGTTCCGGACGGCGGGTTGAGGGGGTCGCCGGAGTCCGCACGCGGCGTGCGCCGGATGGCATGATCGTGCCAGACTGCTGCCCGCACGTCCCGGAGCGACCACCGGGACCGGCGAAGCGGAGGAGCAGCACGTGACGGGGACCGAGCCGGCCGCAGCGCGCATCGACACCACCCGGCCGCATCCGGCCCGGGTGTACGACTGGTTCCTCGGCGGCAAGGACAACTACCCCGTCGACGAGGAACTGGGCCGCCGGATCACGGCGATCGACCAGGGCGCCCTCCGCGCCGCGCGCGCCAACCGGGCGTTCATGCAGCGCGCCGCTCGCGCCCTGGCCGAGGACGGCATCCGCCAGTTCCTGGACATCGGCACCGGCATACCGACCGAGCCCAACCTGCACCAGATCGCGCAGTCGGTGGCCCCGGACAGCCGGGTGGTCTACGTCGACAACGACCCGATCGTCCTCGCCCACGCGAGCGCGCTGCTGCGCGGCACCCCCGAGGGCGTCACGGAGTACGTCCAGGCCGACGCCCGCGATCCGCGTTCCATCCTCGAACAGGCCGCCCGCGTCCTGGACTTCGACCGTCCCGTCGCCCTGTCCCTGATCGCGCTGCTGCACTTCGTGGCCGACGAGGACGGCGCCCACGAGGTGGTCTCCACGCTGGTGGACGCGCTGGCGCCGGGCAGCCGACTGGTGCTGTCGATGATGACGGCGGACTTCGAGCGGGAGAACGTCGAGAAGGGCATCGCCGCCTACGCGGCGGGCGGAGTGACCCTGGTGGCCCGCTCCCGCGACGAGGTGGCCGCGTTCTTCCGGGGCCTCGACCTGCTGGAGCCGGGCGTCGTGTCGGTCGCCGACTGGCGGCCGGCCGGGACACCGGACGACCGCGGCCCCGTCTCGCTCTACGGCGCGGTCGGCGCCAAGCCCGTGCGGGGATGACGCGCCTACAGGCCGAGGACCCGGGAGATGGTCCGCAGCACGCCGTTGTCGTTGTTGGACGGTGCCAGGTGGCGGGCCCGGCTCACGACCTCGGGGTGGGCGCCCGCCATGGCGAAGGACCAGTCGGCCGCGTCGAGCATCTCCAGGTCGTTGAGGTAGTCGCCGAAGACCATGGTCTGCGCGGGCGTGACACCGAGCGCCCGCTGCAGGCCGCGCAGCGCGGTGCCCTTGTTGGCCGTGCGGTTCATGACGTCGACCCAGTGCTCGCTGGAGACGACGACCTGATGGGTCTCGGCGAACTCGGCGAGTGCGGGGGCGGTGGTGTGCTCGGCGGACCCGAAGTCGATCAGCGCGACCTTGATCACATCGTCGTCGACGGCCGTGATGTCCTCCACGACGCGGTGCTCGACGTAGTACCTGCGCACATCCGCCAGGAACGCCTCGTCGGTCCGCTCGACGTACGCCGCCCGCTTGCCGCACACCACGGCGCCCACGTCGACGCCGTCCGCGACCAGCCCCCGCACCTTCCGGACGATCCGCGCGGCCACCGACGTATCGAGGGTGTCGGAGCTGAGTTCCACACCGTCGCGGACCACGTACGTGCCGTTCTCCGCGATGAACACCATGCCCTCGGCGGCCTCGTCGAACTGCCGGGCCAGCGTGGCGTACTGGCGGCCGCTGGCGGGGCTGAACAGCACACCGCGGCGGCGCAGTTCGGCGAGCATCGGCCACAGTCCGTCGGGCATCCGCTTGGCGTCGTCCAGCAGCGTGCCGTCCATGTCGGTGACGATCAGCCGGATGTCGGCGGGGCCCGCGGGCAGGCCGGCGGTGCCGAGGAGGGGTGTGGGCGTGGCGGGCATGGCCTGCTTCCGGTCGGGGGAGGGGTGACGGCGACCAGTGTTCCTCATGCGATCGTTCCTCGTGCGACGCGGTGTCCCGGACCGGGCGGTTCCCGGGACAGCACGATCAACGGGCGGCACAATGACGGCGGGCAACCGTGTGCGAGAAGGGCGGCGACGTGACCGAGGGCTCCGCTACGGCCGGACCGGCGAGACTGAACACCTCCGTGGCGCACAACGCCCGGGTGTGGAACTACTGGATCGGCGGCAAGGACAACTACGAGGTCGACCAGCAGGTCGGCGAGCACGTCGCGGGGATGTTCCCGGTGATCCGCGAGGTGGCCCGCGCGGACCGGGAGTTCCTGGCGCGGGCGGTGACGTTCCTGGCCGCGGAGCGCGGGATCCGGCAGTTCCTGGACATCGGCACGGGCCTGCCGACCGTGGACAACACCCACGAGATCGCGCAGCGCATCGCGCCCGGGTCCCGGATCGTGTACGTCGACAACGACCCGATCGTGCTGGTGCACGCCCGCTCGCTGCTCACCAGCGCGCCCGAGGGCGTCACGGACTACATCGACGCCGACGTGCGCGACCCGGACGCCATCGTGCGGCGCGCCGCCGACACCCTGGACCTGACCCGGCCGGTCGCGCTGATGATGCTGGGCATCCTGAACTTCGTCCTGGACACCGGCGAGGCCCGCGACATCGTGCGGCGGCTGGTGGCGGCCCTGCCGTCCGGCAGCGCCCTGGTCCTCACCCATCCGACCTACGACGGCGACGTGGGCGGCGAGGGCAACCGCGCGGCGATGGAGTTCTGGAACGCCCACGCCACGCCGCCGATCACCGCCCGCGGCCGCGCGGAGACCGCCTCGTTCCTCGACGGCCTGGAGCCGGTCGAGCCGGGCCTGGTGCCCTGCTCGCAGTGGCGCGCCGACCCGGCCGTCGCCGCGCCGGTGCCGCAGTTCGGCGCGGTGGCCGTGAAACCCTGACGCCGGCCCGGGGCCGGCATCCGCGCCCGCGACCGCGCGCAGGCGGACGCGCCCGACGAGGACGTAGCCGAGGAGGACGTATGACCACCCTTGCCGATCCCGTGCCCGGCGGGCGCTCCGAGGATCTGCGCCGGGTCGCCGCGCTCACCGCCGGCCTGGCCGCGCGGGACGTGCGCGGGATCGTCCTCGCGTACGTCGACACCGCGGGCGTCTGCCGGATCAAGACCGTGCCGACGGCCCGGCTGGCGGCGGCCGTGTCCTGGGGTGTCGGCATGTCCCCGGTGTTCGACACCTTCCTCGCGCACGACTCCGTCGTCACCACCGACGTCCTCGGCTCCCCCGACGGCGACCTGCGGCTCTACCCCGACCTCGACCAGCTGGTGGTGCTGGCCGGACAGCCCGGCTGGGCGTGGGCGCCGGTGGACCGGATCACCCAGGAGGGCGCCCGGCACCCCGGCTGT
Source organism: Streptomyces sp. MUSC 14 (assembly GCF_001866675.1). NCBI lineage: Bacteria > Bacillati > Actinomycetota > Actinomycetes > Kitasatosporales > Streptomycetaceae > Streptomyces > Streptomyces sp. MUSC 14. The sequence continues at coordinate 117,022 of NZ_MLYN01000015.1, forward strand.
ACCCGGACCTTCCTGCGGCGGATCGTGGCCGACGCGGCCGAGCGGCACGGCCTGACGTTCCGGGCCGCGATCGAGGTCGAGTGGTCGCTCGGTCTGGACTCGGCGCCCGCCGGGGAGTTCGTCCCCGCGGTCAGCGGTCCGGCGTACGGCGCGATCCGGCAGGTGGAGCTGAGCGACTGCACCGCCGATCTGCTCGCCGCGTTCGAGGCGCAGGACGTCCCGGTCGACCAGCTCCATCCCGAGTACGCCCCCGGCCAGTTCGAGATCTCGGTGGGCGCCGTGGACCCGGTGGCGGCGGCCGACCGCAGCGTGCTGGTCCGGCAGACGATCCGTGCCGTCGCCGCACGCCACGGCCTGAGGGTCTCCTTCGCGCCGGCGGTGTCCGTCGAGGGCGTCGGCAACGGCGGCCATCTGCACCTGTCCTGTTGGCGCGGCGGGGTGAACCTGCACGCGGGCGGGGAAGGGCGCTACGGCATGACGCCCGAGGCGGAGTCCTTCACGGCCGGGATCCTGGCCCGGCTGCCCGCGCTGACGGCCGTCACCGCGCCGAGCCCGGCCAGTCATCTGCGGCTCAAACCCGCCCAGTGGGCGGGGGTGTTCACCGCGTGGGGCCGGGAGACCCGGGAGGCGGCGCTGCGCGTGGTCACCGGTACGGCGGGCCGCCGGGAGCAGGACGCCAATCTGGAGGTCAAGCCGGTGGACCTGGCCGCCAACCCCTATCTGGCGCTCGGCTGCGTCATCGCCGCGGGCCTCGACGGTCTGGCCGGGGCGCGCACGCTGCCCGAGGAGATCACCGGCGACCCGGCCCGCTACGGCCCGGACGAGGCGGCGGCGCTCGGCGTGCACCGGCTGCCGCGCTCCCTGCCGGAGTCCGTGCGGGAGTTCCGCGCCGACGCGGTGCTGCGGTCCGCGCTGGGCCCGGTGCTCGCGGACGCGGTGAGCGCCGTACGGCTCGGTGAGGCGGCGGCGGCCGAAGGCCTGGACGACGCGCAGGTGGCGGCCGCCTACCGCTGGGTGTACTGACCGTGGCCGCCGCGCCCGGACCGGTCCACGAGGCCCTGGCCGGCCTCGCGCTGGTGGACCACCACTGCCACGGCGCCGTGACGGCCGACCTCACGCCCGGCGAGTTCGCCGCGCTCCTCACCGAGGGCGCGGCCTGGCCCGGCATGTCGCCCTTCGACACGCCCGCGGGCGTGGCCGTGCGCCGGCACTGCGCGCCCCTGCTGGACCTCCCCCGGCACGCGCCGCCGGACGACTACACGGCCCGCCGTACGGAGCTGGGCTGGCGGGAGGTCAACCGCCGCTTCCTGACCGCCGCCAAAGCCGCGGCGTTCTTCGTGGACACCGGCTACACCACCCACCCGCTCACCTCCCCCGCCGAGCTGGGCGCGGCCGCCGGCGCCGCGGCACGGGAGGTCGTACGCCTGGAGCAGGTGGCGGAGGCGGTGGCCGCGCGGGGCGTCGCGGCGCAGGCGTACGCCGAGGAGTTCCGGGCTGCGGCCGCGGCGGCGGTGCGCGGGCCGGGCGTGGTGGCGGTGAAGTCGGTGGCCGCCTACCGCACGGGCTTCGCCCTGGAACCGGCCCGCCCGCCGGCCCGGGAGGTGACGCGGGCCGCGGGGGCCTGGCTGGCGGCGGGCGGGCGCCTGAGCGACCCGGTGCTGGTCCGGCACCTGCTGTGGACCGCCGTGGACCTCGGCCTCCCCCTCCAGCTGCACACCGGCTTCGGCGACGCCGACCTGCGGCTGCACCACGCCGACCCGGCCCTGTTGACCGACTGGCTGCGCCTGACCTCCGGCACGATCCCGGTCCTGCTGCTGCACTGCTGGCCGTACCACCGCCAAGCCGCCTATCTGGCAGCGGTGTTCGAGCAGGTGTACCTGGACGTCGGCCTCGCCCTGCACCACACCGGTCCGGCCCGCTGCCGGGCGGTGCTGGCGGAGGCGCTGGAGATCACCCCGTTCCGGAAGCTGCTGTACAGCTCCGACGCTTACGGCGTGGCCGAATTCCACCATCTCGGCGCCCTCTGCTTCCGCCGGGGGCTCGCCGGTCTCCTCCAGGAACGCGTCGACGCCGACGAGTTGAGCCTGCCCGACGCCCTGCGCATCGCCGCCTGGACGGGCGCCGACAACGCCCGCCGAATCTACGGACAGCCCGCACCCGAACCGGCCCGCGACCCCAGCGAGCGCCCCGCCCGGAAAGTATGATCAAGCAATGTCAGACATGACCGAAACCACGCCCGGCTGGCTCACCTCGGACGAGCTGGAAATGGCCAGGGCCCACATGCCGATCCTGTACGTCGAGGCCGTGCCCGTGCGCGTGGACGACAGCGGCGAGGTCACCAGCATCGGACTGCTGCTGCGCATCGGCCCGGAGGGGACGGTCAGCCGGACCCTGGTCTCCGGCCGCGTCCTGCACCACGAGCGCGTCCGCGACGCCCTGCTGCGCCATCTGGAGAAGGACCTCGGCCCGGTGGCGCTCCCCCGCATCCCGACCTCGCTGCAGCCCTTCACCGTCGCCGAGTACTTTCCGACGGCGGGCATCACGCCGTACCACGACCCGCGCCAGCACGCGGTCTCGCTCGCCTACATCGTCCCGGTCACCGGCGACTGCCGGCCCCGCCAGGACGCGCTGGACCTGGTCTGGTTCACCCCGCAGGAGGCCGCCTCCGCGGCCGTGCAGGGCGAGATGCCGGGCGGACACGCGATGCTGCTGAAGCAGGCGCTCGCCCATGCGGGAGTGGCGGTCTGAGCAGGGTGCCAGGAGCAGCCTGCCGGCCGCCAGGGATCACCGGCAGGCGTTCAGGTTGTGTTCAGGCTCGTGAGCGCCTGTGGCAACAGCTGCACCAGAAGCCCCAAAACAATGGCAAAGGGGGCTGGGGAACGCACAGTTGGACATGCGAGGGTGCGAGCCATGAGCACAGAGCACGTCCTCCAGGACCCGCCACGGGGTCACGCACGCGCGCGTATACGCGAGAGCGCGAACAAGGTGCCGGAGGTCACCGTCTACTTCTGGATCATCAAGGTCCTCACCACCGGCATGGGCGAGACCGCCTCCGACTTCCTGGCCCACCTGTTCGGCCCGATCCCGGCGGTCGGCCTCGGCGGTCTCGCCTTCGTCGCGGCGCTCGTGCTCCAGTTCACCGTCCGCCGGTACGTGGCCTGGATCTACTGGACGGCGATCATCATGGTCAGCGTGTTCGGCACGATGGCCGCCGATGTGCTCCACGTGGGCCTCGGAGTCCCGTACACCCTGTCCACCCCGCTCTTCCTCGTCGCCCTCGCGACCGTGTTCGCGCTCTGGTACGCGAGCGAGCGCACCCTGTCCATCCACTCCATCCGTACGCGCCGCAGGGAGCTCTTCTACTGGGCGGCCGTCCTCGCCACGTTCGCGCTGGGCACCGCCGCGGGCGATCTCACCGCGACCATCGGCCTGGGCTACCTGGGCTCGGCCGTCCTGTTCGCCGTGGCGATCTGCGTCCCGGCCGTCGCCCACCGCGGCGGCCTGCTGGGCGCGGTGACCGCGTTCTGGACGGCGTACGTCATCACCCGCCCGCTCGGCGCCTCCCTCGCGGACTGGATGGCACTGCCCGGCAAGCGCGGCGGCCTCGACTGGGGCCTCGGCCCGGTGACGCTGTCCTGGACGGTGGCGATCGTCGGCTTCGTGGTCTTCCTCGCGCTGACGCGACGGGACACCGCACCCGCCGCCTGACAGCGGCCGTCCCGGACATCCCCGACACGACGCCGGTTCTGCCTCCCGGCCGGTTCCACCACCGGCCGGGAACCCGGTGACCGGCGCCCAGCAGAAAGGGGCCGTGCCAGATCTCTCTGACACGGCCCCTGACTTGCATGCTGTGCAAGTCGGGACGACAGGATTTGAACCTGCGACCCCTTGACCCCCAGGAGTGAGGGTCATGGGAATTACCTGCACATATCAGGCAGAACTAGGGTGTAGGACGTGCGTTCTCGCGCGTATTGTTCAGAGTCGCGTGCACCGTGTGGTCCCCAACTGGTCCCCAGGGCAGCGGTGATAGCGCGGGTATCTGCCTGCTGTAGACCAGCAAGCGTCGGACGGATCATCGAGCCATGTTCGGATGCGTGTTTCAGTGCCGGCAGGTCGTGCGCCCGTCGTTCGTGCTCGCCCGGTGTCGCCCTCGGCAGCAGCGTGAAGCTCACGAATGACTGCGCCCCAGGACGGTGTCCCCGGCTCGTCGGCGGTGGGACGGCGGGGCCCGCATCATCGCTGGCGGGGTTCGTTCACATGATCGCTGCTTGCCGCCGGACGCGCATGGGAAGGAAGCGCCGGCGCGCGGTGCACGGGGTCTTCGGGGGAGGCCAGAGACCAAAATCGGCCGTCAATCTCCACGACTGGCTTGTCGGCCCCGGGCGCAGCCGGTGCGACGCGCGCGCTGATGAGCTCCCCTTCCCCGGGGATGGGGAGGCCGAGCTGACGGGCGATGTGCCGGTGCGAATCGTAGTCGCCCATGATGAGGATTCCCTCGTCCCGAAGTGCTGAGCGGGATCCGCCGTTTCCGCGGAGGCGCTTCATGTAGTCCCGCTGCTGCACCACGGTACGGACGGCGTTGCGTCCGATCGGGCGCCGCTGGACGCGCCGAAACAACTCGTTGAGCCGAGCCTGGCCCGAACTGCTCATGAAGACCGCCTCCCGGTCGGCGTCGGAGATGTGCAGGAGGACGTTCTCCGCGAGCGCGGCGTCGCGCCAGAGCCAAAGGATCTTGTCGCGGTGCACTGCCTTGAGCGTGGCCTTCAGGTCTCGGTTGACCCCGGTGTTGAGCCACTCCTGGTTGACGCGCAGCAATCCGACGCTCCACTGGCTCTGGTAGTCGTTCACCCAGACCAGAAGGCAGAGGTGACCCAGCGTTTCTCGAGGGAGCATCCACCCGCCGAATTGGAGGCTGACCCGGCAGTCCACGTCGACGCCGGCGATGCGGAAGTCCATAGCCTGACCGTCCTCGAAGCGAAACTCGCGCTGGATCGCGATTTCCACCAGAGTTCCGAGGTGCGTCTTCTCCGTTTTGGTCAGGTGCTTCAAGTCGTAGCGGCCCGTAACCTCGCCGTTCAACACCTCGTCGATGACATCCCGTAGGACACGCCCCATGCGTACACCGCCCGGGTCCAAATCCCGCACTGCGCGGTAGGCCACGAGGAGCTCCTCGTCGTCCGCACTCGCGCTCGTCAGCCTGTCCAGCACCTCACCCGCGCTGGCCGGGCGGTCCTCACGGTTGATCGCCAGAAGGTCCGTGACCAGCGCTTCGAGTTCGGGCGGGAAGCCGGAGGGCAGTTCCGGCCGGGGACGCGAGCCTCGGTACTCCGCTGCCTCACGTGGGATGGGCGATGACATGACCGGCGCCACGCCGGTGGCCATGGCGTAGAGCAGACAGCCCAGTGCGTACAGGTCGCTTCGATGGTCGACGGCGACGTTCTCGAAGAGTTCCTCGGGCGACCGGTAGGCAGGCAGGAAGTCGGAGGAACTGCGGGTGGGTCGTAGCCCGCCCAAGTCGATGCTCAGCAGGCCGCGGACGCACAGACCGGGATCGGTCACAAGTACCTGCCCGTCACGGCGCAACACTAGGGCTGAGGGGCTGAGGTCCAGGTGAAGCAGGCCGTTCCGATGGAGCTCGGCAAGTATCCCGGCGATCTGCCGGCCGACTCCTCTAATCTTTTCCACTAGCAGAGTGCTGGGTGCGAGTTTAAGCAGTTGCCCCAGGTCGTCGCCGTCGACAGCATCCGTCACGAGGTACGGACGGCTGTCGTGCAGCCCGTAGCCGCGGACCCGCACCAATCCCTGAATGTCGAGTGCGGCCAACTGCTCCGCGACGGCGAGGAAGTTCTCCTCTCCGGACGCCGTGGCCGTCCTCGGTGTGTTGAAGAGCTTGAGAACGACCTCCCTGCCCTGCTGCTCATCCGTCGCCCGCCAGGTGGTTGACGTCGCTCCGACATGTCGCCGCTGGGTCAGCCGGTAGCGTCCCTCGACCAACGTTTCCAACGCATCGGCGGGATTGCTCGGGCCACGGGTCGGCTTCCGTGCGGTCTCCTCTGAAACTTCTACCGAAGGTTCCCCGTACCGACGGCCTCCCCCTGCCGTGCTCTCGCCCGACACCGCAACGGGGAACTCCCGTGCCGAAGCTCGGTCGACCGTCGGGCCCCGGAAGGCAACGGCGAACGCCTCGGCCAAGGCGGCGACGGAGGGCCTGCGGGTGGGGTCGTGCTCCAGACAATGCCAAAGCGACTGCAGGAGCACCGGGTTGATCCCGGAGTTGGCCACGGGGTCGTGTTCGGAGCTGTCGGCCTTCGGGTCACTCCACTGTCCCGAGAGAAAGGCCAGCAGCAGCGCCCCGACGGCGTACGCATCGCTCTGCGGCGTGAGGGAGCGCTCTTCGTCGTCCGCCTCCAGGTAGGTGTCACTGAGTGGCAACACGTCGCGGTGGGCGCTGTCGACTCCATCGATGGTCGCGGTCGCCCAGCCGACCAGCCGGACGTCGCGATCGGTCACGAGAACGGACCGAGGGGAGAGCGAGCCGTGCACGAGCCCCCGGGAGTGCGCGAGGGCAACGGCCTCCGTCAAGCCGAGCCCGATCCGCAAGAAGAGCTCCTCTGGGACCGTCCCCCCGTGTTCGTCGAGGATGACGCGCAAGTTTGGTGCGGGCGGTGAGGACGGCGCGTCTGCGCGGCGGTGGACGCAACTCGTCGCGACCCACGGCAGCTCCCCTGCGGTGTTCGCCGCCGCGCCGAGGAGTGCGGGGACAAGCGTGCCCTGCATGCGCGTCAGGCACTCGGCTTCCGTCCGGACGAGGTCCAGCGCGGTTCCCGGGTCGCGGGTATACAGCATGACCGGCGCTCGGACCATGGCGACGGTGCCGTCCTCGTCCTCGGCCAGGTACATCGTCAGGTGGGGCCAACCGTGGGCACTGCGTGCACGGAGCCGGAACCGACCGAGCTGCACCGGGTCCTCCGGCAAGAGCTCTATCCAGCCGGCTGGCAGGGTTTCACCGGGGGCGTCTTCGTACGCCTCGTCAGTCCCGGCAGCTGAGTCCTGGGAGCCGGCGGAACCTCCGGTCTCGCCCCTGGGGACACGGCGCCGTTCCGGCCCGAGCGCCACCGGCTCGGAACCGGCGGACGGGATGCCGAGCCGCGTTAGCACCTGCTCGCGAAGCCAGCCGAAGGAGCGCCCGGTGTCGTCGATGGCGGCTGGGCCGTTCGGGTGCCCGACCCATGCCGGGAAGACCGGGGCGCGGCCGACGGCGGCCTCAATGCGTCGCGTCACGGCCTCGGCGGTGCGCAGCAGTTCCCTCGGGGAGACGGCGCTGAGGAGAACCTGCCGGGCGTCGTCCGTGAAGTCGAACCGCCGGTGGTGCGGCAGACGATCCGCCCCCTCGGCGTCGAGCTCGTGCATCAAGCCCCCCAGGAACACTTCCATGAGGTGGCCGATGTCTGTCGGTGGCCCGAGGGCGGCCTGCACAAGGCGCATCACGGGCGGTGTGGCGGGGACGACGGCCGCCATATGGGCCGCGAGCCGATACGCGTCGGCGGACGCAGCCTCCCTGAATCGGAGTACCGCTTCGTCGGCATCGCCGTCCCGGGCGTCGGCCACGGTCCGGTTGGAATCGAGACGGCTGGCGTCCCAGAGCGGGAGGAGCGCTGTGCCGCCGGGCGAGGCAACGAGCCACGCCCAGTCGGCGACGGCCGCAGGGGTCGGCGCGAGAACGGGGACGGGTACAGAGTCGAAGCGGACGAGGTCCGGCGGCAGATCCGGGTCGGTGACGTGCCAGGCGCGGGTGGGGCCGCCGCGGCGATGGGTGGTGACCTGCCAGCGCCGTGCGCCGATGCCGGTGCTCGCCCAGAGCCGGGAAGGCAGTGCCTGGATGATCGCAGTGGGACCGCAACGTCCCCAGTGGTCCATCACCTGGCGCATCCCACCGTCCCGCCAGGCTTCGCCCACACCGTCACTGACGACCAGCACGAGGGTGTTGCCGGTCGGGTCGCACAGGGCCTCCGGCGTAAAGAGCCGACCGCGGTAGCGGTACGGGCTGGTCCGCAGGGACGGAGGGCCGTTGCGCGTATCAAGTCCGTGCACGCGCACGTCTCGGAAGGCCCCGGCACGTTCCATCAGCGCCCGGACGTCGGCGGCGAGCCGCTGCCAGAGGACCATGGAGACGCCGTCGTCAACTACGAGGGCCAGGGACAGCCAGCGGGTGCGCACCGCTCTGGTGACGGTCTCGGGCACGCCCGTGTCAGCGATGGCAGCGACGGTCCGTGTGACGTCGAGTTCCTGCTGGCGCCGGTCGGGGAAGCGCTGCCGCAGCGGCCGGAGGGACTTGCCGAGCCGGAGCTGCCCGGCGCCGAGGGTACTGCTGTCCGGGGTGCGGACTGCGACCGCCGGCGACAGGCCCGCGGGCGCCTGCGCGTCTTCGTCGAGACTGGGCTGCGCCGAGGCCAACAGCGATCGCTCGGATCGCTTCTTCGTGGACTCCGCAGCGGTCGGCTCTGGTGCGGGCTCCACGGTCTCGGCCGCCGCCACCGTCGGCCCGTCGCGGTGCGGCTCTCCGTGCCGCTCCGAGGTCGCAGCGGCCACGCCAGCGGAGCGCGCCAGGGGCCTGGAGTCCCGAGGCAGCTTCCCGGCGAGCCACATGGCGTCGAGGAGTTCCTCGTGGGAGAGCTCCACCCCGCTCTCGGCCAGGACCTTCGTCACGCGCGAGAACACGGCGTCACACAGCCCCGCCGAGACGGTGCAGGACGCTTTGGAGAAGGGAAGCCGCGTCGAGGTTCACACCACCCTTGCGGAGGAAGACGGCGTTGAGCAGCTGATCGGTGGCCAGTTCGCCCTCGGCACGGCGCTCGAGGAACTCCCGCAGTAGGTCGTCGGTGTCGTCCAGGGCGTCGGGACCGAGGTGCGCGGCAACAATCTCCCGAAGCCGTTGCTCGTTGGGCTCGGGGAGATCGAGGCGGACGCAGCGCCGCAGGAAGGCGGGCGGGAATTCCCGTTCGCCGTTGCTGGTGATGACTACGACCGGGAACTCACTGCAGCGGACGTGGCCGCGCGTGACCGGGGTGGTCTCATCCAGGTCATCGGTCCGAACGTGTACCGGTGCCTGACTCGCGGGCAGCCGGGTGAGTTCGGAGATGGCGAACTCACCCTCCTCGAAAACGGTCAGCAAGTCGTTGGGCAGGTCGACGTCACCCTTGTCCAGCTCATCGATGAGCAGCACGCGGGGGCGCTCCCGGGGCACAAGCGCATTGCCCAGAGGGCCGAGCCGGATGTACTGGCCGATGTCTGGTTCCGTGCCGTCCCCGTCCCCGTCCCCGTCCCCGTCCCCGTCCCGCCGTAGGGTCGCCTCGCGCAGCCGGCCGACGGCGTCGTAGTGATATAGGGCGTCCTGAAGAGTTGAGCGGCTGTTCACCGGCCACTGCAGGACGCGGCCGAGCGCGAGTTCGTGAGCGATGGCGTGGGCCAGCGAGGACTTGCCCGTACCAGGCTGCCCGGTCACCAGGAGGGGCCGGCGCAGGTGAAGTGCCGCGTTCACCACCTCCACCTCGTCGGGGTCGATGAGGTACGGCCGCTGATACGGAATCCTGTCACCGGTCACGGTCTCCTGACGGTCGAAACGGCGCCACGGGGGTGCAGCGGGGAACGGCACCTCACGGCGTTCCCCGTCTCCGCGGAACAGCCACCAGTCGTCGCCTCCGCCGTTGGAGGATGAAAGCCGAGGGCTTGTACCAGCCAGGGGCTCTGAGGTGGTCATGACGCGTGCGATCCTCTCCAGGGGTCTCTCAGTTGAAGCGACTCAGTCCGTGGGAGACAGCCTTCCGGTTCCCACACGAGGGAGGGCCGTGCCCGCCGCTCCGCCGGGCAAGCCGCCGAGTCGCTCCGGAAGACCCGGACTCGCTCGGGAAGTCCCTCCAGATCGCCAGCGGGAGCCAGGCCCTCCAGTCTGCCTGCGTCCTCGTAGCCGGTGGCCTCACGGTCCCACAGCACAACCGGGACGCCCAGGACGAGACATGTCAGCAACCAGGACCGGCGCTCGTTGGCAGGGCCGTGGAGGACCACCCGTGCGGTATCACGATGCTTGGTCTTCAGCAGATTCACGAGCTGCCTGGCGTCGCCGGACGTCTGGCTGGTGACGAGCACTGAGGCGCGTCCGTTCTTCCACCGGCGTACCTGGTCGCCTTCGCGTTGCGGCCTCTGGTCACTGAGTTCCGGGCAGCTCAGGGAGACGCGGTAGTCCCCTCCGATCGGCCACGCGGGAAGGATGTTGTCGAGCGCTCCGGGCTCCCATTCGTCGACTGCCAAGTCGAGCCCCGCCCGGTCGACCACGACGGTCACCCACGGCGCATGGTCGCCTTGCCCCGGCTCCTGAGTCACGGCGAAGACTGCTTCGCTCAGGCTGCTTGCCGCCTCTCGCGGGGTCTTGGGCTCTGACTCCGCCTCCTTGAGCACGCGGTACGAACCGTCGTCGCGGACAAGCAGAATTCGGACCCGGTACCGGTCGCCCCCGGCGGCGGGGTCGTGTGCCAACTCCATCACGACCCGCGACACCGGCGACGCTGCCCGCTTCGCCCACTGGGCGGCGTCCGCACGCCGCTCGCCCAGTGCCCCAGCGTGGATACCGAGCCGCCGGGCGGTCTTCCCTGACCACGCGCGCAGGTCGTCGCCCAGTCCGTCGCCCATGGCCGCCGCCACGTACTCGACGAGCCGCAGTAGGGCCGGCACCGGCGGGGCGCCCTCGGGGCCGCTCACACCATCGGACAGATCCTCCAAGCCCTCGACCACGCCGAAGACATCGTCCTCGCCGAGCTGCGGACGGGTGAGGATCTCCGGAAGTACGACGTACCGCAGCGCCTCACCGGCTGTTCGGGGCAGCAGCGCCGGCTGCTTCTCGCAGACCTGGCGCAGCAGGCCGATCAGGGCGTCGTACTCGTTCACGGAGAGCAGCAACCCGCAGTCGAGTGCCCTGGCCCACGAGAACAGATGAGTCAGAGCGGCGCGGGCTGTCCCCTGCACACTGCTCGCGAGGGCTTCGCCGAGCGAGGCGAGCGCCCGGGGATGCGCCATGAGGAGCGCAACGAGGTCCGCAGCAGTGGGCTCATAGCCCTCGGCCTCGTAGCCCAGTTCGCGCGCCAGGGCCCGGGCGTGATCGACACGAACGCCGGGATACGAGAACAACGGTGCGAGCAGCTTCTCCAGTTCACGCTCAGCGGGTGTGCGCTCGGCGACGGGCCTGGCCTCGGGCAGGGACGCGCCGATCGCACTCAGCTCGGGAGACCGACCGGTTTGCTCCTCGACATGGGACGCAAAGCCGCCGTCTCCAGAGAAGGAGGACACGGGCAGGGCAATCAGCCGACGGGCTCCGTAGGCGTGGTCCTCCTCGGTCACGACGCCGACGAGATGACCGCCGCAGAAGATCGCCGCCCCCGAGGCCCCGCCCCACGCGTTCCCGCCGTCGGTACGGGCGGTGGGGGCCGGTCCCTGGTCGAGGACGTAACGGTCCTTACCTCCGGAGAGGACCGGTAGGACACCGCGCAGGTGCTCCGGCGCCCGGGTCTCCCCTTTGGCGGCCCAGGGATAGCCAAGACCCTCGTACGGCAGTGGCGCGGTGCTGGCTGGGCAGCCCCAGCGAACGGAGCCGGGCAGATCGATCTCACGGTCAATGCGCAGCAGCGCGACGTCCAGTCCGTCCGGGTGGGCCCAGAGCAGTTCCGCGTCCACGCGCGTCGTCTCGCCGTCGAGATGGTGGCCTACGCGCACGGTGATGACCGGCCACAACGTTCCCGTGTCGCGATCCTCCAACACGTGGCGGGCGGTCAGCACGAGCCGCGGAGCGATCAGATAGCCGGAGCCGACGGTGAGCCGCCCCTCGACTGTGTCTCCGCTGCGGATCAGCGCCAGTCTGCGCGGATCCATGTCACTCCTCGTCCAGCGACCCGAACTCATCGTCGCCGATCTCGGGGCGCGCGCCTCCGAAGGCCCGGTCCTTAACTGACAGCTTCAGCACCAGCTTGTGGGTACGGACGGTGGATTGCTCGCCCCCCGCGCCGACCGCAACCACGCCGAAGGAAAGCTTGCCGTCTCCCTTGGCGGACTTGCGCAGTTCGAGCTGCAGCTCCAGCGCCGCCTCTTCAACGCCGAAGGAAAACTGCTGGTTGACACCAAGCCGCTGCGCCTCGTACAGCTCCTGCCGCAGCTCCTCGATAGCTGCGGCCAGACCGATAGTCGACAACTTCGCCCCGCCCCCGGTTCAAGCAAATCAGAAAAACAGTGGGTCGCCGGTACGGTACAACGCTCGCGAGACACCGCAAACCACGGTCACGGACAATGACTTGTGGAAGGAGCCGTCCACGGCATGCCACCGCGGGAGAATGAGTCCACCGCGTCTGGTCGATCTGGTCAGCGATGCCCACTTTGCTGGCTATGACGGGAAGCCGGCGCAGGACGTGCTGCCCACTTCGCGTGGCTCCAGCACGCCGTCTCGAAGCTGGCCGCCCACGGACGACCGTAGCCCTTGCCAACGGCTCGCGCTCCTCGCCCAGAGTCGAGCCTCAGATCCGCCAGTCGATGTTGGAAGCGGACCGGGTCGCCGGCATAGTTGCATTGCCGCCCCAACTCTTCGGGACGACCCAGATCCCGACCTGCCTGTGATTCCTGACCAAAGGCAAGTCCCGAGGCCCTTGGCCTCCTGCAGGTTCACAAACACGAGCAGGAACGCCTCCTCCCAGCAACATCAACGACCCGGCGCCAGCCGCGTGGCCCGTGTCCAAGATCCCGGATCAAGCTCTGTCACGGCGCCTGACAGTGAGGCCCGAGATTATCGTCGCTAAGGAGGTCGACCTGCTGGGCGCATCCACTCTCTTCCCGGGTCTTCACCACGGCCGACCCTGCCATGCAGATCCGTGCACTGACCACTGGTCCCCAGAGCTGGTCCCCAAGCCAACATCGCCGAGCCCTCACCCCAGTTGGAGGAGTGGACGCTTGTGTCAGCGCTCGGGGCATCCGTGACGCCGTGGCACCATCGCCGAGGAAGAAGAACGCAGACTCCGGAGCGACGTGCGGCCGTCGAAAAGGTGCTGAGGGCGGCGGCAAGTTCAGCAAGCGATGCCCCAGAAACCGGGTCCAGCCGCAGCAGTCGGCGAAGGAAGAGGACGGGCGAGTAACCACCCTTACATCACACGCCTATACGAATACCGATCCTTGATGAAGTGAGCGTGGTAGCGGCCTTTGCTCGGAGCATTCATGAACGCGGCATATACCGACTGCGTAACACCGTAGTACTGGTACACAGTTCCACTATGGAACCCAACCTCAAGAATCGATCCTTCGAGATCATAACCTATCGAAGCAACGTTACTCGAGACGACAGGCTGTCGCCGCAAGATCCCTCCTACTGATATTAGTCTGACTGCCTTGATATTGCCCTAGTCGATCGTGTAGATCCTCTCCCCCTCCTGGTTTTCCACCCACACATCGCCGTCATCGCAAATCGTGACGGTAATCGTGCCGTTGAATCGCGTGGAGAGCACCTTCGCACCGTGGCTCTTGTATTCGTCGGAGGCGTCGGTGTCGGGCTTCTTGCCGACCGAGCAGATCACGACTTCCGGTGTCATGGCGTCCACGGCCTCCTTGTGGTATCCAGACTCCCGGCCGTGGTGCGACGCCTTGAGGATGTCGCACTTGATCGCGTCCTCCCCAGGATCGTCCAGGATGGACTTCCAGGCAGCCGCCTCAGCGTCGCCAGGCAGGATCACCGTACGGCCGGCGTGCGTCAGCTTCAGGACGTAGGAGCAGTCGTTGTAGCTCCCGCTTGCAGCGCAGCCGTCGATCAACTCTGGCGTGGGCGACAGGATCTCGATGTTGTCGTCGGTCCAGTACTCCCCAGTCCAGCCCCTGAATTTGTTCAGGACCTTGAGGGTGCTGCCGTCCGGCCCCTTTCCCTTGCGTAGGTTCTCGTACGCCTGCCAGTCGGCGTAGTCGAACGGCCCGTAGTCAAAGTCGGATTCCTTGAACGTCTTGTCGTGGTTGACATCCCAGAAGTTGACCAGATCCGCCTTCTCGTCCCAGAAGATCCGATGCAGACCGCTCATGTGATCCATGTCGGGGTGCGTTTGGATGTAGCGGAAGAGGCTCTTGCCTGGGAAGTTTTCCTTGAAGTAGTCAGCCGGATCGACCAGCAGGGACTTGTAGTACTCCTCCCAAGAGCGGAACTTGCCCTTGATGAATCGCGCCTGGTGCCGGAAGTCGTACAGGGAGATGCCCTTGGCGAGGGCCAGAGCCTTCTCATCCTCCTCGGGAAGCTTCTTCGAATTATTTATGTCGATCATCATGATCCTGCCCGAGGGCAGCTCAACGATCGTGCAGTCTCCGTGCCCCACGTTGAGGAAATGAATCTTCATCACAGTTGTTCCACCACTCCGTTCAAGATCGTGCAGACTCACGCGTTCGGATCCGACACAGTCGCAGCTGCGTCAGCTTTCAACGTGACGGCGGACTGCAACAACTGCTGGGCGTATTTGTTTGCCGCTTCTCGCACCCGCCCTGGAGAAGGCCAAAGACACCAGTAGATGAAGAATGCGAAGCACACAGCCACGCCGAACAAATTCTCGGCCCTTATGCCGTCCTGGTGCCGCCCGAGCGACAACCACGCCATGTAGGCACCCACAACCAGGACTCCACCGAGGCTGATGCCGCGGCCGATCCAGCGAACCCCATACAGGTTGCGCGCAAACCCGTAGTTGCGGTTCTCGTTGAACAACAGCTTGAACTTCTCGTTGTCCCGCGTGCGGTCTCGCACCTGGCCAATAGCCGTTGCAATCGCTTGGTCGGCTCGCAAAGGATTCGCGCGCTCCGCTCGCAGGCTCAGAAGCTCTACACGGGACACTTCCGCTACTGCCTTGCGCCACAGGTCCCGCTGGACCTCGTTGCCCGAGGGCTCCCGCAGCCTCAGCCACGCCGTGGTCGGCGGGCCACCCCAGCTGGCCCAAAGGGTCTTCTCGGCCTTTCGGCCTTTCTGACGGACTATGTCAGCCACCGCAACGGGGGTGCCGATGAGGACCACCGCGCCCATGGCGTAGGACACCGTTGGGAGCTGACGCAAGCTCAGCACCGACAGCAGAATCGCCACCGGAAAGATCGCAAGCAGACCGGGCACGAGTCGCGCCCGACGCTCGTACTCGTCGAGCCACACCACGGTCAGACACCCCCGGCGGCAGTCTGCTCGTGACGGTTCCCGCTGCGGTTCCCGTGCCGGAGGGCGGTGGCATTGCGCCCCCTGGACGCCTCCCCGACTGAGAGGAAGCCGATCTCGTTTCGCACGTTGGTTCCTTGGCGTATAGGCGCGTTGGCGTATCACACAAAGAGACGGCCGCCGCACCCCGTGCCTTCGGCCAATCACTCCACACAGTAGCCCCACATACCGACATTCGCTCACGCTCCGTCAAGTTCGGGACAGACAAAGGGAGTAGACCACCCATGCTCCTGACTGTTTGTGATCACTCTTGTCGACTGGTGACCGTACGCATCTCTCGCTCCAGCACCCACACGAACGTCACGCCCTCCTTGAGGAACGTCCATTTTCGTAAGCAACTTCGACGCTCGGCGACGGAGCCGATGCGGTGAGCTACGCATGCCGCGGCCGGCATGAACCAGCGAGGTAGTCCAAGACCTTCATGTAGCGGATACCGCAATCGCCGTACCAAAGTTCAGCCCGAAAGTCCTTGGTCGGCCCGGCAAGCGCGGACACTGGGGCGGGTGCTCTGCAACTTGCCGTCGACGGCAACTTCCAGCGACAACGCGTCGTGACCGCCATGGGTTCGAACTACCACGCGGCTGTAGACGCTGGGTCGGTCAGAACCTCCGGGTACGCGTCCAGCATGGAGACACAGAAGAAGCCCAGCAGCGGGCTGGTCGACACAAAGCGGTACTTCCTACCGGACTGTGGCGACGAACCTCACGCCTCGGCCGTCCGCCGGTCCCTGTGTCCAGGGCGCGAGCTATACCGCAACGCGGGCATCCTCTCAGCCGAGTTGTGTCCGACCCCCAGGTCGTGTCCCTTGTCGTGGTGTTGGGGATC
>NZ_MLYN01000150.1:0-223 GCF_001866675.1 Streptomyces sp. MUSC 14
GGTCGTCGCATGTTGACTGGCCATGAGTGCCACCGGGCATGATGTTCGGGTGCAGCACCTCACTCCTGGACCTACTCCGGTCATCCTCGCCATCGACGACCTCAGGGCCCTACCTCGAGCGACGCGGCTCGCCCGCACAAGTTGCGATGGAATCCAACTCCTTCAAGAACACCGGGACGTCTTCATCGATGAGCTGTGGCTCGACCACGACCTCGGCGGAGAT
>NZ_MLYN01000151.1:0-259 GCF_001866675.1 Streptomyces sp. MUSC 14
GTCGCTGTTACGGCGCGGCCCGCTGGCCAACACTGCCTTCACCGACGACGAACACCTTGAACGAACCCTCCGCCGGGGCCTCAGGAGGTGGACCTGGCAGTGCCGGAACCGGTCCCGATGGAAGTGCCGGTGCAGGAACTGCCCCGCACCCAGATCATCGAGGGGACCCGTCACCGTTTCGAGGACATCCACTGCCTGGTGGAGAAGGGCTGGACGATCAGCGCCATTGGTCGCCGTCTGAATCTCGACCGCAAGACTG
>NZ_MLYN01000152.1:0-534 GCF_001866675.1 Streptomyces sp. MUSC 14
CAGCTCGTCATCCACTCCCTCGGCGCGTCCGAGGTCGAGCACATGGCCCGGATCAGCGGCGTGTCCGTCGAGGAGGCCATCACCCGGATCCACGCGGCGGGCCTGGACTCCTTCGCGGGTGCGGGCGCCGAACTGCTCCCGGAGCGGCCGCGCAAGGCCATCGCGCCGCTGAAGGAGTCCGGCGAGCGCTGGCTGGAGATCATGGAGACCGCGCACAAGCTCGGCGTGGAGTCCACGTCCACCATGCTGATGGGCACGGGTGAGACGAACGCCGAGCGCATCGAGCACCTGCGGATGATCCGGGACGTCCAGGACCGTACGGGCGGCTTCCGCGCCTTCATCCCGTACACCTACCAGCCCGAGAACAACCACCTCAAGGGCCGCACCCAGGCCACCCTCTTCGAGTACCTGCGGATGATCGCGATCGCCCGCCTCTTCCTCGACAACGTCCAGCACATCCAGGGCTCCTGGCTCACCACCGGCAAGGAGGTCGGCCAGCTGTCGCTCCACTACGGCGCCGACGACCTCGGCTCG
>NZ_MLYN01000153.1:0-4711 GCF_001866675.1 Streptomyces sp. MUSC 14
ACAATCGCCTCACCCACGCCAGGGCCGAACCCCTCACACACCGCGTCAAAAGCCCGCGCAAACACCGGGAACACCTCATACAACTCCCGCCCCATACCCCGACGCTGCGCACCCTGACCAGTAAAAACAAAAGCCAGACGACCCTCACGGACACTGCCCGCACCCGACAGCACCTCAAGACCCGAAAGCAACTCGTCACGGCCACCGGCAGCAACCACCGCCCGATGATCGAGCGCGGCCCGACTCGTCGCCAGGGACCACGCCACATCCGCCAAGTTCACCTCGGCATGCGCCAAGACCCACGACCGCAAACGCTCAACCTGCCCACGCAACCCGTCCTCGGTCCGCCCCGACACCACAAACGGAAGCACCCCGGCCGCAGCCCCTGGAACAGACCGAGACTCGACGACATCCTCCAGAATGACGTGCGCGTTCGTACCACTGATACCAAAAGACGACACCCCCGCCCGACGCGGACGCCCCCCACACGGCCACTCACGCTCCCCCGCAAGAACCTCAACAGCCCCCGCCGACCAGTCCACATGCGACGACACCTCACCCACATGCAACGTACGCGGCATCAACCCATGACGCATCGCCATCACCATCTTGATCACCCCACCCACACCCGCAGCCGCCTGCGCATGACCGATATTCGACTTCAACGAACCCAGCCACAACGGCGAACCCGCGACGCGCCCCTGACCATAGGTCGCCAACAGAGCCTGCGCCTCGATCGGATCACCCAACCTCGTCCCCGTACCATGCGCCTCCACCACATCCACATCACCCGCCGACAAACCCGCATTCACCAACGCCTGACGAATCACCCGCTGCTGCGACGGACCATTCGGCGCCGTCAGACCATTCGACGCACCATCCTGATTCACCGCCGAACCCCTCACCCTCGCAAGAACCGGATGACCAAGCCGAACAGCATCCGATAACCGCTCCACCACCAGCAGACCCACACCCTCCGACCAACCAGTACCGTCCGCGGCATCACTGAACGCCTTGCACCGGCCATCCGGCGACAGACCCCGCTGCCGAGCGAACTCGACGTAAAGGTCGGGCGTGGACATCACGGCGACACCACCGACGACCGCCAGCGAGCACTCCCCCGAACGCAGTGCCTGAGCCGCCAGATGCAGCGCAACCAGCGACGAAGAACACGCTGTGTCAACGGTGACGGCCGGGCCCTCGAAGCCGAACTCGTACGAGACCCGGCCGGACAACACGCTGGCCGCGTTGCCGGTCAGCACCCGGCCTCCGAAGTCCTGCGGGTCACGGGCGAGCAGCGACGGGTAGTCCGTCCCGTTGGCGCCGACGAAGACGCCGGTGGCCGTGCCGCGCAGCGCGCTCGGGTCGATGCCCCCGTTCTCGAAAGCCTCCCAGGTGGTTTCCAGCAGCAGCCGGTGTTGCGGGTCCATGGCGATCGCCTCGCGCGGGGCGATGCCGAAGAAGTCCGAATCGAAGTCGGCCAAGTCCCGCAGGAATCCGCCGCCGCGGGCGTACGTGGTGCCGGGGTGGTCGGGATCGGGGTGGTAAAGACCGCCGATGTCCCAGCCCCGGTCGGCCGGGAAACCCGTGACCGCGTCGCGGCCCTGGGCGACCAGGTCCCACAGGCCCTCCGGCGAGGTCACCCCACCCGGGTAGCGGCACGCCATGCCGACGATCACGATCGGTTCGTCCGCACCCACAGCAGCCACCGCCGCCACCGGCCGATCCGCGCCCGCAGTCGATGCACCGCCCAGCGAATCACAGACGTACGCCGTCAGCGACGCGACCGTCGGATAGTCGAACACGAGAGTCGCAGGCAGCCGCAGACCCAGCACACCACCCAGCCGGTTGCGCAGCTCCACCGCCGTCAGCGAGTCGAAACCCAGCTCACCAAACGCACGCTCCTCCTCAACCGCCATACCCGGCCCGTACCCCAGAACCGAACCGACCTCGGCCCGCACCAACTCACCCACCGCACGCAACCGGTCGTCCCGGCTCAGCCCGGCGAAGCCGGAAACGGTGCGGGGGGCGACGCCCGCGTCGGCGACACGCCGTACCGAGCGGCGGACAAGACCGCGCAGCAGGCCGGGAACGGTCTCGGCGGTGCGCAGGCCGGTCAGGTCGAAGCATGCCGCAACCAGCAGCGCCGGCTCCCCCGCGGCCGCGGCATCGAACGAGGCCAGCGCCAGGGCACGAGGCATCGGGAGCAGGCCGGTGCGGGCCATCCGGGCCCGGTCGGCGCGGGTGAGGCTGTCGGTCATGCCGGTGTTCTCGTCCCACTGGCCCCAGGCCACGGAGACGCCGGCCAGGCCCGCCGAGCGCCGTTCCGCCATCAGCGTGTCAAGGAACGCGTTCGCGGCCGAGTAGGCAGCCTGGCCGGGCGAACCGAACAGGCCGGCCGTCGAGGAGAACACCACGAACGCCGAGAGGTCCAGCTCGCGGGTCGCCTCGTGCAGATTCCACGCCCCGTCCACCTTGGGCCGCAACACCGCCGACACCCGCTCCGCGGTCAACGAACTCAGCACACCGTCGTCCAGCACACCAGCCGTGTGCACCACACCGGTCAACGGGAACCCCACCGGAACCACCGACAACAACCCGGCAACGGCATCACGGTCGGCGACGTCACAAGCCACCACCTCGACCACCGCACCGGCCGCGGTCAACTCGTCCCGCAACCGCGCCGCTCCGGCCGCGTCCGGTCCACGGCGGCTGACCAGCAGCAGGCTGCGCACGCCCCGCTCGCTGACCAGGTGCCGGGCGACGAAGCCGGCCAGGCTGCCCGACGCACCGGTGATCAGTACAGTGCCGTCGCCCCACGGGCCCCGCTCCGATTCCGCCGGTTCCGCCGGGGACGCGGCGACTCGGGCGAGGCGGGGTGCGAGGACCGTTCCGCCGCGTACGGCGAACTCGTTCTCTTCCACCAGTTCCAGCAGGACGCCGAGGCCGGGGGTGCCGGGGTCCTCGACGTCCGCCAGAAGGAAGCGGCCGGGGTGTTCGGTCTGCGCCGCGCGCACAAGGCCGCGTACGGCACCGGCTGCCGGGGCCGTGCCGCTGGTCAGCACCAGCAGGCGGGCGGCGTCGAACCGCGGCTCGGCCAGCCAGCCCTGGAGGAATGCAAGCGTCGCGACTGTCACCCGATGGGTCTCGGCGACCGGGTCGTCGCCGGGCGGAAGGACTGGCAGCACCACGACAGCGGGCACCTCGGCACCGTCATCGAGGCCCGCGACGAGGGTGGGCAGGTCTGCGTACGCTGCCGCGCCGGGCACTGCGCCGGCGTCACCGACCACCGCCCAGCCCACGTCGACGGGGTCACCCGTCACCCGGCCGCACTCGACCCAGTCCGTGCGGAACAGGGACTCCCGGTGCCCAGCGCCCGCCTCGCGCAACTGCTCGGGCAGAACCTGGCGTGACACCAGCGAGTCGACGTGCAGGACAGGCATGCCGGAGCCGTCGAAGACGTCGATCGACACAGCGTTGCCGCCCAGCGGCACCGCGCGCACGCGCACCGTCGACGCGCCCGCGCCGAACAGCCGCACGCCCGACCAGGAGAAGGGGACCATGCCGGCGCGGGAGCCGGAGTCGAGCGCCTTGAGCACCATCCCGTGCATGCCGGAGTCGAGCAAGGCCGGATGCAGGCCGAAGCGGCCGGCGTCGGTCACTTCGTGGGCCGGTCCGACCTCCGCGAAGATCTCGTCGCCACGCTGCCAGGCCGCCCGCAGGCCCTGGAACGTCGGACCATAGCCGTGGCCTGCCTCGGCGAAGAGCTCGTAGGCGCGGGTGACGTCGAGCTGTTCCGCACCGATGGGTGGCCAGGCGTCGAGGACGGGGAGGCCGTCGGCCGGGGCTCCGGTCACCGTACCGCTCACATGACGGCTCCACGGGGTTTCCTCGTCCATGCCGGGGTGCCGGTCGGGGCGCGAGTAGATGGTGAAGGACCGGCGGCCCTCGTCGTCGGGGGCGCCGACGGTGACTTGAACGTCCAGGCTGCCCTGCTCGGGCAGCAGCATCGGGGCCTCGATCGTCAGCTCCTCGACCAAGTCGCAGCCCACTCGGTCGGCCACCTGCAGTGCCAGCTCCACGAAGGCCGTGCCGGGCACGAGCGTACGGTCGAAGAGCACGTGGTCGGCCAGCCATGCCTGCGTACCCACGGAAAGCCTGCCGGTGAAGACATGGCCTCCTTCGCCGGCCAGCGCCACCCCGGCTCCCAGCAGCGGATGCCCCACCGCTTCCAGCCCGGCCGAAGCCAGGCCACCAGCCGTGTACGCCGGGTTCTCCAGCCAGTAGCGCTGGTGTTGGAAGGCGTACGTCGGCAGGTCCACCCGGTTTCCCGCAGGCAGCAACGCCGTCCACTCAACCGACACCCCCGCCGCCCACAGACCACCCACCGCGTCCAGAAGGGTGCGCACCTCACCGCGGTCCCGGCGCAGCGCCGGGACCACGGTCACCGGCCGCCCGTCCAGGCACTCCCGCACCATCGGGGTCAACACCGCATCCGGACCCAGCTCCAGGAAACGCGTCACACCCAACCCGTCCAACTCCGCCACCGCATCCCCGAAACGCACCGCCTCACGCACATGGGAAACCCAGAACTCCGGCGTGCAATGACCACCACCCGCCAGCCGGATCACCGGCTCGTGAAACGTCAACTCCCCGACTACGGAACGGAATTCGTCCAGCATCGGATCCATCAACACCGAATGAAACGCAT
>NZ_MLYN01000154.1:0-363 GCF_001866675.1 Streptomyces sp. MUSC 14
CCCGCCTCGCTGACCTGCTATTTCACCCCGCAGAGACAGGATGAAAACGGCTCACTGCTGTGCAGCAGTGGATGTGCGAGAACATCCTCGCCATCGAACCCGCAGCCGAGAAGGAGAAGCCGAAGCCGCGCCGTAAGCACTCCGACCGCTGGGCCATGAACTACACCGCCGCCCGCCAGTACTACCAGCGCGAAGGACACCTCCAGGTACCGCGCAAGCACGTCGAGCGGATCGTGATCGGGGATGGCGGCGAGGACCAGGAGGAACAGGAACTCAAGCTCGGATCATGGATCGGAAACCAACGCAGCCGGGCCGCCAGCCTCTCCCCCGAACGGCGCGAACAACTCACAGCAATCAAGATGC
>NZ_MLYN01000155.1:0-1524 GCF_001866675.1 Streptomyces sp. MUSC 14
TCGGAAGATTTCAAGTCCAGTGAGACGGTTGTGACGCTATGAGGTTTGTGGTGCAGGTTCCCGGCGTTTGGCCGGGTCGTTGATCCATGCCTGCTGGGGTATCTGGGGTGGTCGGGGGCGGCGACTGAAGCGTTCGGGGTGGCGGGTGTATGCCTCGGTGAGGGTGACCGCTCGCTGGTCACGGACCTCCTCGGCGGTGCCGAAGTGGACGCTGGCGGGTGTGTGCCAGCCGATCCCCGAATGCCGGTGCTCGTGGTTGTAGTACGCGATGAACGCGTCGAACCACTCGCGGGCGTGGGCCAACGAATCGAACCGTTCGGGGTAGTCGGACATGTACTTCGTGGTCTTGAAGTGGGCTTCGATGTAGGGGTTGTCGTTGGAGGTCTTCGGCCGCGAGTGCGACCGAGTGACGCCAAGGTCGATCAGCAGCTGCGAGACCTTCTTGGAGGTCATCGAGGTGCCGCGGTCGGCGTGCACGGTTTCGGGCACGATGCCGTTGCGGGCGATGGTCTCGCGGATCAACTCCTCGGCCCGCACCGCTGATTCGGCCCGTTCGACGGTATGGCCGACGATGTACCGGCTGAAGATGTCGATGACGACGTAGGCGTGATACCAGACGCCCTTGACCGGTCCGGCGGCCTTGGTGATGTCCCAGGCGAACACCTGCGACGGTGCGGTGGCCACCAGCTCGGGCACCGTCCTGGCCGGGTGAGTGGCCTGGCGACGGCGCTCGCCGCACTGCCCCTGTTCACGCAGGATCCGATACATCGTGGAGACGGAGCAGTGGTAGCGCCCGGCATCCAGCTCGCGAGCCCAGATCTGCGCGGGAGGCAGCTCGGCGTACTCGACGCTGTTCATCAGCTCCAGTACCGCAGCCCGCTCTTCCACCGTCAGGGCCGAGGGCTGGACCTGCCGCTTGCGGGGCCTTGGCGGTGGCGAGGGGCGGAGCCGGCGGTAGTGGGTGGCCCGGGAGCGGCCGGTCAGCCGGCAGGCGGCCGTGATGCCCAGATTGCCCCCGATACCGGTGAACGCGTCGTCGACCACCGGTTCAGCGGCGCGCGTCAGTCCGCGCCCTCGGAGATCATTTCCAAGAGCGCGGACGCTTTTCCCATGACCTCCAACGCAGCCTTGTTCCGGGCCAGTTCCTTCTCCAGCCGCTCCACCTGACGGCGCAGCTTCTCGTTCTCAGCCTCGGCGGCCGACTTCTTCGGCCTCGCCGGACTGGTGCGCTTGTCGACCAGCTTCTCCAGCGCCCCGGCATCCCGCGCAGCCCGCCATTCCTTGACGTGCGAGTGGTACAGACGCTCGCGGCGCAGGACCGCGCCCTTCTCGTTCTTGGGCGCGGCATCGTACTCGGCCACGATCCGCAGCTTGTACTCGGGAGTGAAGGAGCGGCGCTTCGGCCGGGGAGTCGGATCGGACTCTGCGGGGTTGGTGCTGGTCATGAGGGGGTGGTTCTCCTGTCGTGCCCTCTCAGGCTAACCCGACGAAGCGGGGCGTCTCACCCAAGGCTGACAGAGAGGG
>NZ_MLYN01000156.1:0-1328 GCF_001866675.1 Streptomyces sp. MUSC 14
ACTCCCGCTCGTCCTGCCCCAGCACCTCGATCGTGCTGATCGGCATCGACGGATCAGCGACCACCTGCTCCAGGACCCGCACGAACCGGGCGGCGATGTCGGCTGCCGCATCCTGGTCCAGCAGGTCCTGTTGGTACTGCAGGGCCATCTGCAGCTGCGGTTCGGCCGCGGCGGCCAACATGACCGGGTAGTGCGAGCCCGCGAAGGGGCGCAGCCCGGTGATGGCGACACCGGCTGAGGAGTTGGCCTCGAAGATGGCTTCCCGGTCGACGGGGAACGACTCGAACACAACCATCGTGTCGAACAGCGCGCTCAGCCCAGTGGCCTGTTGGATCTCCGCGAGGCTGTGGTGGTGATGATCGAGCAAGGCGGCCTGTCGGTTCTGCAATTCGGTGAGCAGGTCGGCGAAGGTGATCTGCCGCTCGCAGCGCACCCGGACCGGGATGGTGTTGATGAACAGCCCTACCATGTCGTCGACGTTCTTCACGGCGGGCGGGCGCCCGGACACGGTGGCGCCGAACACGATGTCGGAGCGCCCGGTGAGGTTGGCGAGAAGCACCGCCCAGGCCCCCTGGACCAGGCTGTTGAGCGTGACACCGAACCGCGCGGCCAGCCGGGACAGGCCGTGCTTGTCGTCGAAGGCCACTTCGAGATTCCCGATGCCCGCGGAATCATGCTGGGCTCCTGTGCGCGGCACGAGCAGTGTGGGTTCCTGCACACCGTCGAGTTCGGCCGCCCACGCCCGTGCGGACTCCTCGTGGTCCTGGCGGGTGTACAAGGCGAGGAAGTCGTCGTAGTCAGGGGTGATGGGCAGACCGGTCGGGTCGCCGTCGGCGGCGTAGAGCAGCAGCAGGTCCTGCATGAGCAGGGGCGTGGACCAGCCGTCGAACAGTACGTGGTGGGCGGTCAGCACGAGTTCGGCCCGCTCGGGCTGAACGACGACGAGGGACAGCCGCATCAGCGGTGGAGTGTCCTTCTCGAAGTGGGCAGCCCGGTCCTGCTCCAGGAATCGCTCGAAGGTGTCGGTGCGCTCGGGCTCGTCGACGGTGGTCAGGTCGAGGTGCTGCCAGGGCAGGGTCACCGACTCCGGTATCACCTGGACGAGTTCGCCGTCGGCCCGGTCGACGAAGGCCGCGCGCAGGGCGGGGTAGCGGTCCAGGAGCGCCTGTCCGGCCCGGTGCATCCGCTCCGGGTCGACCCGGCCGGACAGATGGAACACCAGCTGCATGTGATAGGCGTCGAACGTGGATCCGACGAGCATCGAGTGGAACAGCAGCCCGGACTGTGCCGGGGTCGCCGGCCATACCTTGGCGAGTTTGCCGAAGCGG
>NZ_MLYN01000157.1:0-307 GCF_001866675.1 Streptomyces sp. MUSC 14
TCCGACTCGGCCGACACTGCCACCCCGGCACCACTCACGCCTGCCACTTCCCACTCCACCAACACGCCCAACCCGACCGACACGCCCCACTCGGACGACGCGCCCACCCCGGCCGACACGTCCGACTCGGACGACACTGCCACCCCGGCACCACTCACGCCTGCCACTTCCCACTCCACCAACACGCCCACCCCGGCCGACACGCCCCACTCGGACGACACCTCCGACTCGGCCGACACGCCCCACTCGGACGACGCGTCCCCCTCGGCCGACACGTCCGACTCGGCCGACACTGCCACCCCGGCAC
>NZ_MLYN01000158.1:0-682 GCF_001866675.1 Streptomyces sp. MUSC 14
CGCCCGGTCTGTTCGTGGACTTCAGTCGTCAGCAGGGGTTGGCGGCTGATGGTCGGTGCAAGGCGTTCGCGGATGCGGCGGATGGTACGGGGTTCTCGGAGGGTGGTGGTCTGCTGCTGGTGGAGCGGTTGTCGGATGCGCGGCGTCTGGGGCATCCGGTGCTTGCGGTGGTGGCCGGCTCGGCGGTGAACCAGGACGGTGCGTCCAACGGGTTGAGCGCGCCGAACGGTCCGTCGCAGCAGCGGGTGATCCGGGCCGCGCTGGCGGATGCCGGTGTGCCCGCTTCCGGTGTGGACGTGGTGGAGGCGCACGGTACGGGCACGAAGCTGGGTGACCCGATCGAGGCGCAGGCGCTGCTGGCCACGTACGGGCGGGAGCGGGACGGCGACCGGCCGTTGTGGCTGGGGTCGGTGAAGTCGAACGTGGGTCACACGCAGGCGGGTGCCGGTGTGGCGGGTGTGATGAAGATGGTGCTGGCGATGCGTCATGGTGTGTTGCCGGCGACGTTGCATGTGGATGAGCCGTCGTCGCATGTGGACTGGTCGGCGGGTGCGGTGGAGTTGCTGACCGAGGCCCGGGTGTGGCCGGAGACGGGGGAGCGTCCGCGGCGTGCGGGTGTGTCCTCGTTCGGGATCAGCGGGACCAACGCGCATGTGATCCTGCAGGCCGTCACCGACGAACC
>NZ_MLYN01000159.1:0-1265 GCF_001866675.1 Streptomyces sp. MUSC 14
TGGGTCTGCTGCACGATCGGGTGACATCTGAACTGGCTTGCCCTGTGGGGCGGGTGGGAAGGGTGTCGCTGTGCCCAAGCCTTATCCGGAAGAGTTCCGCGAGGACGTCGTGCGGGTCGCGAGGAACCGCGGCCCGGGTGTGACGGTGGAGCAGGTGGCCGCCGACTTCGGAGTGCACGCGATGACGCTGTGGAAATGGATGCGTCGCGCGGACATCGACGACGGCGTGAAGCCTGGGACGACCAGCCAGGAGAACGCGGAACTACGGGAAGCGCGTCGGCGGATCAAGCTGCTGGAGCAGGAGAACGAGGTCCTGCGCCGGGCTGCGGCTTATCTGTCGCAGGCGCATCTGCCGGGAAAAGGATCTACCCGCTCGTGAGAGAGCTGGCCGCCGGCGGGGTGCCCGTCACGGTCACGTGCCGGGTCCTCAAGCTCGCCAGACAGCCCTACTACCGCTGGCTCGACAAGCCGGTGGCCGACGCCGTGCTGGAGGAGGCCTACCGCGCGAACGCGCTGTTCGACGCCCATTGCGAGGACCCGGAATTCGGCTACCGCTTCCTGGCCGACGAAGTCCGCGACGCCGGGGCGGTCATGGCCGACCGGACCGCGTGGCGGATCTGCCGGGACAACCGCTGGTGGAGCGTGTTCGGGAAAAGACGCGGCAGGATCAAGAAGGCCGGTCCGCCGGTGCACGACGACCTGGTCCGCCGTGACTTCACCGCGGGCGGCCCGAACAGGCTGTGGCTCGCCGACATCACCGAACACGCCACCGGCGAAGGGAAGTTGTATCTCTGTGCCGTCAAGGACGTCTTCAGCAGGAGGATCGTCGGCTACTCCATCGACGCGCGGATGAAGTCCCGCCTGGCCGTGGCTGCCCTGGACAACGCTGTTGCCCGGCGTGGACACGTTGCCGGGTGCATTCTGCACAGCGATCGCGGGTCGCAGTTCCGGTCAAGGAAATTCATCCGGGCACTCGACCGTCACGGGATGACCGGATCGATAGGAAGAGTTGGGGCGGCAGGCGACAACGCGGCCATGGAGTCCTTCTTCAGCCTGCTCCAGAAGAACGTTCTCGACCGCCGATCGTGGGCCACCCGCCAGGAACTGCGGATCGCGATCGTGACCTGGATCGAACGGACCTACCACCGACGCCGCAGACAAGCCTCGCTCGGCCGGCTGACCCCCGTCGAATTCGAGACCGTCATGACCACACCGGCCCTCCAGGCCGCGTGACCGAACCTGTCACCCAAACCTGCAGCAGACCC
>NZ_MLYN01000016.1:0-21347 GCF_001866675.1 Streptomyces sp. MUSC 14
TCTTGCAGGACCGCGAAAAACATAACGGGGGAGCAACTGCGTCGGCCGCCTCTGGCTGCCCCTGCGCATCGTCTCCCGCCCCAAAGACCCAAAGGGTTTCACCGTCCGGCTCCTGTTCAGGATCAACTACGTGGCGTGACCGAAAGGCATCGCACCAGTCGTGGTATCCGTGCAACCTTGAGGCAAAGCGCTCTCCCGAGTCCAGTACATCCGGGCATCATGCGGCATGCGCCCGGATGACTGGCAACTCGCCTACGACGTCGACGACTTCCTCGCCCGAGCAGGGGACTTCCTGCGCTCGCGCCCCGCTCTGCACAACACACCGCTGACCGATATCGAGAAACTGCGAACACGCGGGGTGCGCGCACACGACGCCGAAGCAACCGTGTTCGGGCGACTGGAGTCAGGAGGTCAGGTGCACGCCATCTTCTATCGCACTCCGCGCGGCCACCTGAGCATCACCCCCCTCTCTGCCGAGCAGAGCGACGCCCTCGCCACTCGCCTGGCCGCCCTCGGCCACTCCCCCTCCGGCGTCATCGCGGACCACGACACCGCCACCGCTTTCGCCGACGCATGGCAACGGCACACGGGCAGGGCGCCGACACCCTTCTGGCGGGCCCGTCTCTACCGTCTCGGCGCACTCACCTCACCGCAACCGCGCCCAGCGGGGCACGGGCGCATCGTGGACGGCACGGACCGTGAGCAAGTCGTGCGCTGGTGCCGTGAGTTCTGCGTCGACGTCGAGGAGCAGGCTTCCATCGAGTTGATCGACGCCGGTTCCTGGGCCGACTCACGTTTCGGCGACAGGCACTTCACGTTCTGGGAGACCCCGGACGGCATCCCCGTCTCCATGGCGGCCTCGACCTCGATCGTCGGCGGCATGATCCGGGTGGACCCGGTCTACACCCCGGTTCGCCTGAGGGGTCGTGGTTACGCGGGCGCCGTTACGGCCGAGGTGAGCCGGGCCGCGCTGGCCGCGGGCGCGACGGACGTCGTCCTCTTCACGGACCCGGCCAATACCACCAGCAACGCCCTCTACCAGCGCACCGGATACGTCCGCATCGCCGACTTCACCGGATACAGGTTCTCCTGCGGCACGCCAGAAGCCGGTGAGGAACAATGACCGACGCAAACGCGCCCGAGAGAAACAGATCTTCACGCGGCCCAGCAATCACCCCGACAAGACCGACCAGGGAAGGGCGCGTTGAGATACTGCCGCCATGGCCGTCACTCAGCAACTCGCCCGCATCCCGGCGGAGCATCTCGCCGCCTGCCGCCGGTCAGCCGACGAATCTCCGGATGGAGATCCTCTCTGGGATCCACCACCGACGGATGCCCTCGACCTGGACTGGGCGCCGCTCCTGCTCGAACGGGTCTGCCTACTGGGAGGCCTCGACAGCGACCATCTGAACGCTCTCCGACAGTCCCTTGAGGGCGACACTGTCATCGATCTGGAATTCCTCAGCAAGGGTCCGCATGCCATCGGCCCCTTCGGACCAGATCCCACGGCCCTCTCCGCAACTCAAGTGACTCACGCCTCGGAACTGCTCGGGCAGATCGACTTTCCGGCCCTCCTTGCCGCCCTGCCGACCGACGAAACAGAGGCCGCCACCTTGATCGGAAACGGCGCGGACAAGATCGTCGACGGCCCTAGGAAGTACCTATTGGGACATTTCAATGCCCTGCGCGACTTCTACGATGGTGCATCCCAACAACAGCTTCTTATAGTGCTCTGGTGGGACTGACACGGACAGCCTCCCCGCCAACTCACCTCACCATCCGCGGAATTACACTGCCCTGAGGATCCCACCCGAGCGGGATCGATACCCCACGGATCCGGAGCGGTTCGAACCAAGCCCGGCAATATCGGGCACCGCCGGCTCCGCCTCCTGCTCAGCGCGCTTGCGCAGGCAATTGCGGTGCTGGTGACAGGTCTTCTGGGCACTGCCGCGATGACCGATGATCTCCGCTCCGTGACGGGCCTTCATCCAGGCCTCGAACGTCTCCGAGGCGCAATCGGGCAGCACGTCCACGCCCCGGCCCGCTTCAGCGCCGACCAGCTCGGTGCCGTACGTGCAGCCCTCGCGGAAGGCGAACTCGTCCACTCCCAAACCGGAGCCCTGTCCGGCATCGCTGGTGCCTTCAACGGCCTCAGCGGGCAAGCCCGGCCTACGACCAGAAGCAAGTGTCGGCACAGCCGCGCGACCAGGGCGTCTTCCCAGCTCCACCGCGATCGATTGCAGCCGGCCGGTCAGCCCGGTGCTGGAGCGATGGTGTCACTCGGGCGGGCCTGGCACCTGCTCGCCGAACGTCGTGCGGGAACTGCGCTTCCGGGCACATACGTATCGGCGGAACGGCAGTCTGGGCGCCGGCCCGGACGAGCCCATGACTCCGCGTCCACCACCAACGCGCCGGAGGCGTCGCCGCCTCTGACTGGTGACGTCACGGGACCGTCGCAACAGAGTGCCGGGTGCTGCGCGTGCTCAGGGTCTGACCGCGAACACCATGCCGATGTCGCCGGCCTGCTGCACCGGATCCTGCTCGGTGCTGACCGTGAAGCCGTGCGTGAGGAAGACCTCGCAGACCAGGTCTCGGTTCTGCTGCCAGCGCTCCACCTCGACGACGGCTTGGCGGACCAGCGGCCAATGCCGTTCCTCGATGCCTCTGAGTACGTCGAGTTCGGCGCCTTCCACATCGATCTTGAGGAGGTCGATGTGGTCGATGCCCTCTTCGTCGAGCGCTGATGAAAGGGGCCTGACCTTCACCCGATGCGTCTCAAGGCGCCGCATCACGCGCAGCTTGCGGCTGACGAGAAAGGTGAGGAGGGGAGCGGGTGCGCGGCGCAGGACCGGTCCCAGTCCGCCCTGGCGGATCATTTCGACAACGCTGGCGGTGACCCGCCGCCGCTCCGCCTCGATGTTCCCCTGGTCCCGCGAGGAGGACGAGAAGATCGTGGCGGCCGGAACGTAGCTGAAGTCGAGCTCGTCGTCACGGGACGCCAGGCCGTAAGGGAGTGCGGTCAGACGTCCGTTGAAGAATTCCCGGGCATTGCGTTCGAGCGTCGCGTGGAGCGGCGGCAACGGCTCGAAGGCGTAGATCCGCACGTCCCCGTCCAGCCGCTCGTAGACGGCCGCCGCGAACACACCGATGTTGGCGCCCACGTCGAGTACCGTCGCGCCCGGCGTGCACTCGACGCCGTGGCTGAAGTAGCCTCCCACCTCTTCGCGCAGGAAGGACGCCTCCCAACGATTGATACTGTGCAGTTCAATCGCATTCATGACCATGCCAAAGTCATCTATCAGGGTTGGAGCCAACAATCCAGCCCGCACGCTTCACTTCGGCCGCGCCGCGCCAGGTGCGCCGCCTGGGCACGCAGCCGTTGCTTGTCCGGCTTGCCGGATGCTGCCAGCGGGATGTGGTCCACCCAGTGCACCGCGGTGGGACAGTGGGCCTCGGCCAGCTCGTCGACCACGAGCCGGCAGGCTTCGGCAGCGACTCGGTCGCTGGGCTCATGTCCTGCCGCGGGCAGGAGGAAGGCGTGGACCTCTTCGCCGGTGACGGCGCTGTCGCGGCCGACCACCACGGCCTGGGCCACGGCCGGATGCCGGGCCAGAGCGGCCTCGACGGGCCCGCAGTAGATGTTGCGGCCGTCCACAATGATCATGTCCGTGATCCGATCGACCAGATAGAGGTAACCGTCCTCGTCGCAGTGGCCGATGTCACCGGTGCGCAGCCAGCCGTCCCGCAGCACCTGTGTGTCCAGATCGGGGCGCTGCCAGTAGCCGGCCATCATCGCCGGCGAGCGCGTCCACACCTCGCCGGTCCACCCGGCGGGCAGGTCCCGGCCGTCCTCGTCGCGGATGGAGAGCTCCACGCCGGGCACCGGCTGCCCGGCGGAGGCCAGCAAATGCGGTCTGCCACCCAGTGCGGCGACATGGTCGGCGGGTGACAGGCGGGAGATCACCCCCGCCTCGTTCATGCCGTAGCCCTGCCGGAAATTCACGCCGTACACCCGCAGGGCTTCGCGGAGGCGCTCGGGGAGGATCCGCGAATTGCCGTAGGACACCGACATCAGGCCGGGGATCCCTGCGGCAGTGGCAGGGTGGTCCAGCAGCCGGTACAGCATCGACGGCGACAGGTAGGTGGTGACGGGCGCCAGGCGGGCGCAGACCGCGGCGAACTCCGGCGGGTCGAACGCGTCGAGGACCTCCACCCTCCCCCCGCTGAGCAGGTGTTCGAGGCACCGCCCGCCCGCGCGTTGGGCCAGGGAAGTCACCGAGACGAACACCGGCCCGGCTCCCTCGTGGCGGCGGGTCCAGCCGGTTCGCACGCGCATGGCGGCGAAGGTGGATGCCACGCCCTTCGGCCGGCCCGTCGTACCGCTCGTGTAGGTGACCCGGGCGATGTCCTCCTCCCGCGCCATGACCGGCAGCGGATCGCTCGGCTGTTCAGCAGCCGACCGCAGCAGGCTTTCGAAGCCGATGCGGCGTGCTCCCATGTCGGGGATCGCGGTGTCGGCCACCACCAGAGCCGGCCGGCAGTCGACCAGGATGTGCGCCAGGTTGTGGGTGGCCGGGTCGATCACCACCTGGGTCAGCCTGGCGCCCAGCACGTGTGCCGCCAGCCGGACCAACAGTGTCTCAGGAGTGTTGCCGGTGACGCACGCGAGCCCAGTGCCGCGCCCGATGCCCAGCTCGCGCAGCAGCCTGGCCAGCCGCCACACCTCTTCGAGCGCGTGCCCGAAGGTCAGCACACGCGCCCCGCAGCCGATCGCCGGCCCGTCGACGTCACGATGGAAGGCGTCCACGAGATCGGTGACGTATGCAGCAGGCACCGCAGACTCCTCCGCAGAACTGGCCAAGACGGGAGCAGCGCCACGGAAGGAAGCCCGTTCCGCCGCAAGCACACACCAACATGGGCCGCCTGCCACAGCGGGTCAAGCCGCCGATGGAGGGACCCACGTCGAGCGGATTCAGGATTGGTCACCCAACTTCGAGGCTCCCTCGCCCACGGAGCTTCGGCTCGGCGCGCGTACTCCGTGTCCTGCCCGGCCGGCCGGCCGATGCTGCCCGGGCGGACGGCCAATTCTGCCCGTCCGTACCTGGCATGAGCGGTCTGCCCCAGCGTATGCACGAGGAGTCGACGAACCGCACCGGAGGCGAGACCCCCTTGCACGATCACGAGAACATCCGGGACACCAGAACCGGTACCGACCGTGCCGCGGCCCGCACGCCGGCGCCCGCACCGCAGCACGGCCCACTGGGCCTGCAGACCTCCGTCGGCAACGCCGCCGTGGTCCAGATGCTCCGCCGGGCCGGGCACCCCGGGGCCCGGGATCAGCACCAGCACACCGCGGGCTGCGGCGACCAGCAGAACGAAGAGACCGCGGCCACGGTCCAGCGCTCCGCCGTCCACGACGTCCTGCGCACGCCCGGGCGGCCCTTGGACGACGCCACGCGCACCGATATGGAGCACCGGCTCGGCGCGGACTTCTCCGACGTCCGTATCCACGACGACACGACCGCTCGGGCCTCCGCCGCCGAAGTGGGCGCCCGCGCCTACACCAGCGGAAACCACATCGTGATCGGCCAAGGCGGCGGCGACAGACACACCCTCGCCCACGAACTCACCCACGTCGTCCAACAGCGCCGAGGTCCGGTCGCCGGTACCGACGACGGAAACGGCCTCAAGGTCTCCGACCCCGGCGACCGTTTCGAGCGGGAGGCCGAGGCCAGTGCCACCCGTGCGATGAGCCTGCCCGCACGGTCCCGGTTGCCGGTCGAAGAACCTCGGAGCAGGGCGAGCACGGACACGGATGTGCCGCTCCAGCGTGTCGCGACGCGGGGGGCCACGGGGAGTCTGCCGCTCCTGGCCTGGGACCGACACCCGCCGGTGTGGATCGCCGCTGCTTTCGGTCCGCAGGGCAACGGTGGCCCCCTCCAGCGGACGGGCGGCACAAGCGTCACGGTGACCTTGGGGCCGAGTGTCAACGCACCGGCGAACTCGTACGGAGGCTCGCGTCCCGGTACCACCGAGTGCACCCTCGTCAATGAGCTCAACGCGAGGGACGGCAGTGGCTGGATCAAGGGGCACCTCTGGAACGACAACCTGGGTGGCGAAGGAGTATCAGAAAACCTGACGCCCATGACGGACAGCACGAACCAGAACTTCAACCGCCAGTTCGAAGAGCCGTTGAAGAAGATGCTGTGGAAATGCACGAATCATGCGCAGGGAAACCCGAACTCGCCGATCTGGTACGGGGTCACCTTTACCGTCAGAACCTACGGCAGAATGTCGAACAACTCAGCCGAACTCGAGTACCTCGTACCTGAAGGAGTCGAATACTCGGCAAGCTACGTGCAGATGGACAGGGCCACGAACGCCGTCACCCAGGTCGCGGCCCCCCAGGGATTCCCGCCAGTGATCCGTTAGAACGGTGACCGGAGTCTTCCTCGGAGCCGGATGCGCCGGCGCTCCCCGTTCGGGATCCGCACCGCATTCCCCGGCCGCCGTGAATTCGCCATCCAGCACGGCCCGGAAGACCACGGCCCGGTTTCAGGACCAGGTGATCTCGCCGTGGCGGGAGACGAAGCGTCCGGTGCCTGCGCCGGGTTCCTCGGTGGCGAGGGCGACGATCGCGTCCGTGCCCTCGGTGACGGTCTGGGGGCCACTGTGACCGTTCAGGTCGGTCGCGGTGTATCCGGGGTCGGCGGCGTTGACGCGGATGCCTTTGAGTGCCTTGGCGTACTGCGTGGTCAACATCGTCAGTGCTGCCTTGGAGGAGGTGTACAGCGGTGCGATGACGTGTGATTCGGGCCGGGCGGGGTCGTGGGTGAATGCGAGGGAGCCCGTTCCGCTGCTGACGTTGACGATCACAGGGTCGTCCGAGCGGCGCAGCAGGGGCTGGAATGCGGTGGTGGTGCGGATGACGCCGATGACGTTGACGTCGAGGACGGCGAGGGCGTCGGCGGCGGTGAGGTCGCTGGGATCGCCGGTGGGGCCGTGCACACCAGCGTTGTTGATCAGGACGTCGATCCTGCCCTCGTGTTCGGCGACGTTCGTGGCCGCGGCGGCCACGGACGCGTCGTCGGTCACGTCGATGGGGACGTAGCGGGCGCCGAGCGCGGCGGCGGCTTCCTCGCCCTGCTCGCGGTTGCGGGCTCCGACGAGCACGGTGTGCCCGCGCTCGGTCAGGCGGCGGGCGGTCTCGCGGCCGAGGCCCTTGCCGGCTCCGGTGATGAAGGTGATCGTCATGCGTTCGATTCTGGTCCCGGCGGCCGGGGGCGGGCCAGGGACGCGTCAAGGGTAGGAAGACCTGTACCACCCTCGCGCCCCCTGCACGACCGGGGGATGCAGCAGGATGGACAGCATGTCGACGGCATCCGGAGCGGGACTGGGCGCGATGATTCGCACGTGGCGGGAGCGGCTGCCGCCGTCGGCCGCCGGGCTGCCGGTGGCCCGGGGTCGCCGGGCGGCCGGGCTGCGCCGCGAGGAACTGGCCGACCTGGCAGGGGTGTCGGTCGACTACGTCGTGCGCCTGGAGCAGGGGCGGGCTACGACACCTTCCGTGTCGGTCGCGGCGTCCCTTGCGCGTGCCCTGCAGTTGTCCACGGCCGAGCGTGACCACCTGTACCGGCTGGCCCGGCTCGCCCCACCGGTGAACGGCGCGATCAGCGACCATCTCCCGCCCGGCGTGCAGCGGGTGCTCGCCCGTCTCGGGGACGTGGCGGTCGCCGTGTTCGCGGCGGACTGGCAATTGGTGTGGTGCAACCGGGGATGGGCCGCCCTGCTGGGCGACCCCTGGGCCGCGCCGCCGCGACGACGCAACTTCGCCCGCGACAGGTTCCCGGTGGACGTCGGCCCCGCTCTCCCCCGCTCTCGGCTCCGTTCGAGCGGGGGGACCCCCATCGAGCGGTGGCCGGTGACCGAGGCGGACCGCGCCGCCACCGACGCCGCCGTCGTCTCCGACCTGCGCCGCGCCACCGGCCGTTTCCCCCACGACAGCCGCCTGGCCGCACTGATCCGCGAACTGAACGCGGGCAACACGCGATTCGCCGAACTGTGGGCAACCGGAGAGGTGGCCGCACACCGCGAGGACCACAAGACGATCGACCACCCCTCGGTGGGCCCGGTCACGGTGGACTGCGACGTCCTGACCGACGGCGACTCCGAACTCAAAATCGTGATCATGACCGCCGCGCCCGGCAGCGAGGACGAGACCAAACTCCGACTCACCGCCATCACCGGCCCACCGGCCACCACTCCCAACTGAACTGCCTGGTCGACAGAGCGCCGGAGCGCCGCGAACGCGGGCCGGGTGGCGATGACGATGGCGGTGGTGGCGATGACGGTGGCAGTCGCCCGACGTCGCTTGGGTCAGGCGCCGCCGTGATTCTGGCTCGACAAGGTCGCGGGAAGGAGAACGGATCGGGTACGGCGCCGGCGTGAGCGCCATCCCCAGCGCACCGGCCGGACGGGCGACCGGGTGATCGCCGGCCGCGGACTCACCAGTAGGCGCGGTCGTCCCAGGACTTGAAGTCCGCGAACTCGACGGCGTCGTCAGCCGGGGCGGAACCGGCGGGGGCGGGTCCAGGGCGCGGGGTCGGGAAGGAAGGCGGTCCGTGCGACAGTGCCCGGCAGCGGGCCCAGCAGCGGGCCGGGAGGAGCGGGGAGTTCCCAGGTGTCGCGGACGGTGTGCCGTGGATAGCCGGTGAGCGCCAGGTCGTACCGGTGCCAGCGGAGCAGGCCACTGTCCGGCACCGCTCCCGAGTGCCGCACCTCCACGGTCCATTCGTCGGGGTCGTCGGAGGCCGAGGTGTCCCAGAACAGTACGTCGCTGCCCCTGTGCAGCCCCAGGCCAACAGGCCGCCGGCCTAGGGGTGGAGCACGGGCCGCTCGGCCTCGGGCAGCTCCCGCACCTCGATCCGCGCAGCCCGGTGCGTCGCACGCAGCCACTCGCCGTAGTCGAAACGGTCCTGCTGGACGCATGGCACGTGGATCCACACGTACTCACCGAAGTCCAGCGGCCCGTGCCGGTCGGCGAGGCGCTTGTACTCGGCCGGATGCCGCAGTCCGAGCCGGTCCTCGACGGCCGGCCAGTCGACGGGAACGGGAGAGGGCGGACGCTCCGCGGAAGGAGTGGTGAACGTGCTTATGTCCGATGTCAATTGACGTCCTTCCAGTGTGCGTCACGTACTCGGCTGATTCGTCCGTCTCCGTGGTCCAGGCGGACATCGGGGGCTGAGGGTGTGCGGCACGGGTCAGACTGGAGCGCATGGAGAACGAGATCGCCCGCAGGGTGGCCGAACTGGACGCGGAGTCGACCGAGGTGGCCGAGGAAGCGCAGCACACGCTGATCGCCCTGGGGCCGCAGGTGCTGGAGCCGCTGATCGCGGCGGCCCTGGCGCTGAACCCGTTCGGGCAGCTGTGCGCCATCGAGGTGTTCACCGCGCTGGCCGACCCGCGCCCCGCCGACGTCCTGATCGGCATGCTCAGCAGCGAGAGCGCGACCGTCCGGCAGTGGGCCGGCGAGGCCCTTGCCGAACTGGGCGTCCGGCGCGCCGTGCCAGGCCTGCGACAGGCGTACAACGCTTTCCTGCGGAGCGGGGAGGCACCTGACGAAAGCGAGGGCGAGGGGCTGCGCCGGGCGCTCACCGAACTGGGCGCCCGCGAGAGCTTCCTCCCGCCACGGTCTGCCGCGCTGCGCGACCCGGACGGCGAACCGGTCGATCTCTGGCCGGTGGAACACCTGCCGGAGGTGATCCGGGACCTCGCCGACCACGGGCAGGCGGTGCTCTGCTTCCAGATCTGGGAGCTCAGGCCCGACGGCCGACGCTTCCACGTCGGCAGGCCGGGCATCGACTGGGAGGTCGACCGCGACCGCCCCTGGCCCGAGACCGTCGTCTCCTGCCGCGACTGGGCGCTGTTGGCGGCGGAGGCGGTGGACGTGGCCCCGGACCGCGTGGTGACGATCTCCTGGATCGACGCGACGGATCTGCGCGTCGACAGTCCCCAGGTGGCCCGTGTGGTCAGGTAGCCGGAGAAGCAATCCTCTCCGCCGCTACCCGACCATCACACCTCTTGTGGCTGAGCATGCCACTTGGCGCATGGAGCGCTTGGGTTGGCGGTTGCCCCTCGGCCGTTGGCCGCTGACTGGGTCCTTGGTGGGCGAGTCGGCCCCGGCGGGAGCGGGTGACGTTGGTCGAGGGCTCGTCGGTGGGCAGCCACGGTGTTCGTGCGGATCGCGGACGCGGAAGACCTTCCCGGAGTGCTCGACGAAACCGTCCCGTCACCCATGAACGCGCGACAGTACATCGTCAGGAACGGGACTTGACGCCACCTGAAGTCCCCGGATAACTCTGGGCGGCTTCCCACTGCTTCCACAGCACCAGTGCCCCCACGGCCGAGACCTGGGCCGGCACCCACGCAGCCGCCCTGTCCGCCGCCCGCATCCAAGCTGTCCCGCCCAACCGTCACGCTGCCACGGATCCTGGCTGGTCAGTGCCGGTGCCGTCCCGCAATCCCAGCAGATCCCGACTCGCCGTGGACACGGGCCGGACCGGGGCCCAAAGATCACCTGCAGCGCTGCTTCCGCCTGGCACCGCCAAGCGCCGGACAGTTGCTGGACAGTTGGCCCCGGAAGGACTCGAATGCTACGTGGCCCAGCGGCTCCCGCGTTGCTCACCGCAACCAGACATCAAGGATCGGACCGTGTCATGAACCTGCCTGACCACACCCAACGACTGTCCAGACGAAGACTGTTGACCCTGGCCGGCGGCGCCGCGGTGGCCACCGCGACCGGCATCGGATTCGCCCAGTCGGCGTCCGCGGCGTCCTCGGCGACCGGCTACGGGATCGACTACTCCGACGCGTCGCTCACCGCCGGTTCGGTCGCCGCGGCGGGCTACGGCTTCGTGTGCCGTTACCTCAGTTGGCTGCCGAACTCGAAGGTCCTCACCCTGTCCGAGGCTCAGGCCCTGACCGCCGCGGGTCTGGGCATCGTCTCCAACTGGGAGTCCGACGGGCTGCAGTCCTGGCAGAGCAGCGTCCCCTCCAACCCCTACTCCCAGGGGGCCGGGCATGCCACCGAGGCGCAGCGGCAAGCGCTGGCCAACGGGATGCCGTCGTCGCGGCCGATCTATTTCAGCGTCGACTTCGATCTTCAGCCCTCGATGTATTCCGCGCTCAACTCCTACTTCGACGGCGTCGCCTCGGTGATCGGCCGGTCCCGGACCGGTGCGTACGGCGGCTACCACGTGATCCAGGAACTCTTCGACAGCGGGAAGATAGCCTGGGGCTGGCAGACGTACGCGTGGTCCGGCGGGAACTGGGACAGCCGCGCGCAGTTGCGGCAGGTTCAGAACGGCATCACGGTCGCCGGGAAGGACGCGGACCTCGACCAGGCGATGGCCGCCGACTTCGGGCAGTGGGGCGGAAAGGGCGGCGGCGGTGGCGGTGTCATCCTGCCGTCCTGGCCGAACATCACCGACGGTATGACGGGTCCCAGCGTGCAGGCGGCGCAGTATCTTCTGCGCTACCACGGTGCCTCGATCACCGCCGACGGACAGTTCGGCCCGGCCACCCTTACCGCGACCAAGAGCTTCCAGTCCGCTCACGGCCTCGGCGTCGACGGCCAGATCGGCCCGCAGACCTGGTCCGCGCTGATCGTCCAGGTCCAGCAGGGCTCCAGCGGCGACGCCGTCCGAGCCGCCCAGGTGGAGCTGAACCGGTTCGGCTACGGCCTCACTGTCGACGGCAGCTTCGGCTCCGGCACCAACAGCGCCGCCCGAGCCTTCCAGTCCGCGCACGGCCTTGGCGTGGACGGCCAGGTCGGTCCGCAGACCTGGCAGATGCTCGTGGGTACCGGGAACGGCGCCTCGGGCGGTGGCACCGTCGCGCCGCCCTGGCCGAATGTCATCGACGGCGACACCGGGAACAACGTGCTGGCCGCGCAGTATCTTCTCCGCTACCACGGTGCCTCGATCACCGCCGACGGACAGTTCGGCCCGGCCACCCTCACCGCGACCAAGAGCTTCCAGTCCGCACACGGCCTCGGCGTCGACGGCCAGATCGGCCCGCAGACCTGGTCCGCGCTGATCGTCCAGGTCCAGCAGGGCTCCAGCGGCGACGCCGTCCGAGCCGCCCAGGTGGAACTGAACAAGTTCGGCTACGGCCTCACTGTCGACGGCAGCTTCGGCTCCGGCACCAACAGCGCCGCCCGGGCCTTCCAGTCCGCACACGGCCTCGGCGTAGACGGCCAGATAGGCCCGCAGACCTGGCAGATGCTCGTCGGCAGCTGAGCGCCGAACCCCTCCGGTGGCGAGTGTGCGGGGCGGGGGTGACCGCGACGGTTCGTTCCGTCCCGCACTCGCTCGCAGCGGCGGAGACAGGCCCGCTTCCGGAGCCTTCAGGCGGTATCAAGTCCCGTTCCTGACGATGTGATGACGGCCGTTCATGGGTGATGGGACGGTATCGCCCTCGCGTCATGTCGTGTGCGTGATGGGGTCGGGGCATGGAACGGATGCCGTACGCAACCGACTTGTCCGACGAGCAGTGGGCGTTGATCGAGCCGCTGGTCACCGCATGGAAGCAGGAGCGGGTGGCGCGGTCGGCGACCGGGGACCCGGGCTCCAGCGACCTGCGCGAGGCCGTGAACGCCCGTCCCTGGTGATCATCGACACCCGCTCCGTGCGCGTGGCGGCCGGGGTGCCGAAGGAGACGACGGGGCTGGACGCGAACAGAGAGACGTCCGGCAGGAAGCGCGGGCTTGCGCTGGACGTCTTGGTCCTGAGCATCGGCGTGGCCGGTCCTGCCCGCCTCCGCGCACGACGACGAGGCCGGCATCGCCCTGCTGGACACCCTCGCGCCGCACCGGCGACAGCCCCGCGACGACGACCACCGGCCCGACGACGCCGCGTCCCGCGCCTACTGGGCCGCCACCACCGGAACGCTCCGGCGCCTCACCATCCCGAGCCCCGGCGGACGAGACCAACTACCCGACCGGGCAGAGCAGTTGATCGCCGATCCGACCGAGGCCGAGGCCGGCACGGTCGAGCGCCGACTCGTCCACCAAGGACTCCTTGAGCATCTCGGACGCGGCCAACATCAGAAACGGACTTGACGCGATCTGAGTTAGTGTCAAGATCTGCCGCGCTGTGTCGCGGTGGTGGTTGCTCTGAGGAGGGGACGGATCGTGCAGACGGCGTTTGACGAGTCCGAGCGGCGGGCGTGGGCAGGGCAGGCCGATGCCTATGCTGCGAGTTTTGCCAAACTGTGCGCGTATCCGGTGCGTCGGCTTCTCGATGCTGTCGAGGTTCGTGAGGGCACACGCGTCCTCGATGTGGGGACAGGCACGGGCGGCGTCGCCGCAGTTGCGTGTGAGCGGGGCGCGAAGGTGACCGCGGTGGATGCCGAACCGGGCATGGTCGCACGGGCCGCGCAGGCAGCCCCGGAAGCTGACGTACTGCTTGCCGCTCTGCCTCGCCTGCCTTTCGCGGATCACGAGTTCGACGCGGTGGTCGGCAACTTCGTTCTCAACCACGTCGGACGGCCCCGGGAGGCCCTGCGGGAGCTGCGCCGGGTGACGCGCCCTGGCGGACGGATAGCCGTCACCATCTGGGCGGTACCAGCGGCCGCCGGGCAGGCCCTTTTGGGCAGGGCCGTCCAGGCAGCGGGTGTCAGTCGTCCCGCTCACCTGCCCGCTCTTGCTCCAGAAGAGGATTTTTCGCGAACTGAACAGGGCTTGGCCGCGTTGCTGGGCGACGCGGGCCTGTCGGATGTCGTCCACGAAGCCTTGGCCTGGGATCATCGGACGACCATGCAGGAGTGGTGGAGCGGGCCGGCCGCCGGAGTGGCGACGATCGGGCAGATCGTGACGAGTCAGAATCCGATGGTCATCGCCGAGATCAAAGACCGTTTCGAGTCGCTGTGCGCCGAATTCACTGGTCCGGACGGCGTATTGGTGTTGCCGCACGCGGCCCTGATGGCACACGGCCAGCCATGACGCTGCCCTGCTCGGAACAGGCTGGGCGTGGCCGGGCAGATGGGCACGGGCCTCCTTCTCTCTTCTTCATCGCCGGGATGGGCAGAGTGGGCCCTGCCATAATGGTGCGATGTGCTTTCGCGGGGGGACTCCTCACCGGCATTACGTGTGCTTGCCCTGCCGTTCTTCGTTCAAGAAACGCGGCACGTGGGCAAGCCGATGCCCGTGCTGCGGTGGACAGTTGATCGACGCGGGCCAGGACCTCGCTGTCCCGAAACGGAGCGACTCAGCTGGGTGGCGGACATTGACCGCGCTGCTCAACGCGGGTGTCATATTCCACTCCGGCTGCTGTGACGGGCCCGGCTGGCGGCCTCGAACACCGCGCGAGGTACGCGAGCGGCTGGCCGCCGCGGCCGACACGGGCGTGCCGCTGAGCGTGGCGCTGACGACGGTCGACACCGACGAGCTCCGCTCCAGGCACACCGCACGCTGAGCCGTCGCCGTGGCCCCGTCCCGTACGCGGCGACGCGCGCCAGAAGGAGACCGCCGTTCGGCTGCCACACTTCAATGATCCACAGAGGCAACGGCTTCTGCGTATCCATGCCCGAGACGCATGGACGCGGCCTGACCGGCATTTCACGCGGCTGCCAAAGATGCCTAGCGTGAGCACGGAATCGCCAGCGAAGGGGGACGACATGTCCGTTGCCGACACCGGTACTGGCGCCGACATCGGCCGGGCCGGGGATGCCGACTCGTTGCCGGGACTCGGCCGGCGTACCGGCGATGGATCCGCCGTGCGCGCACCCGTCCTGCTCCGCAAGGGCTTTGGCCTGATCCAGAAGCTTCGCCCCGAGCACATGACGTCCTTCATCACTCCGGAAGCGGACCTCTTCACGGTTTGGCACCTGGGCGTTCCCGACGTGTGCGCCGACTCCTGGACGCTGACCGTCGGCGGCATGGTCTCCCGCGCACTGACCCTGTCGCTGGAAGACCTCGCAGGACTGCCGCAGACGGAGATCACTGCCGTGCACGAGTGTGCGGGCAGTCCGCTGGCGCCCACGGTTCCCCAGCGGAGGGTGGGCAACGTCCGCTGGGGTGGCGTCCGGCTCAGTGAACTGCTTCACCTCGCCGGAATCGAGGAGGGAGCCGCTTACGTCATCTCCACCGGTGTCGATCACGGTGTCTACGACGGCACCCACCATCAGCGATACGAGAAGGACCTGCCCCTGGGGAAGGCACTCGACGGCAGCGTCCTGGTGGCTCTTGCCGTCAACGGCGAAGCACTGCCAGTACGGCGCGGTGGTCCCCTCCGCCTCGTCGTGCCGGGCTATTACGGCACCAACTCGACCAAGTGGCTGGACTCGTTGACCGTTTCGGACCGTCGCAGCGGATCAGCATTCACCACCAAGTACTACATGGACCGGCCCGAGAACGGCTCCGGCAGTCCCTCCCCGGTGTGGGAGTTGGCTCCCAATTCGTGCCTCGTCTCCCCCCTCGACGGAGACGTGCACGTCGGCGAACCCGTCGAAATACGGGGATGGGCCTGGGCCCACGAACCGGTCACCTCCGTGGAGGTCACGACCGACGGCGGCCGAACCTGGAACCCCGCCCAGGTCGCCACGCGCGTGGAGCACGGATGGCAGGGGTTCGGCTTCCCGTGGACGCCGACCTCGGTCGGCGAATACGTAATCGCCTGCCGTGCGACGACGGGCTCGGGAGCGACACAGCCCGACACACCACGTCGCAACCGAATCCACCAGCGCGTCATCTTCGTCGACCAACCGGCATGAGGTCCAGGACCAGGATCAGCGGGTCGCATGCCCCGCCAGGCCGACGGTGTGACGGTTCGACCCCGGTCCCCGACACGGCGCCCCGGGTTCGATCCGCAGCCCGTTCGGCGACAGACAGCTGGACCGCGCCCGCCGCCTCTTGCGTGACGACACCGTCCGGGCCGAAGACCGCCCGGC
Organism: Streptomyces sp. MUSC 14; assembly: GCF_001866675.1. NCBI lineage: Bacteria > Bacillati > Actinomycetota > Actinomycetes > Kitasatosporales > Streptomycetaceae > Streptomyces > Streptomyces sp. MUSC 14. The sequence continues at coordinate 15,949 of NZ_MLYN01000016.1, forward strand.
CGACCTGCTGTTGCTCCCTCATGCCCAGTGGCCGGCGGCGATTCCACGGTTGGCCACCGCCCGCATCGGGGAGACGAACGCGACAGTCCGCATCGGCCTCGGCGAGCTGCCCGCCGAGATCGGTCGCCACTCAGCCCCGCGCACCAACGCCCCCCACTCACAACACAGAACAGGGCACCCGATGACCGCTCCGGACGTCTCAGCCGACTGGTTCACCACCTGGCAGCGCGAGATCGCCGCCATGCTCGAACAGACCCTCGCCCGCTTCGAGACCGTCTACGGCTACGCCCCAGGCGACAACGACGTTCTCGTGGCGGACGACCATAGCCGAGCTGCGGCCGCACGGCTGCAAGACGCCGCTGTCCCCGCTGTTCTGGTCGCCTTCTACTCCTCGATCGCCGAGTTGCAGCTGCCCGACATCGACCACGGCTACTTCGTCCACTCGCCCGACCTGGTGCTCGACCACCTCGCCGAACACGGACCGGTGCGCCTGTCCGACCACCGCACCGGCATCGTGTTCGGCAGTGACGGGGGTGGCATCCTCTTCGCTCTGGATCAGGCCGAGCAGGTTCACCGATCCACCACAGCGTCATGGTTCGACGACTTCGAGCCGGAAGCCCCGACCCTGACCCAGTTCCTCACACAGCTCCACCGGGCCGTTGCCCACTTCACGGCCGACACCAGGCGCCACGCGGATACCGAACACGACAACCTGCCGTGCCCTGACTTATGACGGCACAGCAAGTCGGACACGCACGCGACGCACGCTGCCGGGACATGGGCGCCGACTGCCCGCCGCCGACAGACCAGTCCCTCTATGCGCTGGCCTCGGCGCGGCTGTGACGGGTTGCCTGGGCGGCAGGTGTGGAACCGGCCAGTCCCGGGCAACCCGGCGGGAGTCCGCTCGTGGGTCAGGTGTGGGAGAAGCCGGAGCCGGCGTCGTGTGCGGGCCGGGTGGTGGTGAGGCGGTCGACCGCCCGGCCGAGGGCGGCGAGCAGGGACTCGCCCAGGTCCTGGCTGAAGCCTTCGCGTACCACGATGCGCAGTACGGCAACGTCCTCGGCGTTCGGCGGCATGGTGTACGCGGGCACCTGCCAGCCATCACGCCGCAGTTCGTCGGAGACGTGGAAGACGGTGAACGCGCTCGGCTCGTTGAGCTTGAACGCGACGACGGGGATGTCCGTCCCGTCGCTGATCACCTCGAAGGCGTCGAGCTTGGCGATGCCGTCGGCGAGGAACTGCGCGGTGTCGCGCAGCCCTTCCATGACCTTGGTGTAGCCCTCCCGGCCGAGGCGTACGAAGTTGTAGTACTGGCCGACGACTTGGTTGCCGGGCCGGGAGAAGTTGAGGGTGAAGGTCGGCATGTCGCCGCCCAGGTAGTTGACGTGGAAGACCAGGTCCTCGGGCAGGTCGTCGGCGGACCGCCACACCACGAACCCTATGCCCGGGTAGGTCAGCCCGTACTTGTGGCCGGAGACATTGATCGACTTCACCTGGGGCAGCCGGAAGTCCCACTCCAGGTCCGGGTGCAGGAAGGGCGCGACGAAGCCGCCTGAGGCGGCGTCCACGTGGATCGCGATGTCGGTGCCGTGCTCGGCGTTGTAGGCCACGACCCGGTCGTGGATGTCCTTGATCGGCTCGAACTCGCCGGTGTGGGTGGTCCCGAGGATCGGCACGACACCGATGGTGTTCTCGTCCACGTACGTCATGGTCTCGGCGGCGTCAACGGTGAACCGGTTGTGCGCCATCGGCACGTACCGCGGCTCGACATCCCAGTACCGGCAGAACTTCTCCCACACCACCTGGACGTTGGACCCCATGACCAGGTTCGGCCGGTCCGACGGGAGCCCGGCCGCCTGCCTCCGCTGGCGCCACTTCCACTTCATGGCGAGCCCGCCGAGCATCACCGCCTCGGACGACCCGATGGTGGACACCCCGACCGCGTCCCCCGTGCCGGGCGCGTGGAAGAGGCTCGCGACGATGTTGACACAGCGCCGCTCGATCTCCGCGGTCTGCGGGTACTCGTCCTTGTCGATCATGTTCTTGTCGAACGTCTCGGCCATCAGCTTCTCGGCCTCGGGGTCCATCCACGTCGTCACGAACGTGGCCATGTTCAACCGCGAGCTCCCGTCGAGCAGCAGCTCGTCATGAATCATCCGGTAGACCGCCTGCGGCGCCGTCTCCTTGTCCGGCAGCCGGTTCTTCGGCACCTGTATGCACCCCAGCCTCCTGGTGTACGCCGGGTCGATCATTGCCTCGCTGCTGTCGTGTCGATGTACCACGATCACTCCCACGTCGACGATCGGACTTCAGCAGCCCAGCATGCCAGGGCGACCGCCAAGCGCAGCAGTGCGGTGTCCGTGAGTTTCGGGGGCAAGCCGCTGCCACCGCGCGCTCACTGCAGTGCGCACGTCACCCGCATCGGCCGCGGCTTCGATGCCCCGCCAGCATCGGTCCTGCCACCACAACACCGTGGACACAAGCTGTTGCCGGTCAGACAGTACGTAGCTGTCAGCGATCAGTCATACTCCGGGCCGCGTCCTCGACGTCGGCCACGGCAGGGCCGAGACCGACGTACTGCCAGCAGACATGAGCGATGTCATGGATCCGGGCGCCCGGCGCCGCAAGGTCCCGGTCGATGAAGGCCGTCGGGCGAAGCGACCCACTGACCGGACGACAGACCGTGTTCTTGGGCGACAGGTCGTTGTGGCACACGACCTCGTGGTCTCCAGCCAGTGCCGTGCCGACCGTCAGGCCGTGGAACTCGCGCACCAGCCGGGCGACCGCCACCAGGCTCTCGGCCGACGACACAGCGGCAGGTTGTCGCGGTTCCCACGCCACATGGCCATCAAGGTAACCGAGTACTGCGCGGCCGCTCTCGTCCACACCGAGATACCGCGGAGCTCCGCTCCAGCCACCGGCTTCGAGCAACCTCAGCAGTTCGCCCACGAACTTCGTGCGAGCAGAGGTTGGACGACGCACCGTGTCCCCGACGCGTACGACGGCGTTGGCGAAACCTCCCGGCAAGGACGACTCAGACACACTCTCCACCGTGCCCGGGTCCCGAGCTCCGCGTCACTCTTGCTCCGGGCGGCCGAGCTGCTTGTTGATGAAGTCGAACAGCTCGTCGTCGCTCGCTGCGGAGAGCTGCTGAGCCCGTTCGTCCTCGGCTCCGTCGCCGGCGGTGAGTTTCGACGCGAGAGTCTGCACCCGGGACAGCACCTTGCCGCGTACGGCGTCAGCGCCGGGCAACGCCATCAGCAGGGCCTCCAGCCGATCCAGCTCGGTCAGGGCGGTGTCCAACGGATCGGTCTCCTCGCCGACCAGCTCGTCGCGCAGGAAGGCCGCGAGTGCCGTCACGGTCGGATAGTCGAAGATCAGGCTTGCCGGCAGGGTGAGCTGCGTCCCCGCGGCCAGCCTGTTGCGCAGCTCCACCGCGCTCAGCGAGTCGAAGCCGATCTCGCTGAAGACGCGGTCGGCCGGTACGGCCTCGGGCGAACCGTGGCCGAGCACCGCCGCCACCTCAGCCCAGACGAACTCAAGGATCGCGCTATCACGGTCCTCGGTGGAGAGGGCGGCCAGGCGTTCGGCGAAGGCCGGCTGCGCGGCCTGGCCGAGCGCGCCGGTCGCAGGCTCGGTGGCGAAGGCATGCTCGTACTCGGGCATGTCCCTGATCACCGCGCACTTGGCCGCGCCCGAGGCGGCCCGGATGAACTGGTTCCAGTCGACGTCGGTCACCGCCATGAACGTCTCGTCCCGGTCCAGCGCACGCTGCAGGCCGGTGATCGCCCGCAGCGGGTCCATCTGCCGCAGGCCCCGCCGGGAGAGCCGCTCGGCCGCGTCGCCGTCGGCCATACCGCCGCCACCCCACATGCCCCAGGCGATCGAGGTGCCGGTCAGGCCGAGAGAACGCCGGTGATGGGCCAGCGCGTCGAGAAAGGCGTTGCCCGCCGCGTAATGGGACTGCCCGGCCGAGCCGACCACGCCCGCCGCCGAGGAGAACAGCACGAACGCCGAGAGGTCCAGGCCGCGCGTCAGCTCATGCAGGTTCCAGGCGGCGTCCACCTTGGGACGCAGCACGCCGTCCAGCCGCTCCGGAGTGAGCGCGGCGATCACGCCGTCGTTGGCGACGCCCGCGGTATGGAACACCGAGGTCAGCGATGAATCGGCGGGCAACGACGCCAGCAGCCCCGCCACTTGGGCGCGGTCGGCCACATCGCACGCGACGATCGTCACAGCCGCGCCCATCCCCGTCAGTTCGGCCTCCAGCTCGGCCGCGCCTGGTGCCTCCCTGCCGCGACGACTGGTCAGAACAAGGTGCTCGGCGCCACGCCCGGCCAGCCAGCGGGCGACATGCGCACCGAGGCCGCCCGTACCGCCGGTGACCAGGACGGTACCGGCGGCCCGCCAGTCGCGTACCGGCTGCTCGTCGGCGGCGGCGCGGACCAGACGGCCGACCAGGACCCCGGTGTCGCGTATGGCGGCCTGCTCGCCCGTGGCGCCACCGGCGAGCAGCTGGACCATGTGCAGCGCCGCCACGTCGTCCGCCGTCCCGGGCAGGTCGACCAGACCACCCCACATACCCGGGTGTTCCAGCGCGATGACCCGCCCGAGGCCCCATACCAACGCCTGGTCCGGGTCGGTCAGTTCGTCCGTCGGGCCGGTGTCGACCGCGCTCCGGGTCAGGCACCACAGTGGCACATCGATGCCTCGGTCCTGCAACGCTTGAACCAGGGTCACGGTCGCCCCGAGGCAGATGGGAACACCGGGGAACTGCTCATCCCGGGAGGTCTCGAAGGCCAGCAGCGACAGCACGCCCGAGAACGGCAACTCGCCGAGGTCAGCGGCCAGGGCCGCCCGGTCGAAACGTCGGTCGGCGACGACGACCTGCCGTATCCGCGCGCCGGAGCGAGTCATCGCCTCGGTCGCGGCGGCCAGCCAGGGGTCGCCCTCGCGTCCAGCAGGGACCACGACGAGCCAGGTGCCGTCGAGAACCGGGGCGGGCAAGCCGGTCGCCGCCCGCCAGCCGAGGCGGTAGCGCCAGCCGTCGACGACGGACCGCTCCCGACACGAGCGCCGCCATTCGGCCAGTGCGGGCAGTACATCGCCGAGTCCGGCCCGCTCGCCGGTCGCCAGTTCGGTGGTGAGCGCATCCAGGTCGCCACGTTCGACGAGGTCCCAGAAACGCCCCTCTGCTCCCCCGACCTCGGTGATCGCCGCAGTGGCCGCCCTGGGCGCCTGCAGCCAGTAGCGCTGGTGTTGGAAGGCGTACGTCGGCAGGTCCACCCGGTTTCCCGCAGGCAGCAACGCCGTCCAGTCGACCGCCACCCCCGCCGCCCACAGACCACCCACCGCGTCCAGAAGGGTACGCACCTCACCGCGGTCCCGGCGCAGCGCCG
>NZ_MLYN01000160.1:0-229 GCF_001866675.1 Streptomyces sp. MUSC 14
GGTGTGGCTGGTGTGATCAAGATGGTGGAGGCGTTGCGGCATGGTGTGTTGCCGGCGACGTTGCATGTGGGTGAGCCGTCCTCGCATGTGGACTGGTCGGCGGGTGATGTGCGGTTGTTGAGGGAGCGTCGGGAGTGGGTGGGGGTTGCGGGGCGGGTGCGGCGTGCGGGTGTGTCGTCGTTCGGGTTGAGTGGTACGAACGCGCACGTCATCCTGGAGCAGGCGCCCG
>NZ_MLYN01000161.1:0-447 GCF_001866675.1 Streptomyces sp. MUSC 14
GGCGGTTGTTGAGGGGGGTGGTGTGTTGGATCGTACGGAGTTTGCTCAGCCGGCGTTGTTCGCGGTGGGGGTGGGGTTGTTCCGGTTGGTGGAGTCGTGGGGTGTGCGGCCGGATTGTGTGGCGGGGCATTCGGTGGGGGAGGTGTGTGCGGCTTATGTGGCGGGTGTTCTGTCGTTGGAGGATGCGTGTCGTCTGGTGTGGGCGCGTGGTCGTCTGATGCAGGGGTTGCCGTCGGGTGGGGTGATGGTGGCGGTGGCGGCGTCGGAGGAGCTGGTGCTGCCGCTGCTGGGTGGGGGTGTGGGGCTTGCGGCGGTGAATGGTCCGTCGTCGGTGGTGTTGTCGGGTGTGGAGGGTGCGGTGTTGGAGGTTGTGGCCCGGCTTGAGGAGCGGGGGGTTCGTACGCGGCGGTTGTCGGTGAGTCATGCGTTTCATTCGGTGTTGATGGA
>NZ_MLYN01000162.1:0-411 GCF_001866675.1 Streptomyces sp. MUSC 14
CAACAACAGCAACAACAACAGCAACAACAACGAGAGCAAGGGCAACGAGGGCAAGGGCAACGAAGGCGGCGGCCGCCACGAAGAAGGCCGGCGCCACGAAGAGGGCCGCATCCTCGTCAACGAACGGTCCTACAACGCCCGCCCCGGCGACTGCATCACCGTGATCAGCGGCCTCGGCGCCAAGACCCTCAACGTCCGCAACGACAGCCACAAGCGGGTGGAGGTCTTCCGCGGGGCCGTCTGCGACAACGGCGCCCCCATCGCCACCGTCGGCGCCTGGAGCACCAGCTTCGGAGTCGACGACCTGCACGTCAAGGGCGGCGTCCACGTCAAGGACGGCGTCGTGGCCAGCTTCCGCGTCGTCTGCGACCACGACGACCGCGGAGACCGCGGAGGCGACCGCGGAGGCGA
>NZ_MLYN01000163.1:0-202 GCF_001866675.1 Streptomyces sp. MUSC 14
CGGCCCGGCTGTCTGTGGTGCGGGTGTGGCCTGGTCCGTCTCCGGGGCCCGGTTCCGCGTCTGGGGTGGTCGTACCCCCGGTGTGAGGGTGTCCGATTCCGGGGGCCGGGGTGTGTCGGTTTCGGTGCTCGGGTGGCCGCGCGTCGTCGGCGATGCGGTCCGTGCCGGTCGTCGCGGGGTGCGGCAGCCGGAGATGGTCTGG
>NZ_MLYN01000164.1:0-446 GCF_001866675.1 Streptomyces sp. MUSC 14
CGCCGCCCTCGCCACGGCCGCCCTCGCCACGGCCGCCTTCGCCCCAGCCGCCCTCGTGGTCGCAGTCCACGCGGAAGCTGGCCACGATGCCGTCCTTGACGTGGACGCCGTCCTTGACGTGCAGGTCGTCGACTCCGAAGCTGGTGCTCCAGGCGCCGACGGTGGCGATGGGGGCGCCGTTGTCGCAGACGGCCCCGCGGAAGACCTCCACCCGCTTGTGGCTGTCGTTGCGGACGTTGAGGGTCTTGGCGCCGAGGCCGCTGATCACGGTGATGCAGTCGCCGGGGCGGGCGGAGTAGGACCGCTCGTTGACGAGGATGCGGCCCTCCTCGTGGCGCCGGCCCTCTTCGTGGCGGCCGCCGCCCTCGTTGCCCTTGCCCTCGTTGCCCTTGCCCTCGTTGCTGTTGCTGTTGTTGTTGCTGTTGTTGTTGCTCTTGCCCTGTCCG
>NZ_MLYN01000165.1:0-386 GCF_001866675.1 Streptomyces sp. MUSC 14
AGAGCTTGTCTCACGTGGCGTGAGATGGATGCGGCATGATGCCTTGCCATGGGTGTCGGTCTGTCACAGCGGTTGGTTCCGGACGAACTCTGGGCGCTGGTCGCTCCGTTGCTTCCGTCGTTCGCCTCGCGTCCGCAAGGCGGGGGCACGGCCCCGTGCGACGAGCGGGCCGTGTTCACGGCTGTGGTGTACGTGTTGACCAGCGGATGCGCGTGGCGGCACCTTCCCGAGACCTTCGGGGTTTCTGCCGCCACCGCGCACCGCCGGTTCTCCGCTTGGACCGCGGCCGGACTGTGGAGACGGTTACACCGGGCAGTCCTGGACGAACTCGGTACGCGCGGTGAAGTGGACTGGACCTCAGTGATCGTGGATGCGGCCTCGGTCCG
>NZ_MLYN01000166.1:0-262 GCF_001866675.1 Streptomyces sp. MUSC 14
GGCACCGAGGCGGCCGGCTCGACCAGCGGCAGCACTCGGATGCCGGGCGGCACACCGAACACATGCGGCCATGCCTGCGCCACGATGTTCGCCCGTCCCAGCCGGTCGGCTGACTGCCGGGAGGGATCAGGGGCCCGGGTCCCCGGGGATGCGGTCCAGGGCCGTGGCGACGTCGGTCGTGCGGGCGAGGTCTGTCAGGGCCCTGGCCATGACCGGCTCCGGTTCGCGGGCGGCCACCACGAGCCCCACGGGCACCGAGGCG
>NZ_MLYN01000167.1:0-231 GCF_001866675.1 Streptomyces sp. MUSC 14
CGCACCTCACCGCGGTCCCGGCGCAGCGCCGGGACCACGGTCACCGGCCGCCCGTCCAGGCACTCACGCACCATCGGGGTCAACACCGCATCCGGACCCAGCTCCAGGAAACGCGTCACACCCAACCCGTCCAACTCCGCCACCGCATCCCCGAAACGCACCGCCTCACGCACATGGGAAACCCAGAACTCCGACGTGCAATGACCACCACCCGCCAGCCGGATCACCGGC
>NZ_MLYN01000168.1:0-901 GCF_001866675.1 Streptomyces sp. MUSC 14
CTCGGGTACGCGGGTGCTGAGCAGGTCGGTGTGGAGCGGGCGTTCCGGGATCTGGGTGTGGACTCGTTGATCGCGGTGGAGCTGCGGAACGTCCTGGCCGCGGTTTCGGGTGTCGCGCTGCCTGCCACGGTGGTCTTCGATCATCCGACGCCGCAGGCTCTGGCAGCTTTCCTTTACGGCGAGTTGTTCGGGGACGGGGCCGCTGTTGTTGCCTCGTTGGGCGGGGCGGCCGTGGTCGCGGTGGACGAGCCGGTGGCGATCGTGGGTATGGCGTGCCGTTTCCCCGGTGGTGTGGAGACGCCCGAGGATCTGTGGGATCTGCTGGTCGACGGGCGTGACGGCATCGGTGACTTCCCCACCGACCGCGGCTGGGACCTCGACCTGCTCTTCGCCCCCGACCCGGACAACCCGTACGCCAGCCACACCGCACACGGCGGCTTCCTGTCGGGTGTGGGTGGGTTTGATGCGGAGTTCTTCGGGGTGTCGCCGCGTGAGGCGTTGGCGATGGATCCGCAGCAGCGGTTGTTGTTGGAGGTGTCGTGGGAGGCGGTGGAGCGGGCGGGGGTTGATCCTCGGTCGTTGCGGGGGAGTCGTACGGGTGTGTTCGCGGGGACGAACGGTCAGGATTATCCGGCGTTGTTGGGTATGTCGGAGGGTGACTTCGGCGGGTATGTCGGTACGGGTGGTGCGGCGAGTGTGGTGTCGGGCCGGGTGTCGTACGTGCTGGGTCTTGAGGGGCCTGCGGTGACGGTGGACACGGCCTGTTCGTCTTCGCTGGTGGCTTTGCATCTGGCGGTGCAGGCGTTGCGGTCGGGGGAGTGTGATCTGGCGCTGGCCGGTGGTGTGACGGTGATGTCGACGCCGGGTGCGTTCGTGGAGTTCGGTCGTCAGGGTGGTCTGG
>NZ_MLYN01000169.1:0-259 GCF_001866675.1 Streptomyces sp. MUSC 14
CCGCCCCGACCCCCACGGTCCCCGAACCCCGCCAGGAAAACCCCGGCACCCACGACCTGGTGGCCGAAGCCTTCGACAACGTCAAGGTCCCCCACCCGGCCCAGCCGGAGACCCTGACGGAACCCGGCAACGCGCCGGAGACGACGGCTGAGGGCGAGGTCGTACCGACGGCTGAGTCGGACGCTGACGCTGACGACAAGTCCACGGCCAAGGCCGAGGCGACAGCTGAGGCTGAGGACGAAGCCACGGCTGAGGCTGG
>NZ_MLYN01000017.1:0-263154 GCF_001866675.1 Streptomyces sp. MUSC 14
GCCCTTGCCCTCGTTGCCCTTGCCCTCGTTGCTGTTGCTGTTGTTGTTGCTGTTGTTGTTGCTCTTGCCCTGTCCGGAGTCGCCGCCGAACGGCGCCTGCGGGGCGTCGGCGACGGCGGCCGGGGCCGCCTGGGGCGCCGGGGCGGAGGCCGCCGAGGCGTAGGTGATGCCGGTGACGGCGAGTGCCGCGGCGGCTCCGGCAGAGGCGGTCACCATGGTGGAACGAGCGAGCTTCATGTCGCTTCTCCCGTCTTGTCTCTCGGAGATGTCGGCTCGTCAGCCGACTGCGATCAAACGTACTCATAGCTGACATGTCGGTCATATCGAAGATTCGAGGCAGGGGGCCGATCGGGGTATATGCGACCGCGCCCGCCCCCCGATGAGGGGCGTGAAGTAACCGGAGAGAAAGGCCTATTGAATGACTTTTAGGCCTTCCGGATGATCTGCTGACACATGCTCACCCTTCGCCGACCGCGTGTCGCTGCGAAATCCGCGCATTGATCCGTGTTACGGGTACGGCAGTCCCGAAAACCGCCTGACAGGAGCCGCAGTCCTGATGACCTGCCGAATGCCGCGGCCGGGGGGACCGGTCAACGGCACGGCCTCTTCCTGGCGGTCGGCGGGACGGGAGCCGAGTCCGGTTCCGGTGACGCGGTGCCCGCGCGGCGCCAGTCCGACGCCGCCGACCAGCACGACGCCCACACGTTCGCTGTCGTTGCCAAATGCGGACAGAACCTGATGAACGACTCCCGCTCGGACGCCATCTGACGGAGTGTCACGAAAGCGGATCCGGCCCGCCGTCCTGCGAGGGCAGGCGGAAGTGCCGCATCCCGGTATCCCATGGGGGGCTCCCGTTATGACCACGCGCCGTACTCGCCGTACCGCCCGTTCCGCCGGACTGGTGGCGGTCGCCGCCGCTGCGGCATTGTCACTGACCGCCTGTCAGGGCGGGGCCAAGGACGCCGCCACCGGCCCGGAGAAGACTGTCTCCAGCTCCGCTTCCCGCCCTGCCGGTAACGGTGATGTGTCCAACGACGCCAAGGCCGGTGTGCCGACCAGAAGGTCCGCCGCACACCACACCGCCAGCGGAGCCGCGTCCACGGCCAGGACGGCGTCTCCGGTCCGCACCCAGACCCTGGTGGACGGCAGCAAGGCCGAGATCTACGAGCCCGGTACCCAGCACTACCTCGCCAGGATCGTCCACGGCGGTGAGGTCTTGGCGACACTGGAGACGAACCAGCACGACGCCGGGCTCGACGCCAACGACATGTTCGTCGTGCTCACGCTGGACGGCCAGGTCCACTCCTGGATGGGCGGCGGGCACCAAGGACCGGGCACCTTCAAGCTTGCGGGCGGCTGGACCGCCAAGGTCACGAAGATCGGTGGCGCCGGGTACCGCGCGCAGATCCTCGGCGACGACGGCGCGGTGGACGCCACCCTGGACGCGAACCAGCAGGACGTCGGGCTCGCCGCCAACGGCGTGTACATCGTGCTCGGCTTCGGCGGCGTGATCAGCGCCCATATGTAACTACCCGCCTGCCCATCTGCGGGGTGCAGCACGCCATGGAGGGCGCCGGGCACGTTCGCGTTGCTGCGCGACCCGGAGCAGCTGGGCGGGCGGACCATCGAGGCGGGTAGGACGGTCGTGCTGCCGTACGACACCGCCGAGAGGCGAGTCGCGCTTCCCGCGCTGGACGTCCGCCCGATGCCTGCAGGCACCAGGCACCGGTAATGCGGGTGCACTCCGCCGGCCCGTCCTGGCAGGATCCGAGTATGCCGATTGTCGAGGTGTCGCCCGGAGTGTCGATCGCCTACGAGTGCTTCGGCGATCCCGGTGACCCTGCTGTGCTGCTCGTGATGGGCTTCGGCGCTCAGATGATCGCCTGGCGCGAGGACTTCTGTCGTGCGCTGGCAGAGCGTGGCCGCTTCGTGATCCGGTACGACAACCGCGACAGCGGCCTGTCCACCAAGTTCGACGATCATCTCGTGGACATCAGTCAGCTCATCGCCGCTGTGAGCTCGGGAGACATTCCGTCCGCCCTCGCGATGGTTCCCTACGGATTGCAGGACATGGCCGACGACGGCCTGGGCCTGCTCGCCGCGCTCAGCGTCGAACGCGCTCATGTCGTCGGAGCGTCGATGGGCGGCATGATCGCCCAGACGATGGCCATCACCCATCCGGAGCGAGTGCTGACACTGACGTCGATGATGTCCTCGACGGGCGAGAGGGAGTACGGCCGGCCCACTCCCGAGGCCCAGGCGGCGCTGTTCAGCCCGAAGCCGCCGGACCGCGAGGGGTACATCGCGGCGGCGGATCGGGATCTGGCGTGGGCGTCCAGACGCTACGGCGACCCCGCGGCCGTCCGAGCGCTGGCTGCCGACAGTTACGACCGCGCCTACTACCCTGCCGGAGTCGGACGTCAGCTCGGAGCGATGGTCCTCAGCGGCTCGCGCGCGGACGCACTCCGGGAGCTGTGGGTGCCGACCCTGGTGATCCACGGGCTGGACGACACACTGATCGACGTCAGTGGTGGCCGACGCACCGCCGACCTGGTCCCCGGCGCCGAGCTCCTTCTGATCCCCGACATGGGCCACGACCGCCCACGCGAGCTCTGGCCCGTGCTCATCGATGCCGTGGAAGCCCACTCCAGCTGAGCACGGTCGGCGGCCCTCACTTCCGCCCGTCCCGGCACGGCCCCGCTCAATCCGGGCCCGTACAGGCGGCGTTGACCAGGTTCCCTGGGCTCGCGACGCCGGATTCCGTGGCCGTGTGGCCTACGACGACGAGGTTGGCGTCTTCGGTGAGGCGGGCGAGGTGACCGGTCCTGCAGAAGCCGTCGGGGGTGAAGGAGCGGGTGTTCTGGTCGGGGGCTTTGTAGTAGCCGCGCAGGGTGCAGGGGCCACGGGTCCACAGTTGTCCGGGGGTGCCCGGCGGTACGTCTCTGCCGTGCGAGTCGGTGATGCGGATCTCGTCCCCGGGCGAGAGGGGGCGACCCTGCGTGTGCTGGATGACATCGTCGGTGTCGGCGAGGCGGGTGAGGGTGAGCAGTCCCTCGGGCATCTCGAAGACCTGTTGGATGCGGCAGTCGAAGGTCTGTGGGATGCGCGCCGCCAGTTCGGGGTGGGGGCGCGCGCCGCCGGTCTGGATGAGGCGCAGGCTGGAGAGGTCGTACGGGCCGTCGGGGAGGGTGTCCAGCCACAGGTCCGCGACGGCGGGGACGAGGGAGGTGACGGTGACCTTCTCCGTCTCGATCGCGCGGAAGGCAGCGGCGGGGTCCGGGGCGTCGATCAGTACGACGGTGCCGCCGGTGGCGAGCGTGCCGACGATGCCGGGACAGCCGAAGGTGAGGTTGGACGTGGCCGGGAGGGCCGCGAGGTAGACGTCTTCCGGGCCGAGCCCGATGAGTTCGGCTGCGGCCCGGGTCTGGTAGGCGTAGTCGTTGTGGGTGCGCGGGACCAGCCTCGGTGCGGCCGTGCTCCCGCCGGACAGCAGGAAGAACGCGACGTCGTTCGGGTTGTGCGTGCGGTCCGGGTCGCGCGGCGCGTCCACGGAGCTGAGGGGGAAGAACAGGCATCCGCTGGGCGCGGTGGTGAAGCCGCCATGGATGCCTCGGGTGCCTTCGGGGTCGTCCAGGGTGAAGGCACGGCGCAGACGCGGATGGTCGACGCTGATCTGCGCGGCCATCGCGGCGTGGTCGAAGCCGTGGTGGATGCTGGGGCCGATGTACACGGCGGCTTCGGTGAGGCGTGCGAGAGATCCGATCTCGTCGGCGCGGTGGGAGGTGGGCGCGAACACCGGGACGGCGCCGGCCCGCATCAGTGCGTAGACGGTGATGACGAACTCGGGCACATTCGGCAGCTGGACGATCGCCCGGTCGCCGGGACGGATGCCGCGCAGCGTGAGCCCGGCGGCCACACGGTCGACGCGGCGGTTCAGTTCGCGGTAGGTGAGGCGGCGATCGCCGTGGACGAGGGCGGTGCGCGTGGCGTATGTGCGGGCGTGCTCGGCGAGGAGTCGGTGCAGGGCGGCGCCCTGGTAGTAACCGTGGTCGTAGTAGCGGCCGTTGATCTCGGGCAGGAGCGGGGTGCAGCCGTCCAGCATGGTGCAGACTCCTTCCTGGTGGTGTGGATCGCCCACCGTGCGTACGCGTCCTGCGTGATCCGTTTCCGGCTGCGCCGGCAGATCGTCAGTGTCGTGGATACGGTGCCGGGCCGGGCAGTAGAGGATCATCCGAGGAACGGCCCGGTGCGGCGGTGTGGTCGACCAACGGTCCCGGGAAAGGGCCGCGCGGAGCGCGCCCCAGCGGTCCTTGTGCGCAGGGATAGGGTGCCTCTGTGGAGCGGATCCTGGTGGTGGGAGTGACCGGTGCGGGCAAGTCCACGCTCGCCCGGGCCCTGAGCAGTCGTCTGGGCCTGCGCTACCACGAGATGGACGCGCTGTACTTCACCGGCCCCGGGTGGGCCGTGAACAGCAGGTTCGCCGAGGAGGTGCCGAGGCTCTGCGCCGAGCCCGGTTGGGTCATCGATTCCCTCGGGTACCCCGAGGTCCGTGATCAGCTGTGGGAGCGGGCCGACACCGTGATCTGGCTGGACTATCCCAAACGCGTCGTGATGCCCCGCGTGCTGCGCCGGTCCTTCCGGCGCACCGTCACCCGCGAGGTCCTCTTCGGCGGCAACAGGGAGACCTGGACCGACTGGCTGACGCGGGAGCATCCGGTCCGGTGGGCCTGGTCCCAGCACGCGTCCCGCCGCGTCGAGGTCGAGCGCCGTGTCCACGACCCCCGCTTCGCCCCTCTCGACACCATCCGCCTCCGCCACCCCGACGAGACCGCTGCGTGGCTGGCATCGCTCTGATCCGGCCGTCCGTCGCCTCCGCACCCCGCCCGGCAGGCAAAGGCATGGCCAGTAACTCCCTTTGCCCATAGGGTCGTTGGCTGTCGCCGTGCCGAACGACGGGCGCCCCAGCCGCGGTGCCCTTCAGCCTGAGGAAACCACCGTGATCATCGCTGAGACCACCCTGACGCCGGTGACCGGCGAGTACGGCTACCTCCTCGCGCTCGGCGGGGCCTACGAATGGCCCCCCGAGTGGCCGTACGGCTGGCGGTGCGGGCCGATCGGAAGCGACACGGCGCACATCATCACCGACACGGATACCGGCACCATCACCATCACCGTCCAGACCCACGACGAGCCGCCCCCGCTTCAGAGCGCCCCGGGCTGGGGGCCGCCGGAGGAGATCAGCCTGCACGCCACCGAGGACGCCCCTGTGCTCTACATCCTCGGCACCGGTGACTTCTGGGAGGCCGAGCCCGACGACGGCCCGCTCAGGCTGCCCGCCGACCGGATGCCGGTGTGGATCCGGATGCGTCTGTACTGCCACACCGCGGACCCCGAGCCCGGCATCGGCGACCGCGGCGAGCGGCACCTGATCCAGCTGTGGGCCGCGCCGGAGGAGCCGCCGGTGCATCCGCAGCCGACCGCATCCGACCTCGTGCTGCGGCGCTCCTACGAGGAGGCGCAGCTCTCAACGGATCACTGAATTGCGAAATTCTGCAATTCGTTAGATGCTGCATTCGCTGTGCTCGCAGGTAGCCGCGGGCACAGCTTCTGTACGTCTGACATCCGCCCCGCGCCAGGGGCTCTGCGTGGGAAGCTGAGGGATCGTGTCGGTTCCGCTGTACCAGGCGAAGGCGGAGTTCTTCCGGATGCTGGGGCATCCGGTGCGCATCCGTGTGCTGGAGCTGTTGCAGGACGGGCCGATGCCCGTGCGGGAGCTGCGAGCGGCCATCGAGGTGGAGCCTTCCAGCCTGTCGCAGCAGCTGGCGGTGCTGCGCCGCTCAGGGATCGTCACCGCCACCCGGACCGGCTCGACGGTGACGTACGAGCTGGCCGGCGGCGATGTGGCCGACCTGATGAAGGCCGCGCGGCGGATCCTGACCGAGATGCTCGCCGGGCGCGACGAACTCCTGGCCGAGCTGCGGGAATCCGAGGTCGTCACCCGATGAGCACATCTCCCGGCCGGGCGGTCCGGTCGCGGATCACCTCGCTGCTGCCGTCCCGCGCCGATGTGGCCCGGATACGACGTGATCCGCGCCGGGACCTGCTCGCCGGTCTCACCGTGGCGGTCGTCGCCCTGCCCCTCGCCCTCGGTTTCGGGGTGTCGTCCGGGCTGGGCGCCGAAGCGGGTCTGGCGACCGCCGTGGTCGCGGGCGCGCTGGCCGCCGTGTTCGGCGGGTCGAATCTCCAGGTGTCGGGGCCGACCGGTGCCATGACGGTCGTCCTGGTGCCGATCGTCGCCCAGTACGGTCCGACCGCCGTGCTCACCGTGGGGCTGATGGCCGGTGTGATGCTCCTGGTCCTCGCCCTGCTCAGGGCCGGTCGCTGCATGCAGTACGTGCCGGCACCCGTGATCGAGGGTTTCACCCTCGGCATCGCCGGGGTGATCGGGCTCCAACAGGTGCCGAACGCGCTCGGCGTGCCCAAGCCCGACGGTGACAAGGTCCTCGTCGTCACCTGGCACGCCGTCGAGGAGTTCGCGAAGGCGCCGAACTGGACCGCCCTCGCTCTCGCGGCCTGCGTGGTCGTGCTGATGCTCGCGGGCGGGCGCTGGCGGCCGGCCGTGCCGTTCTCCATCGTCGCCGTGATCGCCGCCACCGTCGTCGCTCAGGTCGCTCACCTGGGTGTGAAGCCGATCGGTGACCTGCCCTCGGGGCTGCCCGCGCCCTCGCTGTCCTTCCTCGATCTCCATTCGCTCGGTTCGTTGCTCGCTCCGGCCGTGGCGGTGGCCGCGCTGGCCGCGCTGGAGTCGCTGATGTCCGCGGCCGCCGCCGACGCGATGACGGTGGGGCAGCGCCACGACCCCGACCGAGAGCTGCTCGGCCAGGGACTGGCCAACATCGCCGCCCCGCTGTTCGGCGGCGTCCCGGCCACCGGCGCGATCGCCCGTACGGCGGTCAACGTACGCACCGGCGCCGGCTCCCGGCTGGCGGCGCTCACCCATGCCGCCGTGCTGGCGCTGATCGTCTTCGCCGCGGCACCCCTGGTGTCCAGGATCCCGCTGGCCGCGCTCGCGGGTGTGCTGATCGCCACCGCGATCCGCATGGTCGAGGTCGGCTCGTTGAAGGCGATGGCGAAGGCGACCCGGTCCGACGCCCTGATACTCGTCCTCACCGCGGTCGCGACCCTCGCCCTCGATCTCGTCTACGCCGTCGTCATCGGCCTGGTCGTGGCCGGCGCGCTCGCCCTGCGGGCGGTGGCCAAGCAGGCCCGCTTCGGCCAGGTGCCCCTGGACCGCGGTGATCACACAGCCGAGGAGCACGCGCTTCTGGCCGAGCACATCGTGGCGTACCGCATCGACGGGCCGCTGTTCTTCGCCGCCGCCCACCGCTTCCTGCAGGAACTGACCGAGGTGGCCGAGATCCGGGTCGTCGTCCTGCGGATGTCGCGCGTGTCGGCCATGGACGCCACCGGCGCCCTCGTCCTGAAGGACGCGGTGGAGAAATTGCGGCGGCGCGGCATCCTCGTCCTGGCCTCCGGCATACGTCCCGGCCAGCGCAAGGCCCTCGACTCCGTCGGCGCCCTCGATCTGCTGCGGCACGAGGGCCGGCACTACGCCACCACGCCCGAGGCGATCCGGGCCGCGCGCGATCACCTGGAGATGGCCGGAGTCGTTGCCGCCGTCCCCGCCCAGAAGGCCGTTCCGCAGAATGCCGTCCCGAAGAACACGGACATCCGCGAGGAAGCCGTCCGATGAGCACACCCTCCACCACCCCGCGCCTGGTCGAGGTCTCCGGCGCGGAGGCGCTGTGGCTCCTGGAAGCCGCACAGCTGGGGCGCCTGGTGTTCGTCCAGCGGGACGTGACCGTCGTTCGCCCCGCCCGGCATGTGTGGGAGTACGGCCGACTGGTCGTGCGCACCCCCGTCCAGTCGGCCGCGGTCCCACCGACCGTGACCTATCAGGCGGACGACATCCGGGGAGCGGTCGGCACCGGCTGGACCGTGACCGCGACCGGCCCGGCCGAGGTGATCACCGATCCGGACGAGGCCGCCCACCACCGGCGCACGCTGTCCGGCTGGACGCACGGCCCGCACGACACACTCGTCCGCGTCCACCCGCAGTCGGTCACCGGGTTCCGCCTGGTCCGGGGAGTGGAGAAGCGATGAGTACACAGCTGGAGGCCCTGCCGCACCGTCATGCGCTCACGGTGCCGACCCTGCCGTCGGCGGTCCGGGTGGCCCGTGAGACAGCTGAGCAGGCCCTGGTGGAATGGGGCATCGGGCTGCGGCACCCCGTCGTGGACCCGGCCCTGCTGATCCTGAGCGAGCTCGTCACCAACAGCGTGCGGCACGCAGCGGCGCTCTCCCCGGAGCTCACGGTGTACTACGCCGCGGGCCGGGACTGCCTGGCCTACGGCGTCCACGACCGTCACCCCCACCAGCCCGCGCTGTACGCGTCGGTCACCGGCACCGGGAGCGGCGGTCTGGGGACCGTGATGGAGCTCGTCCTCGGCTGTGCGGGCACCGCGGTCGTCCGGGGCGACTGCGACGGCAAGGGCAAGACCATCTGGGTCACCCTGCCCCTGTGACCCCGGCCTCACTCCCCTCGGCTCCCCCGGCAGCACCCCGCGGCAATTCAAGGAAGTTCCCCCGCATGACCATCGACTGGCGCTACACCATCGAGCAGGAGCTCGGCATCCTCTCGGTCGCCGGCTACCTCGGCCCTGACGCGGTACGCCGCTTCACCGGCGCGATCGGCTGGGTCGTCGCCCGCGGCAGCGGCCCGGTCGTCCTCGACCTGACCGAACTGCGCGGCTGGTCCGCCGAAGGCCAGCTGGCCATCACCGAGGCCGCCCGCCGGCTCGCCGGCTACGGCCGCGGCCTGGAACTGGCCGCCATCCCGGCCGACGGCTCACTGGTCCCGACCGCAGACTGCCCGGACATCCCGGTCCACTGCGACCTGGACGCCGCGCTCGCCGCGCACGGCCGGGGACCGGTCCCGGAGGGGCAGCAGGAGTGGCGCACCGACGGCTGGCCCGCCTGACCCCCGCCTCACGTTCGTATCGATGCACGTATCGACTCACCAAGAGAAAGACACGGTCCCATGAGCGAGACTCTTCCCCCCTGCCCCGAATGCTCCGGCACGTTCACCTACGAGATGGGCGCCCTTCTGGTCTGCCCCGAGTGCGGTCACGAGTGGTCGTCGTCCGACGCTCCCGGCGACACGGTCGGGGACAAGATGATCAAGGACTCGGTCGGCAACGTGCTCGCCGACGGTGACACCGTCACCGTGGTCAAGACCCTCAAGGTCAAGGGGAACCCGGCGGGTATCAAGGCGGGCACCAAGGTGCGCAACATCCGGCTCATCGAGGACGGCGTGGACGGCCACGACATCGACTGCAAGATCGACGGGTTCGGCGCCATGTAGCTGAAGTCCAGCGTCGTCAAGAAGGCCTGAGCCGGTACGTCAGCGGCCGAGTTCGCGCACATGCAGGCGGCCGTCGAGGGGATACGCCGGCGGTGCCGCGGGCAGGAGCCCGGCCAGTTCGTAGCGGCACTTGTGCGCGACCCGGCATGACGCCAGGTTGTCGACCTGGTGCAGGAGTTCCAGGCCACTCCCCTGCCGCGCGCACGCGCCGCGGTCCGAGAGCCGACATCTGCGGACCGGTTGTCAGGGGCGACGCCTCTGAGGACCACGTGCCCGAACGGCTGCCCCTCTTCCCCACCGGCTCGCGTCTCCACGACGGCGGATCTCCACGGACGCGGCGGAGCGATCTTCACATGAATCGCTGTCACTGCACCTACGAAATTGCTAATATTGGCAATTGTCAATGTCTTCACCATTGAATGCGAGCGGCCCGGCTCCTCGGTGCGGGTCCGGTTCTGCCTGCGCCAGGCGCGAGGATGGGTCGCATGTTCTTGACGAGTGGGTGGATGCGATGCCGAGTGCACCGGCCGGTCAGGCCGTGCCGTGCTGGACGGGGGACGGCACGGTGAGTACGCCGCTGTACCAGTTGAAGGCCGAGTTCTTCAAGACGCTCGGCCATCCGGTCCGCATCCGTGTCCTGGAGTTGCTGAGCGAGCGCGAGCACGCGGTCGCGGAGATGCTGCCCGAGGTGAAGGTCGAGCCCTCGCACCTGTCCCAGCAGCTGGCCGTGCTGCGGCGCGCGAACCTGGTGCGTACGCGCAAGGAGGGGTCGAACGTGTACTACTCCCTCGCCAGCCCTGAAGTGGCGGAGCTGCTGCGTGTGGCGCGGTCGATCCTGTCCGGCGTGCTGGCGGGGCAGGCCGAGTTGCTCGCCGACCTGAAGGCGGCCCAGCCGGAACGGAAACCGCCGTCGTAGAGACGGCCGACGGACGGCCGCCGTCTCCCGGGAGTTGGACAGCGCTCGCGGACCGGGAGGCGGCCGCCTTCACTCGCGGCAACATTTAGCAAAACACGCAAAGCAAGAGAAAAGCGCAGTAACTCCACTCCCCGGGCGGCCCGTTGACGACCCCGGAGACAGTCCTCACCACGTCGAGGAGAGGCGCATGGGCCTGTTGCGCAAGATCCGGACCACTGGGCGGGTCGCCGAACCCGCACCGCCGCCTCCGGAGGGCGAAGTACCTGCCACTGCACGGCAGTTGGGTGGCTCGGTGCAGGTGCGCTGTGTGGACGCGGGCTCCTGCAACGGCTGCGAGATCGAGATCGCCGCCGCCTTCAACCCGGTGTACGACGCCGAGCGGTACGGCGCCCGGCTCGTGGCCTCTCCCCGGCACGCAGACGTGGCGCTGGTGACCGGCCCGGTGACCCGGAACATGGCTGAGCCGCTGCGCCGTACGGTCGCGGCGATGGGCGAGCCGCGGCTGGTCGTCGCGGTCGGGGACTGCGCGATCGACTGCGGGGAGTTCGCGGGCGGGTACGGCGTCGAGGGCGCGGTCGGCGATGTCGTGCCGGTTGATCTGGCGGTGCCGGGGTGCCCGCCCGAGCCGGCGGCGATCGTCGCGGCGCTCAGGAGGGTGACCGGACGGTGAGCACGATCCCGGCCGCCCTCGCGACGGCCGCCGGGCTGGGCGGTGCGGGTGCGGCGGCCGGGCTGGTTCTGCCGTATCGGGGACGGGTTCCGGTCGTCGGGGTGCTGACGGGCGCCGTGGGGGCGGCGGGCGCCGCGGCGGGTGTGGCCGCACTGGGCGGAAGCCGATGGTCGGACGCGTTCCCCGCACTGGTGCCGCTGGCCGGGGCACACATGGTGGTGGACGGGCTGGCGGGATGGTTCATGGCCGTGGCCGGGGCCGTCGTGGCCGCGGTCGCCGTGTACGGCATCGGGTACGCGGCCAGGCACGGCGCCCACGGGCTCGGCTCGCGGACGGCGCAGGCGGTGCTGCCGTTGTTCGCGCTCAGCCTGGTTCTCGTACCGGCGGCGGCTTCGGTGTCCACGTTCCTGCTGCTGTGGGAGTTGATGGCGCTCGGGTCGCTGGCGCTGGTACTGGCCGAGCACCGGGAGCGGGGTTCGGTGCGGCAGGCCGGTGTCTGGTACGCGGTGATGACACACCTCGGGCTGATGCTGCTGCTGGCCGGGTTCGCGCTGTTCGCCGCGCAGGCCGGTGGAGAGACCTTCGCCGCGCTGCGGGCGGGCGCGCACCACATGTCGCCGACCGTGCGCGGGCTCGTCTTCGTCCTCGTGGCGCTGGCGTTCGCCTCGAAGGCGGGCGCGGCACCGCTGCACGCCTGGTTGCCGCGGGCGCACCCCGAAGCCCCCAGTCCCGTCTCGGCGTTGATGAGCGCCGCGATGGTCAACCTCGGTGTGTACGGCCTCGTCCGCACCGGACTCGACCTGCTCGGCGGCGGACCGGCCTGGTGGTGGCTGGGGCTGCTGGCGGTGGGCGGGGTCAGTGCCGTGTACGGCATCCTCCAGGCGGCGATGGCATCCGATCTGAAGCGGCTGCTGGCGTACTCGACCAGCGAGAACATGGGCCTGGTCCTGATCGGGCTCGGGGCGTCCGGGCTGTTCGCCCACTACGGCGACCGGCCGCTGGCCGCGCTGGCGCTGGCGGCGGCGCTGCTGCACGTCGTCAACCACTCCGCGTTCAAGGCCCTGTTGTTCTGCGCGGCCGGTTCGGTGCTGCGGTCCACCGGGCTGCGGGATCTGGACCGGCTGGGCGGGTTGCGCGCCCGGATGCCGGCCACGGCCGGGTTCTTCGCACTGGCAGCGCTCGGCGCGGTGGCGCTGCCGCCGGGCAACGGCT
Organism: Streptomyces sp. MUSC 14; assembly: GCF_001866675.1. NCBI lineage: Bacteria > Bacillati > Actinomycetota > Actinomycetes > Kitasatosporales > Streptomycetaceae > Streptomyces > Streptomyces sp. MUSC 14. Next base: position 12,223 of record NZ_MLYN01000017.1, read on the forward strand.
TCATCAGCGAGTGGCTTCTGCTGCAGTCCCTCATCCACGGGCTGAAGGTGCCCGGGGTCGCGGTCGCCGTCGTGCTGCCCCTGTCGGTGGCGCTGATCGCGTTGTCGGCGGGGATCGCGGCGGCCGTGTTCGTGAAGGCGCTCGGGGTCGGTTTCTTCGCCCGGCCGCGCGACCGGAGGGCCGCCTCGGCGCGGGAGGCGCCGCCGTTGATGCTCGCCGGGATGGGCCTGCTCGCCGTGGGCATCGTGGCGCTGGCTGTGGTGCCGGGCCTGCTGGGCGCGAGTCTCGACCGGGCCGTGGGTGCGGTCGGGCTGCCGGGCAGCGGGACGCTGACGGGCGGCGGGCTGAAGGTGCGGCTGACGGACATCTCGGCGTCGCTGTCGCCGCTGTGGGTGGTGGCCGCTCTGACCGCCGCGATCCTGCTCGCGGTCGGGCTGCCCCGGCTCTACCGTCGCCGTCGACGCCGGGCGAACGCCCGGCTGTGGGACTGCGGCGGCGGCGCGCCGACGCCGCGCATGGCGTACACGGCGACCTCCTTCGCCGAGCCGCTGCAACGCGTCTTCGACGACGTGCTCGCCCCGGAGCAGGACGTGGACGTCACCCCGGTGCGGGAGTCGGCGTACCTGGTGGAACGGGTCCGCTTCCAGCACCGGGTGCCCGACCGGATCGAGCACCGGCTGTACGAGCCGGTGCTGCGCGGGCTCGCCAGGACGGGGCAGGCGGCCCGCAGGCTGGCGGGCGGCAGCGTGCGCCTGTATCTCGGCTACGGCTTCGCCGGGCTGGTCGTCCTGTTGTTGGCACTCGCGGTGGGCTGGTGATGAACGCAATCGGGTACGTGGCCGTCGTCGGCCAGGTCGTGGTCGTGGCGGTGGGGGCACCACTGCTGACCGGGTGGCTGCGGCAGGTGCGGGCCCGGCTGGAGGGCCGGGCCGGGGCCGGGGTGCTCCAGCCCTGGCGGGACACGCGCAAGCTGCTGCGCAAGGAACCCATCACGCCGGTGGGGACCGGGCCCGCATTCCGGGCGGCCCCCGCCGTGCTGGTCGCCACCACCGTCGTGGCTGCCGCGCTGGTGCCGCTGCTGTCCACCGACACCCCGGTCAGCGGGCACGCGGACCTGATCGTGGTGGTGGCGCTGGTCTCGCTCGGCACCCTCAGCCTCGCTCTGGCCGGGCTGGACACGGGCACCGCGTTCGGCGGGATGGGCGCCTCGCGCGAGATGACGGTCGCCTCCCTGGTCGAGCCGACCCTGCTGCTGTCGGTGTTCGCGCTGTCGATACCAGCCGGGACGACCAACGTTCCCGCGATCGTCTCCGGTGCCATCCACCAGCCGGCCCGCCTCGCCTCACCGGCCGGGCTGCTGGCCGTCGCCGCCCTCGCCGTCGCCGTACTCGCGGAGACCGGCCGGATCCCGGTCGACAACCCTTCCACCCACCTCGAACTGACCATGATCCACGAGGCGATGGTGCTGGAGTACGCCGGACCCGATCTCGCGCTGGTCGAACTCGGCGCGCAGATGCGACTGACGCTGCTGCTCGGGCTGCTGTCCTCGCTGTTCGTGCCGTGGGGCATCGCCACCGGTCCCTCCTGGGCCGCCCTGTTCGTGGCGCTGGTGCTGTTCGCGGTGAAGGTGGCGGTGCTGGGGGCCGTGCTGGCGTCGGCCGAGGTGTTCTGGGCCAAGATCCGCCTGTTCCGCGTGCCCGAACTGCTCGCCGGTTCCTTCCTGCTGGCGCTGCTCGCGGTGACCGCCTCGTACTTCCTGAACGGAGCCGCATGAGCACCGGCCTGTACACCCAGCTCCTCGATCTGGCGTGCGGCGCCTTCCTGCTGGCGGCCGTACTCGTGCTGTGGCGCCGCGAACTCGCCGCGATCGTCCGCGTGTTCGCCCTTCAGGGCGTCGCTCTGGCCGCGATCGGCCTGCTGCTCGGAGTGCACGAGAAGCGGTGGGACCTGACCGCCGTGGGCCTCGCTGTCGGGGTGCTGCGGGCGGGCGTGCTGCCGTATCTCATCCGCCGCGCGCTGGCCGCGCTGGCCGCCGACCGCGGGAGCGAGGAGGTCCGCGAGACGCAGCCGCTGGTCAACATCGCCGCCTCCCTGCTCACCGCCGCCCTGCTGACCCTGCTGGCCTACGCCGTGGCCCGGCCCCTGACCGACGTGAACCCGACGCCGGCCACCCGCGCCCTGCCGGTCGGCCTCGCCGTCGTCCTGATCGGCTTCTTCGTCCTGGTCACCCGCAGGCGCGCACTAGCCCAGGTGGTCGGCTTCCTGCTGCTGGACAACGGCATCACCGCCAGCGCTTTCCTTGCCACCTCCGGCGTCCCCCTGATCGTCGAACTCGGGGTCTCCTTCGACGTACTGCTCGCGGTGCTGGTGCTGCAGATCCTCACCACCCGGATGCGGGAGGCGTTCGGCACGACCGACATCGACGACCTGCGGGAGCTGCACGACTGATGCCGTATCAATCAGAAGGGGCCGCACTGCTGTTGGCCGCTCCCGTCGCCGCGCCGCTGGTGATCGCCACCGCGTATGCGCTGACCGGGACACGAGCACCTCATGGGCAGGAGGGCGCGCACGAACAGCCCGTGGTGATCGCGGACTTGCCTGTCCGGCCGGCCGGGGAATCCGAGTCCGGGTCGGTCCCACGGCAGCATCCGGCGGACTGGGCCGCACTCGCCTCGCCCGCGGCGATCCTGCTGTGCGGGAGCCTGCTGGCGGCGGGCGTCCTCGGCCAGGGCCCGCGGGCCGCCTTCTCCGGGCTGCTGCGGGCCGACGCCCTGACCGCCTGGATGCTGCTCGTCGTCGGGGCCGTCGCGCTCATCGCGTGCGGGACGTCGCCGGCGTACCTGGCGGGCGAGCGGGCGGCCGGACGGGCGAGTGAGCGCACGGTCTGGCGCTACCACGTGCTCGTGCAGTCGTTCCTGGCCGCGATGTGCCTGGCCGTGGTGACCGCCAACCTCGGTGTGCTGTGGGTCGCCATCGAGGCCACCACCATCGTCACCGCGTTCCTCGTCGGCCACCGCCGCACCCGCACCTCGGTGGAGGCCGCCTGGAAGTACGTGGTGATCTGCTCCGCCGGCATCGCGCTCGCGTTCCTCGGCACCGTGCTCCTGTACTACGCGGCCCGGCAGGCCGGCATCGCCGAGGCGTGGGCCCTGGACTGGCCCACGCTCGCCGCCCACGCCGACCGGCTCGACCCGTCCGTCACCCGGCTCGGCATCACCCTCGTGATCCTCGGCTTCGGCGCCAAGGCCGGTCTGATCCCGTTGCACGCCTGGCTGCCGGACGCCCACAGCCAGGCACCCGCGCCCGTCTCCGCGCTCATGTCCGGGGTCCTGCTCTCCGTCGCCTTCGCCGCGATCCTGCGCTACCGGGCCATCGCCGACGCCGCCCTCGGCGCCGACTTCACGCGCGTCCTGCTCGCCGGGATCGCGCTGCTCACCCTCGCCCTCGCGGCCGGCCTGCTGCTCGGCCAGCGGGACTACAAACGGATGCTGGCCTACTCGTCCATGGAACACATGAGCCTGATCGCCCTCGGTACGGCGATCGGCAGCCCGCTGGCCCTGTCCGCCGTACTGCTGCACATCGCCGGCCACGGGCTGGCCAAGTCGGCCGCGTTCTGTGCCTCCGGCCGTATCCTCCACCTGACCGGCACCAGCAGGATCGGCCGGGTGAACGGGCTCCTCGCCCGGGCGCCGTCCGTGGGCGGGGTGTTCGGGTTCGCGGTCGTGGCGCTGCTGGCGTTCCCGCCGTTCAGCCTCTTCGCCTCCGAACTCGGCATCGCCCGCGCCGGTTTCACCGCCGGAACGGGGCTGGCCTGGGTCACTTCGGCGGCGCTGCTGCTGGTTCTCACCGCCTTCGCCGCGCTCTCCGCCCGCACCGCACGGATGCTCCTCGGCCCCGCCCCCAGAGCGGCCGGCTCCCCGGGCCCGACCGAGCCGGGGATCTGGCCGCTGGCCCTGGGACTGATCGCCTGCGCCGCCCTGGGCGTGGGTCTCGGCCCGCTCACCGACCTGCTGCACGCCGCCGCCCAGGCGATCGGAGACCGCTGAACCCGATGCGCACCACAGAGGACATCGACACCGCCGAACTGCCCAGGCGCGTACCAGAGTTGCTGGCCGACGGGCATCGCCTCGCCCTGGTCGCCGCCCATCACGACGAACGCGGCATCCGGGTGGTGTACCTGTTCGCGGCGGGGCCGCCCGACACCCGTACCGAACTGCACGTCCATCTCGACCCCGACCGGCCCGCGCTGCCGACGCTGGCCCATCTCTCCTTCCCCGCAGGCCGCTTCGAACGCGAGATGCGCGACCTGTTCGGCATCGTCCCGCAGGACCACCTCCTGCCCCACCGCCTGGTACGGCACTTCCACTGGCCGCGCGGCTGGTATCCGATGCACCCCGACGCCGGTCCCCCGCCCCCCTTCGGTGAGCAGGAGGGCCCCTACCCCTTCCTGGAGGTCGAGGGCGACGGCGTCTACGAGATCCCCGTCGGACCCGTGCACGCCGGGCTCATCGAGCCCGGCCACTTCCGCTTCTCCGTCGTCGGCGAGACCATCCTCCGGCTCAAGGCCCGCCTGTGGTTCGTCCACAAGGGCATCGAGAAGCTCTTCCAGGGACGCACGATCACCGCCGGTCTGCCGCTGGCCGAACGCGTCAGCGGCGACACCGCGGTCGGCCATGCACTGGCCTACTGCCTGGCCGTCGAGGATGCCACCGGCACCGCCGTACCGGCCGAGGCCCAGCAGGCCCGCGCGCTGCTGCTGGAGCTGGAGCGGATCCACAACCACGTCGCCGACCTCGGGATGCTCTGCAACGACGTCGGCCATGGCATCCTCAACGCCCACGCCCAGCGCGTCCGCGAGCAGCTCCTGCGCCTGAACCGGCGGACCACCGGCCACCGGCTGCTGCGCGGCGGCGTCGTGCCGGGCGGGGCCGTCCTCCAGTCCGTGCCCGATCCGCGGGCCCTGGCGGCGATCGGCGAGGACGTCCGCGAGATCACCGACCTCGCCCTCGGCCACTCGACCGTCCGCGACCGCTTCACCGGCACCGCCGTCCTGAAGACCCGGGCGGCACGCGAGATCGGCTGCCTCGGCTATGTCGCCCGGGCCAGCGGTCTCGCCCACGACGCACGCGCCGCACACCCCTTCACCGACTACGGCCCGCACCTCGACGTGCCCGTCCACACCGACGGTGATGTCCTGGCCCGCTTCCTCCTGCGCGCCGAGGAGATCGACATCTCCCTCGCACTGGTCCGGCATCTGGCCGACGGTCTCACCGCCGCGCACACCGTCGTGGGGCTCTCCCCCGCACCCGGTGCCCAGGTCCGTGACGGTGTGGGGCTGGTGGAGGGCTGGCGCGGCACCATCGCCACGCGCGTGGAACTGGCCGCCGACGGCACCCTGGCCCGGGTCAAACCGGTCGACCCGTCCTTCTTCAACTGGCCCGCCCTGCCCGTCGCGCTGGCCGACACGATCGTCCCGGACTTCCCGCTGACGAACAAGAGCTTCAATCTCTCCTACGCGGGCAACGACCTCTGAGGGCGGCTCAGGTGAGGAGCCGGAGGGCGGGCGCGTCCTTGCGGGCGGCGAGCGGGCGGCCCCAGTGCTCGTATGTGTCACGTACGGGCTGGGTCATGTTGGTCCGGGTGCTGGACGTTCCGGACTGCCGGGCCTGAGGACAGTCGTACCCGAGATGCAGGCGAACCCTCGGCAGCGTCCGCTCCCGCTCGTCGGTGACATCGAAGGCGGCGATCCGGGCCGCGGTGAGGTGCTCGGGGTGCTCCTGGCCATAGTGGGAGGAGGCCGTGCGCCGGGTCGCCGGTGCAGGTCGTGAAAGCCCTCGCCGTGCAGGGGGCCGGTCGGTTCGGCCGTGATCGTCAGCGTGGGCGCTTCTCGTGCCGCCCGCTTCCGCCTCACCGCTCCAGCCGGTACCCGGTGACCGGTTCGGACGGGATGCGGACCACATACTCCATGTCCCTGCTGACCCACGGGGTGAGTGCGGCGTCGTAGCGGGAGAGAAGGCGTGGGTCGGTGACACGGCTGGCCCTGCCGGTGACCATCACACTCCAGCCGGTATGGGCGGCCTCGTCGATCCGGTCCGCCTCGTACACCACGACCGCGGACTGCGTGGCGCTGCTCAGCAACGCCGCTCCGGCGTGCGTCCGGATGATGATGTCGCCCTCGGCGGTGACGAGGTGGTTGGCGGGCCGGATCACCGGCAGCGCCTCCTGTGTGAGGCCCACCCGCCCCATGGGGACGCCGGCCAGCAGCCTGAGCGACTCCTGCCGGTCCAGTGCGACCATGCGGGTGCCAGGAGGGGAGGCGGGCGCCGGGCCGGTGCCGGTCATGCCGGTTCTCCACGGACGGACTCGTGCTCGGCACCGCGGCCGTCAGCACCAGCAGGAGCAGAAACCCGCACAGGGCGGGCGGTGGCGCGACCTTCCGCGCCACCGCACCCGCGCCGGGAAATGAGGGGGAAGTGGGGGAAGAGGGGAAAGAGCGCTGCCTCGACTCGTGCATCAACCGCGTCTCCAGATCACGGGTACGGCGCCGGCCGGATCGGGCCGTGCCGCTTCATGTGTCGGACCGGCCGGCAGCCGAGTTCCGGCGTGGAGAGGTGGTGCACGTCACGGGCGCCCGGACCGTGCGGTCCGGGCGCCCCTCGCGATTCCCGCGTCACCGCGGGCCGGCCATCAGTAGCGGATGACCGACGGCCGTTCGGCGGGCGTGTGCGGCGCACGGACGCTGCCGCCCGGCGTCATGGAGAAGGAACCGCCGGACAGCGGTCCCGGCGCGTAGCCACCGCTGGTGAAGGCCTGGGGATTCGTCGCGTCGAACGACTTGCCGTCCACGGTGATGCCCGAGAAGTCCAGCTTGCTGAAGGACGGATAGCTCTGGGTGGGGGATTCGATGACCGCTTCGGCGCTGGCGTTGTCGGCACCGAGGTTCTGGTTGACGTGCTCGGTCCAGCCCTTGGTGTTGTCGGTGAGCGTCAGCGTGTAGCTGCCGCCGCCGTTGGAGACCACCTTGGCGGTGATGCTGTCGCCTTCGGATACGGGGTCGTTCCAGTACACCGGGGCGGCAGGGTACATCTCGTACCAGGCGGAGAGGACCGGCGACCCGCTGGAGCAGTCGGTCTGCACGCCGGTCTGCTCCACGGTCTGGGAACCGTAGCCGTCCAGGCCGACCCAGGGGGCGAACAGGTCGTTGCTGCTGTTGCACGTGGCGTGCGGTTCGGTCCAGGAGCCGCTGATGGTGCCGAAGCTGCCGGTGGCGACGTATCCGCCCCAGTTGCTGTCCTGGAATCCTCCGTTGTACGGGCCAAAGCCCGTACCGGTGGCGGCTGCTGACGTTCCGGCACACGCCGGGACGAGAGCGACGGCGGCGAGGAGCAGACCCGCGGCTGCCGCTCGGCCGGTGAAACGACTGTGTCTGGCTTCTGTGTTCGTGCCCATGTAACCGGTCTCCTGTGGGGGATGGAGTCGATGATCGGGGGCCTGTCAGACCGGGGTTCATCGTGGGTGTGGCCTGCGTGAACCCTCAAGAGTCAGGTGCCAACCGGAACCCGCCATGGCGAGAACATGACACAATGGCCGGGTGGCGAGTACCGCGCGTCGAGCCTCGCCACCCGGAGCCGAAGGGCGGTCAGGGTGTTCCCAGCCGGTTTCCACACTGTGTCAGGCGGAGCCCAGCCGACGGCGCCCATGCGCGCGGCTTCGGGTGGTCTGCTCGAAGGCCTCGGCATTCCTGAAGCGGAACAGAACACCTATCTTCATGTCCTCGCATCTGCGCACTGTACGACAGCCGATCTCGCCGCCAAGTCAGGCATCACGGCGGGCCGCGCCGAACGGCTGCTGACCGCGCTCGCGCGACAGGGCCTGGTCACCCGGCACGACGGCGACCCGGTCCGCTGGTCGGCCGCTGCCCCCGACGTCGCTGTCGAGGCGCTGCTGCTGCGCCGGGAGGAGGAACTGCTGCGCACCCGCGGCCGGGTGGGCGAGCTGATGCGGGCCTACCGCAGGGCCCAACCACCGCAGAGCGCCGATCTGGTGGAGGTGGTCACCGGACAGGCAGCCATCGCCGAGCGCTGGCGGCAGATGCAGGACGGTGCACGACGCCATCTCCTGCTGTTCGACAAACCCCCGCACATATCCCCCACCGACACCGAACTGGAGCGCTCCCTGCTGGCCCGCAGAGTGCGCATCCGCGCGGTGTACGAGGCCGGCTCGGTCAGTGCACCCGGGCGACTCGCCGAGATCCGCGAGGTCGTCGCGGCCGGCGAGGAGGCGCGGATACTGCCCGAACTCCCCTGCAAGCTGGCCATGGTGGACGAGCGCTGGGCGATGCTGCCGGTGGCCACCGGCTCCGAGTTGCAGGCCGCGGTGCTGGTCCGCGCCTCGTCCCTGCTGGACGCGCTGACCGGGATGTTCGAGGCGTACTGGCATCGGGCGGTGCGGGTGCCGGACGCCGGCGGACCGGCGCTCGGCGCGGGCAGCCGCCGAGGGGAACTGCTGACGCTGCTGTCGGCAGGGTTCACCGACGACAGCATCGCGCGCCAGTTGGGCGTTTCACCGCGCACCGTCCAGCGCTGGGTGCACGAGGTCATGGACGACCTCGGCGCGCGGACCCGGTTCCAGGCGGGCATCCAGGCGGCCCGGGCCGGTCTGCTCTAGTACGGGCAACGGGGCCGGACGGCGTGTCGGGCAGCGGAGTCCGGCGCCGGTCGGAAGAGGCCCACCGCCACCGCGGCGAACGAGATGCCCGGCCCGCCGCTACGGGGGAGAGCAACGGGCCGGGCTCTTCACGATGCCAGACTCCCCCGCCTCCGCGACAGGTGCTAAATGGCCAGGCCCACGCTGCCGGCTGAGCTGTTTCAGGAAGGGCCGGACGGTCTGCGTGGCGGTGGGACGGCCCGGAGCAGCTCCCACAGAGGACGTGCGCCGGACGCCCGGGCACCAAGGGCGTGACGATCACCGCGACGTCGGCGCCGTGGACCTGGCGAGCGGTGCCGTTGAGGACCTGGAGGTCCGGTGTGCCGACCCCGGAGCCGGACAGGCCGTTGCGCCGGTGCTTGCACCGGATCACCCAGCGGCGCCCGTAGGGGGCGGTGGCCTTCACGCCCGCGCCGAGGTCCCCGTGGCCGCCCAAGCGGAGCGTGTCCTGGCAGCCGTCACGGCGCATCAGGTCCCGTACCGCAGGCCCTGCCCACGAACCGCTTCCCCTCTACTTCATGGTGAAGTAACTTCGCGAAGAAGGCATGCTGCTCGGTGACAGGTTGTCACCGCGTGCCGGTGAGATGCACCGTCGGCGGCGAAGGAGCGGGAGGGGCTTGGTGGACGAATCGGTGTCCGGTGGCATCTCGGCGCAGCGCGAACGGCTGGCGGGAGAGCTCAGGGCCCACGGTGCGAGCTTCACCGAACTGGGCCGACGCTTCGCCACCGAGATCGGCGTGCACGCCACCGATGCTTTCGCTCTGCTGGATACCGCTTCGGCCGAAGCCAGGGGCGTCCCGCCGTCACCAGCTCTGCTCAGCAGTGGGATCCCGCTCTCCTCGGAAGCCATGACCGCACCGCTCGACCGGCTCGAACGGGCCGGGTACGTCGTCCGCACCCGCGAACACACCGACCGGCGGATCGTCACCCTGCGCAGCACTCCCCGGGCCAAGGCACGCGCAGATGCGTTCTTCGGCCCCGTCAACGCGCGCCAGGACGCCGTCCTGTCCGGGCACCCGTCCGAGCTGCTTCAGCAAGGCGAGACCGTCCTGACCCAACTGCGCTCCACCACGGACACTCGGCTCACACAGCAGGCCAAGGACGCGTGACGAGTGATCGACCGTGCGGCATCCCCAGCGGGATCAGTTTCCACAGGCAGTTCCGCCTCTCTCACGAACCGGACTTCCGCGGAAGCCAGGGCGTTCGAGGAGGTCAGCAGCCCCTCGTTCGCCAGATGCACCGCGACAGGAAATCGGGACCGGCAACGGCCGCAGCCCGCGGCCCGCCGGACCGAGAGGGAGCGACCAGCATGCACCAGGACATGACCCCGCCTCTTCCCGAGCCCGGCGCCGCCCTCGTACCACGCCTGGTTCCGGCCCGGCCACGGGCGGCGGTGCTCCTGCTGCACGGCGGGTGCGAGACCAGCCTTCGTCCGGCGCGCCCGTGGCACCCCGCGGCATTGCGCATGACGCCCTTCCAGCGGGCCATCGCGCTGGCACGGCCGCACGACGGCCTGCTGATCGCGCAGGTGCGCTACCGCGTACGCGGCTGGAACGGCGGCCGCGCCGACCCGGTGTCGGACGCCGACGAGGCGCTGCGCCACCTCGCCGCGCTGGCCGGCCCGGTGCCCACCGTCCTCGTCGGGCACTCCATGGGGGCGAGGGCCGCACTGCACGTCGCCGGTCATCCTCAGGTGAGTGCCGTGCTCGGTCTGGCGCCCTGGTGGCCGAAGGGAGAGCCGGTGCACCAGTTGAGCGGCCGTCATGTGGTCGCCCTGCACGGCGATCGGGACCGGGTCACCTCCCTCGGTGACTCGGCCGACTGCGTGCGCCGGGCCCGGGGCACGGCGGCGGGGGCGGCGTTGGCCGTCGTCCGGGGCGGCGATCACGCGATGCTCCGCCGCGTCCGGTTCTGGCACCGCACCGCCGCACAGGTCGTCGCGCACCTCGTCGACCCCGACGACTGTCCGGACCCCCTGCCCGCGGAGTGCTATGGGACGGGGAAGTATCCGCTGCTGTGACCGGTGGTCCCCGCCATGCGCCGCCACGGTCGGCCGCACACGTGTCCGGGGGTTCCCGATCCGCTAGGACGTCGCGGCTGCGGCGGCACTCCGGTCGGCGCGCAGGCGCGTGGCCAAGTCGGTGACCGCGGCGTAGAGCGGCTCCCCCTGGTCCACTCCCCACCGGTGGAGGTAGACGAGGAGTTGGGTGACGACGGTGTCGTATTCCACGACAACCGAGCTGTTGGGTCCGGTCAGTTGCTCGATGTGCATCAGTCGTTCGTACGTGGCGTCATCGATCTTGCCACTCGACTTGAAGAGCATCGCGTAACGGCCGACCCCCTTCATCGGCTCGACGGCATACTGCAGTTTGGCCGCGATGAGGTCCTTCTGTTCGACGGTGAGCGCCTGGCTCTGCTGCAGCAGCGCTTGCAGGCTGCCGATCTCGGCTGTCCGTTCCCTGGCCAGATTCCGGATCTCGTCATCGCTCAGCCCCCGCCTCAGGAGCAGCAGGATCTCGCTGTTCCCGTAGGTCTCGCCCGCGTCCACGTGGGTGAGTTCATGGGCGAGCGAGCCAAGGCGCTCCGTCGCGCCTGCCGACTGGGACAGCGCGTGCCGCATCGTGTACTTCTCGGCGGTGCCGGCGGGAGAGAGCGACGTCCCCGGCATTCCGGTCGTGAACCTGACGATGTCCTTGTGCGCGAGCAGATCGCCGAGGACGGCTCGGGTGATCTGCGGGGCACCGGCGTCCGACTGCATCTGGTGCAGCAACTGCAGGTCGTCCTCGACGAGGCGTCGCCGGTCGTCCTCCGACAGGCCGTTGACGACCCCGTTCAACCAGTTCGCGAGGTTGGTGTTGGCGGCGGACAGATCGCTGTCGATGGCCGCGTCGGTGACCTGGATCTGATGCAGGATCGTCTCCTGCGCGGCGAGGAGACCGCGCGCCTTTGCCAGCTGGTCGGCCTGTCGGTCGACGTCGGCCAGTTGCCGGTAGATCTCCGCGTGGGCCGCCACGTGCCGGAGGATCTCCTCGACGACGGCCGGCAGCCTGATCTCGTTGGACTCCGCGTGGCTCTCGGCGACCAGGTCGTCGACCGCCTTTTGGTGCCGTCCCGACTTGGACTGGGCGCGGTATTCCTCGGCGGCGGCCCTGAGCGCATCCAGTTGCCGGCGTCTGGCCAGGTAGCTGTCCACCGGCAGCCGGTGATAGGCGGCGAGCGCGTCCTCGACCCGGACGATCGACGAGCCGCGCTTCTCCAGGAGACCGACAGCGGTCCTGCGCCGGAATTCGTCGACCGATATCAGACGTGCGACAGGCAGGGCGGCACCGACGTGGGGGGCCGGGCTCGGTGCGGCGGCCGGGGCGCCGGCCATGACATCGGCCGCCACCCGTTCCGCCTCGCGCTCGAACCGGTCGGAGGGATCACTGATGGCCAGCCCGCCCCCGGTGTCCGTACCGGCGACCGGACCGCGGCGCTGCTGGACGACATGCGTCAACTCGTGGGCGAGCACTTCGCGGCCCGCGTCGGACGCCGTGTCGTAGCGGCCCCGCCGGAAGACGATGTGGGAGCCGGAGGTGTAGGCCTGCGCGGCGACCGATGCGGCGGACTCGTGGGCCGCCCGGTCGGTGTGCACACGAACGTCGGAGAAGTCCGCGCCCAGCGCGGATTCCATGTCGGCACGTACCGCATCGCCCAGGGGACGGCCGGGAGAGCGCAGTACCTCGTGCACGGAGGCGGTCTGGCGTTCGGCCACGTCGGTGTGTTCCGCCCTGGCCCGGCTGAGCGCCTCACCGACTGCGGCGTTGCCGATCAGCTGCTGCAGAGCGATCACCGCGTCCGGTCGCAGCGGCTGCGGCGTGTCCGCACGCTCCGGGTGTCGCGGCTCCATCGCCAGCTCCGCGGCGGCCTTGCGCGTGTTCCCGGCTGCGGGGGCGTTCTCGTCTTGCTTCTTGTGTCCGCGCACGCCTCTCCTCACCGCACCGGGATCTACCGTTCCGGTGTAGGGCGAGGACGGTCCCGACCGTCAGGTCGGAACGGGCAACGTGGGGGCAGAGTCGCTGCCTGACCGGTTCCGGATGGGGCGCGACACGGGCGCGCTGCCTTCGGGGGCCGACAACGGCAGGTTCGAGCCTTGGGATGCTGAAGTGCCCTTGCTCGTGCCGGTCCTGGCCCCGCGGCGGCCGTGTTCCCGCGCGCACTGCGTCGGTCCTGCGAGGTTGCAGTGCGCCGTCGGTGGTCGTCCGGCTCCGGGCTCAGTACGCGGAGTTGACGTTGTCGATGGAGCCGTAGCGGTGGGCGGCGTAGTTGGCGGCCGCGGTGATGTTGGCGACCGGGTCCGTGACGCTCTGGGCGGTGCCGGAGACGTGGTAGGCGTTGAAGGTGGGGTCGATGACCTGGAGCAGACCCTTGGAGGGGGTGCCCTTCTGCGCGTTCACGTCCCAGTTGTTCTGGGCGGAGGGGTTGCCGCCGGACTCGCGCATGATGTTGCGCTTGAGGCCGTCGTAGCTGCCCGGGATGCCCTTGGCCTTCATGATCTGGAGGGACTGCTTGATCCAGCCGTCGAGGTTGTTGGAGTAGCCGGCCTTCTGCTGGGAGGTGGTGCGGCTGTCGCTCGCCGAGACCTTCTTGGAGGCCGTGACCGCGTGGGAGGCGGGTGCCTGCGTCGCTTCGGCGGCCTGCGCGGTCGTCGGCATCAGGGTCAGGGCGGCGGCTGCGGCGCCGGTGGTGGTGATGCCGGTGAGGGCGAGGGTGCGCAGGCGGGCGATGCGGGTGCGAGCGGTCATGGTCATGCGAAAGAACCCTTCGTGGGGGACAAGGTCAGTGCAGGCCGCCTCTGACGGCTGCGGGGGGGCTGGGCCCCGTGCTGCGGGTGGGGGCGACAGTCCGGCGGGAATCCGGTCGGTCCGTCGCTTGGCCCCGGCAACGACAGCAATGGTTAGCGGCGGACCTGGCCGAGCGCAATGATGTGACGTACTACGCCACATCGGAGCAATGTCGGAAATGGTGGTATATGCCGGATTAAATCCCTGCTCGGACCGTTCCGTTTCTACGACGCCGCATAGGATGTGATCTGGCTCCTATGGGTGGCGTCACGCCCACAGGCCCCTCAGCGGCGTCGGCAGCGGCCCGACGGAGGGCATTTCCGGGACCCTCTCGCGGACCGGGCGGCGAACGAGGAGCGGGGACGGCTCACGATCCGGCTGCTGCCCTAGCCCCGGGGCTTGATGAGCGGCACGTCGCGTGAGAGCGGACGGAACCCGACGCCGTCATACAGTCCACGTGCCGCGGGATACCCTGGCGCGCCCAGACAGGCGACCGTCATGTGACCGGCCCCGGCCTCCCGTGCCAGGTGCATCCCGTGCAGGAGCATCGCGCGGCCCAGCCCGAGCCGCCGGTAGGACGGATGCGTGCCGACCGGCTCGAATTCGGCGGTCCGGTTCGCCTCGTCGAGCCACATGACCGTCGATGCGGCCATCGTCCCGTCCGGTGCTTCCACCAGGACGTGCAGGTCACCGCGGTACGGCGGTGTCCGCCGCACCCCCTCGTAGGCCTCGGCCGTGTACGTCGACGGAGCCCAGGCGTCCAGATGAGCCCGGACCGCGGCCCGCGGCCCGGCCTCGTCGGCGGTGCGGAACCGGAAGCCGTCCGGCAGCACCGGTTGCTCCAGGACATCGAGGTCCCGCTCGTTGAGCTGAGTCCAGGAGCCCGTGTCGCCGAGCGAGTCCGGATCGATGCCATAACCGTGCGCCGCCCATCGCCCCAGGGCGAACTCATCGGCGTCGGACGGTACGACGGTGCGCTCGAGGCCGGCCGCCACGGTGTCGTACCAGTCGATCACCTCGTCCACCAGCTCGCTGTGGTCGGGATGGACCTGATACACCAGACAGGCGCTGGTGACGTCCGCCACCGACCCGTCGCTCCGCCTCGCCCGGTGCGGCAGACGGGCCCAGCCCCACGCGACCGGATCGGCACCGGAGAACCACAGCCGACGCAGCCAGCTCTCGCCGGCGCGTGCGTACCCTTTGCCCCAGTTCCAGGCCAGCTCGCCATAGGACGCGTCGCTGTTGACCAGGTCGGGACGGACGGCAGTGACCTGCTGCGCCAGGCTCTGCATGAGCTGCACATCCGCAGCCGTCAGAAGCACTGAGTCATCCATGGTGCGCCACTGTGCCAGGGCTCGGCGACGCCATCGACCCATTTCCCAGGGGCCGACGGCCCAACTCTCCCCCGGCACACTGCGTTTCTCCCAGCGGGATCAGCGGGGACGGGGACGTCCGCGTGCGGCGTCCCCGCCGGCGCTCAGGCGCCCGCCTCGTACCGGCCGTGCTCCAGGAAGTACCGCAACGCCTCCGGCGTGCCGTCGTCGAGGGCCCGCTCCGCGGCTGCGCGGAGTGCCGCGCCGGTGGCCGGATCGGCGAGGATCCGGAAGACGGCCACGCGGTCGTCCTCGGCCTGGGCCAGGCGGTGGCCGGTCTCCAGGAAGGCGCGCAGGGCGGCCGGTGAGCCGTCGTCGAGGGCCTTGGTGGCCTCCTTGACGACCGCCTTGCCGTTGTTCTGGCGAGCGACGGCGAGGATCCGGAAGACGGCGACGCGGTCGTCCTCCGCCCGGGCTGCCGAACGGCCGGTCTTCAGGAAGTTCCGCTGGTCCTCGATGGTGCCGTCCACGGCCTTCTGCGCGGCGGCACAGACCGCCCTGCCGGTGCTCGGGTCGGCGATGACGCGCATGATCGCCATCCGCACCTCGTCGTCGGACTTCTCGTCCACCGGCGTGGCCGAGCCGTCCGCGTCGGACGTGGCCGTCACGGAGGTGACAGAGGCACCGGCCGGGTGGGGCGAGGGGGCAGCGGACGCGGGGGCGGCGATCAGAAGCGCCGGCGCCAGAGCGGTGGCCGCGACAACCAGGGCAGCGCGGGTCAGTCTCACGGGTGGACCTTCCTCGTGAGCGTCGAGAACACGGACTTCGCTCGGAGATCGTCGTGGGGAAGGCTCCGTAATCCATTGCCCGAACCAGGAAGTCCTTACGGTGTCTTGGCTGCCGATGCGACGAACGCCGGCGCTCACCTGGCAGCCTTCGACCTTCCCCGTCGCCACGGTGGCGAGGCGATCGTGGGAACAGCCGGGGCAGATGGCGTAACCCGGTACGGAGTGCGCCGCGGCGCCGGTCGCCACCTGCCCGGCGGCATCATCGTGATCTCCGCCACCGGCAAGGCCGCGCTCACGCCCCGCCGCCGCCATCGCCAGACTCGACGAGGGGACGCGTCATGCAGATCGATCTCTCCGGCCGCACCGCCCTGGTCACCGGCTCCACCCAGGGCATCGGCCAGGCCATCGCCACAGGCCTCGCCCGCGCGGGAGCCCGCGTCGTCGTCAACGGCCGCAGCGAGGAGCGTGTCGCAAAGGCCGTACACGCCGTGCGCAGCGGATCCGGCGGCGGCGAGGTCACAGGCGCCGTGGGCGACCTGTCGACGGAGCGGGGCGCCGCCGCCGTACTGGCGGCCGCCCCGGCCGTCGACATCCTGGTCAACAACCTCGGCATCTTCGGCTCGGCCCCTCCGTTGGAGATCGACGACGCCGAATGGCGCCGGTACTTCGACGTCAACGTCCTCTCCGCCATCCGCCTCATCCGCGCCTACCTGCCCGGCATGAAGGAACGGGGCTGGGGACGCGTCCTGAACCTCGCCAGCGACTCGGCCGTGGTCATCCCCGCCGAAATGATCCACTACGGCATGACGAAGACCTCACTGCTCGCCGTCAGCCGCGGCTTCGCCAAGGACGCCGCCGGCACCGGCGTCACCGTCAACTCCGTCATCGCGGGGCCGACCCACACCGGCGGCGTCGAGCAATTCGTCCGAGAACTCGTCGGCGACGACAAGCCCTGGGACCAGGCGCAGCACGAGTTCATGGTCACGTACCGCCCCCAGTCCCTGCTCCAGCGCCTCATCGAGCCCGAGGAGATCGCCAACCTGGTCGTCTACCTCGCCTCACCCCACGCCTCCGCCACGACGGGCGGCGCCGTGCGAGCCGACGGCGGCTACATCGACTCCATCCTGCCCTGAGCCCGTCGCCGAGCAGGGCGACACCGGGCCGTTCAGCCCTGTCGTACACCGGCCGGCGCGCGAGCGGCGGCCTACCCGCGCAGGTGGCGGCTCACATCGCCCACCAGACGGATCCGGACCCGGCGCTCCGCGAACCGCCACCGCCCGTCTCCGCTTCGCTCGAAGCGGTCGCTGTAGTGTCCTGCCGCGATGGGCTGCAACGGCAGGCCGGGCAGGGCCTGGAAGACCGTGACGTACGAACGCGCAGCAGCGGTGCCCGCCTCCTCGTCCACCTCCACGGCGATGTTCGTCGTGGCGTGATGGGTGCGCGGCGTACCGTCCTCGTAGAGGATCACGGTGTCCCGGAGCATCTTCTCCACCGCTTCCCGGCCCTCCGCCGGCACTCCGCTTCCCCGGAGGACGGCGTCGGCGAACAACGCCCCGACGCCGGCGAAATCGCCGTCATCGACCAACTCCGCATACGTGGCAATCAAGTTCGTCACGGCGGACACATCTGCGGCTGCTCCCATGGCATGAAGCGTAGAAGTCCGAGATCTCCCGCGCGGACGCGCTCGAATGCGCCCTTCCGCGGGGTAGCGCGCGCCGGCCGTCGTGTCGGCCCACACTGGAGGGGCAGGCGTGACAGGACAGGGGGCACAGCCGATGCGTGCGTGGGTGGTGGACCGGCCGGGGCCTGTCGAAGAGGGGCCGTTGCGGCTCGTCGAGCGGCCCGTGCCGGAGCCGGGATCCGGTGAGCTGCTCGTGCGGGTGCGGGCGTGCGGCGTGTGCCGGACCGATCTGCACGTCACCGAGGGGGACCTGCCGGTGCGCCGGGCCGGGGTGACTCCCGGCCACGAGGTGGTCGGCGTGGTCGACGGCATCGGTGCGGGTGTGAGCGGGTGGGCGGCCGGCGACCGGGTGGGAGTGGCGTGGCTGCGGCGTACGGACGGCACCTGCCGGTACTGCCTGCGCGGGGACGAGAATCTGTGCCCCTGCTCCGAGTACACCGGCTGGAACGCCGACGGCGGCTACGCCGAGTACACCACCGTCCCGGCCGCCTTCGCCTACCGGTTGCCCGCGGACGTCGACGACGTCGCACTCGCGCCGTTGCTGTGCGCGGGCATCATCGGCTACCGGGCGCTGCTGCGGACATCACTGCCGCCGGGCGGGCGCCTCGGGCTGTACGGATTCGGCGGCAGCGCCCACCTGTGCGCTCAGGTCGCCCTGGCACAGGGAGCGACGGTCCATGTCCTGACCCGCGACGAGGCCTCGCGACGGCTCGCCCTCGACCTGGGCTGTGCGTCGGCCCGCGGAGCCTACGACCAGCCGCCTGAGCCACTGGACGGGGCGATCCTGTTCGCACCGGCCGGTGCGCTCGTGCCGGTGGCACTGCGGGCACTGGACCGGGGCGGGGTCCTGGCGGTCGCGGGTATCCATCTCAGCGATGTCCCGGCGCTGCGCTACGAGAGCGAGCTGTTCTACGAGAAGGAACTGCGCAGCGTCACCTCGAACACCCGGGACAACGGCCGGGACTTCCTGGCGCTCGCGGCCCGGTACGGTGTCCGGGCCACCACACATCCCTACCCGCTCTCCGAGGCGCCACGGGCACTGCGCGACCTGAAAGCGGGCCGCTTCGACGGAGCTGCCGTACTGCTGAACGACCTGTGAATCCCGGCGGGTGAGCCGGCCCGGGCAGCGGGGCCGGCGCGGCGGGCTCGCCCGTGTCAGGAGAGCCACTCGGTGTAGCTGGTCGGGGCGAGGCGGGCGTTCTTGTCCGTGAGGACGTCGCCCTTGACGGCGGCGAACATGCCTGCGGTGGGGTCGGTGACGACGGTACGGCTGTCGCCCTTGTGGGACAGGGTGATCCGGCCCAGTTCGTCCAGGGCGAAGATCTCGGGACCGGCGACGTTCCGGATGCCGTTCAGCGGGGCGCCCGCGGCGACCTCCGCCACCGCGGCGGCCACGTCCTTGGAGGCGATGGGCTGGATGGGCGTGGCGGGCAGCCGGACGGTGTCGGCGTCGGCGGTCCAGGACAGAACCGCGTCCATGAAGTCCATGAACTGCGTGGCCCGCACGATCGAGTAGGGGATCGGTCCGGCCGCGAGGATCTTCTCCTGGAGCGCCTTGGCGCGGTAGTAGTCCAGCTCCGGCACCTGGTCCACACCGACGATCGAGAGGATGACGAAGTGGCCGGCACCGCCCTTCCGGGCCGCGGCCAGAAGGTTGTCCATCGAGGTCTGGAAGAACGCCAGGGAGGCCTCGTCGAAGGTCGGGGAGTTCGTCAGGTTGACGACGACGTCGGCTCCCGCCGCCGCCTCGTCCAGGCCCTGACCGCTGATGATGTCGACTCCGGTGGACTTCGAGTGCGGTACCGCTTGGTGTCCGGCCGCGTTCAGGTTCGTGACGACCTGCGACCCGATCAGTCCGGTACCGCCGATGACTGCGATCTTCATGACATACCTTTCTTCCCGATTACGTGCGCAATATGGCATACGAGCCGCTATGTGGGCGCCACATGAATCGACCTGTTGCGCCTGCCGACCGGCCGGGGAGGGGCCGCGTCAGAGACCGTCGACGAACGTGACCGTCTCGCCGAGCGGCGCCCGGCCCGTGCGGTCGCCAGGGACCTTGACGTCCTCGTATCCGATCGCCATGCCGCAGAAGAGGATGAGGTTCTCGGGCGGCGACAGCACGTCCGCGACGGTCCTGCGGTACTCCGACCACGCCATCTGCGCGCAGCTGTGCAGCCCTTCAGCGCGGAGCAGCAGCATGACGGTCTGCAGGAACATGCCGACGTCGGACCATTGGGCCCGGCCCAGGTCGCGGTCGATGTAGCAGAACAGAGCGGCGGGCGCCCCGAAGCAGTTCCAGTTCTCGGTGGCGGCCCTCCGGCGCGCCTCCCAGTCGTCGCGGGCTATGCCGAGTGCGCCATAGCGCACCCTGCCGAAGTCGGATCGGCGCTCTCGGTACGGGGACTTCAGGTCGGGCGGGTACATCTCGTACTCCCGCTCGTCCCAGGGGTCGCCTGCCGCCAGCCGCTCACCGGCGCGCTTCTTGATCTCGGCCAGCGGCCCGCCGGTCACCACGTAGGCCCGCCACGGCTGGATGTTCGATCCCGACGGCGCCCAGGCCGCGGCGGACAGCACCCGCTCCAGCGTTTCCCTCGGCACAGGCCGGTCGGTGAACGCGCGCACCGCCCGCCGGCTCGCGACGGCCTCATAGACGTCCATGATCGCCCGCCTCCCTCTCTTCAACGGGGCCATCTTCGTTACACTCAAGATAGTATCATTCAATACTGTATCGCTCTCAACTATCTTGCGGCATGGTTCAGCCCTCGACGAGGGTTCTCCGTGGATCGAGTGATGAGTGGCGTGACGAGAAGAGGCGCGCCGCTGCGACCGGAAACCGGCGCGCAGGTGTGCTTACGCCTCGTCGTCCGCAGGATGAGCGAGCCGGGTCAGCAGCTCCGTCAGCTGCTCGGACTCCCCGGCACCCAGTTCGGCGACCAGACGCCCGGCCAGCGGCTCCGCGGCCACATGGGCCGCGTCGAAGAGTTCGATCCCTTCAGGGGTGATCTCCACCGCTCGCGCCCGCCGGTCCCCGGGAACGGCCTTGCGTACGGCCAGACCCTTGCGCTCCAGGTCGTCCACGACCCGCATGATGCCCGCCTTGTCCGACCCGGTCGCCGCCGCCAGGTCCCGCTGCACCGTGGGCCCGCGGTTGACCAGCACGATCAGCACGGCGAAATGTCGCAACTCGACACCGAGCGGCCGAAGCACTTCCCCCATCAGCGCGGCCGCACGCCAGTGGGCCCGGCGCAGCAACAGCCCCAGAGCGAAGGGCGACCGGTCCCCGGGGCGGTCGGTCGCGCGCGAGACAGCGGGTTGGCGAGGAGCGTCGGCGGCCATAAGGGGCACATTACCAGCCATACACTCATTCGATACGGTATCGCTTGAAACCAAATGAGGCCGGTGTCCGCGCCGGCTTCAGCCGGTGGGACGCGGAGCCCGCAGCTGGGCTCGCTCCCTCAGTTCGTCCTCGTCGACGAGTGTGAGCATCGGCTGGCCCGGCGCGCACATCATGACCAGGACGAACTTGGCCGGCGCGTCCGGCAGGGCGTTGCCGTCCTGGTAGTGGATCACGTCGCCGCCGGGCTCCCAGAACGTCTCACCCGCCTTGATCACGCGCTCCGGCTCACCCTCCAGCTCCCACCTGACCGCACCTTCGAGGACGTATCCGAAACACGGCCCGGAGTGGCGGTGCGGAGGAGTCCCGGGGTCGCCGGGAGGCCACTCGACGAGGACGGTCATCCCGGAAGCGCCCTCGGGAATGAACGGCGGCTTGACGTCCGCCAGCATCGTGGGCCCGACCCCGCTCACCGATGCCGTCTCGCGTATCTCGCGCACGGTGCTGCACCTCCTGGGCCGTTCCGGTTCACCTCACGGGTCCGCAGGTCCAGGCTTTCACATTCACGACGGACGGCATCTCAGGGCGCGACCCCGCCCCGCCGGGAGCACGGCTCCGCGTTTGACATCGCCGTCGAGGATCCACCATGCTTCCATTAATTCATTAGCACAAGCATGATGGAGCCGAGGAAGCGACGTGATCGACTACCGGATCGACCGCGGCAGCGGCGTACCGGCCTATGTGCAGATCGTCGAGCAGACCGAACGGGCGCTCCGGATGGGCATCTTGAAGGTCGGGGACAAGTTGCCCACGGCCAAGCAGGTGGTGGCGGCGACCGCCATCAACCCCAACACCGTGCTCCGGGCCTACCGCGACATGGAGCAGGCCGGCCTGGTCGAACTGCGCCGGGGCCTCGGAACCTTCGTGACGCGGTCGCTCGCCCGGCCCGCCGCGGAGGACGACGCGCCACTGCGCCGGGAGGTCGCCGACTGGGTGGCCCGCGCGCGAACGGCGGGGCTGGAGCGGGCCGATGTCCTCGCCCTGGTCACCACGGCTCTCGACACCTACGACAACGAGCACGAGCAGGACAGCCAGACCCCGGGCGACCGGGAGCGGCAGAACACGAAGGAGGACGTATGACCGGGCCTGACGCGCCGGACGCGCTGCGCGCCACGGGACTCGGATTCCGGTACCGGAGGCGGGGCGGCTGGGCTCTGCGGGACTGCGAGTTCACCGTGCCCGGCGGTCGTGTCACCGCCCTCGTCGGACGCAACGGCGCCGGCAAGACCACGCTGCTGCACCTGGCCGGCGGCCTGCTGCGGCCCGGCTCCGGGGAGCTGCGTGCACTGGACGCCGTACCCGGCACGCCCGAGGCCCGCGCCCGGGTGGCTCTGCTCACGCAGGACAAGCCGCTCTATCCCCGTTTCACGGTGGCGGACACCCTGTTGATGGGCGAGAAGCTGAACTCCTCGTGGGACCGGACGACTGCCGAGCGGATCGTACGCGGGGGCGGTATCCCGCTCCACGCACGTGTCGGCGAGCTGTCCCCGGGGCGACGCACTCGCGTCGCGCTCGCCCTGGCCCTGGGCAAGCGGCCCCAACTCCTGTTGCTCGACGAGCCGTTGGCCGACCTCGATCCCGTGGCACGGGGCGACATCATGGCGGGGCTGATGGCCGAGGCCGCCGAGCGCGGCACGAGCATCGTGCTGTCCTCGCACGTCCTGCCCGAGATCGAGGAGACCTGCGACTGGGTGCTGGTGCTGCGCGACGGCCGCGTCGAGCTGAGCGAGGACGCCTACTCGGTGCGCGAGAGCCACGCCGTGCTGACCGGACATGCCGACCAGGCGGACGCCCTGGTCGCCGAACACACCGTCGTACAGCGCCGGACCGCCGGCCGACAACTGACCGCGCTGATACGACGGCACGGGCCGCTGCGCGGCGACTGGCACGTCGAGCGACCCAGGCTGGAGGACATCCTGATCGGCTACCTCCAGGCTGCCGAACCGAGGCAGCCCGCCCCGGCCGAGCGGACGGAGGCGGCGGCGTGAAGGGCTCTCTCTGGCTCGCGTGGCGCCAGCAGCGTGTGTCGGCCGGCATCGGCGCGGCCGCCCTGGTGGTCGCGGTGGCGGTCGCCGTGTACTACCGCTCGGGCATGCTGGACGCCCTGCACAGCGGGCTGTTCGACCACTGCGCCACCGGACCGCTGTACTGCACACGGTCCGACACCGGCCTGCCCCTGCTGCTGGACGTCGAGCCGCTGAAGTACCTCGGGGTGCTGAACATCGCGCTGCCCGTCGTCATCGGCGTCTTCTGGGGTGCCCCGTTGCTGGGCCGCGACCGGGAACTGGGCACGCACCGCCTGGTCCTCGCCCAGGGCGTGAGCCGCGGTCAGTGGTTCGCCTCCCGGTTCGCCCTGGCCGCGGCGACCACGATCGCCCTCTCCGGGCTGCTCGCGGGCGTGTTCTCGTGGTGGTGGCGGCCGGCCGCCGACCGGAGCTACGGCCTGTTCTGGTACGACAACACCGCCCTGAGCGGCTCGGGTCCCCGCGTCGTCGCGGCCGCCCTGTTCGGTCTGGCGGCCGGCACGCTGCTGGGCCTGCTGGCCCGCCGGGTCCTGGCGGCGATGGGCCTGACCCTGCTGGCGACGGGGGTGATGACACTCCTGCTGGAGTGGACACACCGGGCCCGTCTGCTGGTCCCGCCGCACACCTACGTCAGCGCCGGCAGCGTCCCCAAAGCGCCGATGGGCGAGAAGTGGTCGACCGGAACCTACGGCCTGATAACCGCTTCCGGCCGCCACGACGACGTGCTGAAATGCGCCTTCCCGTCAGGCACCCAGCTCAAGGAGTGCATGGCGGCGCACGGATACGTCGCCCGCTTCTACAAGGCCAACCCGGCCGGTGACTACTGGGCCTTCCAGTGGACCGACACCGCCGTCCTCGGCGGCCTCGCCATCGTGCTCACCGTCGTCACCGTGCTGCTTCTGCGCCGCCGCGTCTGACCACTTCATCTCGTTTCGTTCATCTCGTTTCATTCACCGCTTCACCTCCTCCCCCACTCACCGGGATCCCCTCTTCGTCCGGAGGTCGCTTCGCCATGCCCGCCGACGCCACGTCGCCGCAGAAGCTGCGCAACAACCGCGCCGCCCTCACCCACAAGACCGGTTACGCCCTGCGCCACCCCGGCCGCGTCGTCCCGTACCTGCGCCGGGCCGGCCGGGACGCGTGGCTGCGCCTGAAGCACCCCGACCACGTCGGCTACTACCGGGCCGTGATGGCCTCGGACACCCGCCGCAACCCGGAAGCCGCGGTCGGCAGCCGGACCCACGACAGCTGGCTGGCGCTCGGGCAGATGCAGTTCGACTACCTCGTCGAACACGGGCTGCGCCCCGAACACCGGATGCTCGACATCGGCTGCGGCAACCTGCGCGGCGGCTGGCGATTCATCAGCCACCTCGACACCGGCAACTACTACGGCATCGACATCTCGCCCGACATCCTGACGGCCGCGAAGAAGACACTCACCGAGCGCAGGCTCCAGGAGAAGCTGCCGCATCTGACCATCACGCTCGACCTCACCCTGGACTTCCTGCCCAGCGACCACTTCGACGTGGTCCACGCGCACAGCGTCTTCTCCCACTCGCCGCTGGCGGTCATCGAGCAGTGCCTCGCGCACGTCGGGCGCGTGCTGACGGAAACCGGGTTCTTCGACTTCACCTTCGACCGCACCGAGGGCACCGAACACCAGGTGCTGCACGAGGACTTCTACTACCGCACCGGGACCCTCCTGGCCCTGGCGCGGCGGCACGGTCTGCACGCACGGTTCATGGAGGACTGGGAGAAGCGCCCGCACGGCCAGTCGAAGATACGTGTCAGCCGCTCGCCCCTGCCCACCGCCTGAGACGGCCCTGGTTCCGACATGGCATCCGACATGCCTTCCCCCGGGCCGCGGGGCGGGCGGACCCGCCTCGCCGCGATCGACGGACTCCGTCTGGCGGCAGCGGTGATGGTGGCCGCGTACCACTTCCTCGGGACGCCCACCCCGCACTTCTGGGGACGGACCGAGCTGCGGGACCTCGCCCCGTTCCTGCACGAGATCAGCCGCTACGGCTGGCTGGGCGTCGAGTTCTTCTTCGCCATCAGCGGATTCGTCATCTGCATGAGCGGCTGGGGGCGGACTCCCGCACAGTTCACCGTCTCCCGTGTCGCACGGCTCTTCCCGGCCTACTGGTGCGCCCTGCTCCTGGTCGTCCTGCTCGTCCTGGCCGCACGCGTGGGCCACTGGCCCGCCGCCACCCGCATCGACGCGCGTACGGTCCTGGGAAACCTGACGATGGTTCCGGGTCCGCTGGGCCTCGACCCGGTCGACGGCGTCAGCTGGACGCTGTGGGTGGAGGCACGTTTCTACCTGCTGATGGCCCTGCTGCTCGTCTTCGGGCTGACCTACCGGCGGGTGGTGGCCTTCTGCGGAGCCTGGCTCCTGGCCGGCGTCGTCAGCCTCGAACTCCACTCTCCGCTGGTCGACGAATTCGTACTCCCCCGGTACACCGGCCTCTTCGTCGCCGGAATCGTGCTCCACCTCATGCACAGGTTCGGACAGAACCTCCTGCTGTGGCTGCTGCTGGGTTTCGCCTGGTCCTACGAACTCACCGTGCTCGCACTCCGGGTGGCCGATCACGCCGCCACTCCCCCCGGCGAGCACCGGCCCTCCTGGACCGTGTGCGCGATCGTGCTCACGACCTGCCTCGGCCTGCTGGCACTGGCCGGTGTCGGACCGCTGACGGGGCTGCGCCGACGCTGGCTGGTCACCGCCGGGAGCCTCACCTACCCCTTCTACCTCGTCCATCAGAGCATCGGAATTCCCCTGGCCAAAGGCTTGATCCGGGCCTGTCCGGCGCTGGGGGTGCTGCCGTCGACGGCGGTGTCCGTCCTCTGCATGCTGGGGCTGTCCCTGCTCATCCACAAAACGGCGGAGCGTCGGCTCGGACGTCTTCTGCGGCATCGCCTGACGCTCGACATACGGCGGCAGGACCTCGCCGGGACACCGGATCCCGCGCACGCGTCGCCGCCCAGGCCGCGGCATCCGTTGTCCTCAGCGCCGCACTCACTCCGGCACTGCCGCACCTGTGTGCCCGACGCTACTCGCCGGCGGTCCTCGGCTCGCTGATCCGGCGGGCGGCCTCGACGACCGCCGCCCGTGCAGGGCCAGCCGCTGCGCCGACCAGGACCGGCCGGGCTCCTGGCGGCCGGCGCCCTCCACGGCCCGGAACCACGCCTGAGCCGCGGCGAGGACCACGGCCAGGAGATCGGCAGGATCCATCTGACTCGGGTCCGGAGGCCGTGGGGCGCTCCGGCAGCTTCCACAGCCGCAGACGCATCAGGTCCGCCTGGAGGCTGAACTTCCGCCCAAATCGGTGAGTTCCCTCGGCGACCTCTTCTCACCG
The DNA here is from genome assembly GCF_001866675.1 of Streptomyces sp. MUSC 14. Taxonomy (NCBI): domain Bacteria; kingdom Bacillati; phylum Actinomycetota; class Actinomycetes; order Kitasatosporales; family Streptomycetaceae; genus Streptomyces; species Streptomyces sp. MUSC 14. Next base: position 38,314 of record NZ_MLYN01000017.1, read on the forward strand.
GTGGTCTTCGACGACGTGGACTACCGCTTCCACTACCGCTTCCGCACCTACGACGCCTGCACCGCCTACGGTCAGCCGAAGACCGCCAACGCGCTCGTGCCGGGCACCATCGGCGACACCTCCCTGGCCCGGCACATGGACATGCGGGAGGTGGCCGGGTTCGTGGCCTCGGGCGCCGTTGCGCTGCCGCCGCGGAAGACGGTGGAGCAGGGCGCCGCGACCTCGGTACTGCCGGCGGCCTCGCCGACGGTGGAGGGCATCACCGGCCGCCACCCGGCTGCGGGCCGTGTCGGAGGATCTCACCCGCCGGCCGAACGGGCCACGGGCCCTGGGGAGTTACCGGGAGTTCCCGGCGGGGAACGCGTTGACGCCCGTCAGCTCCGCCGAGAGCTCCCACAGCCGAGCCGCCTGCTCCGGGTCGATCGCCCAGTCCTTGACGCCGAGGCGCGCCTCGTCGCCCTCCCGCGCGACCTCGGCGACATCGCAGTCCTCGAGGTAGACGCCGCCGCTCCCGTCCAGCTGCGGCGAGGCCGCCGCCCACACCTGGGTGGCCGCACCCTGCGGCGGGGTCTTGAAGCCCTCGGGGTTGAGCGCGTTGCCGTCCTCGTCGATCCAGCCGCGCTCGATCATCTCCTCCTTGGGCAGATGCCGCTGGAGCGGGGTGATGATGGAGCCGGGGTGCACGGCGAAGGCACGGACGCCGGCATCGCGGCCGAGCTTGTCGAGCTCGACCGCGAACAGGACGTTGGCGGTCTTGGCCTGGCCGTAGGCCTCCCACTTGTCGTAGCCCTGCCGCGAGTGGACGTCGTCCCAGCGGATGCCGGAGAAGTGGTGGCCACGGGAGGAGACGGAGACGATCCGGGCGCCGCCGGGTGCGATCGCGGGCCACAGACGGTTGACGAGGGCGAAGTGGCCGAGGTGGTTGGTGGCGAACTGGGCCTCCCAGCCGGGCCCCACCCGGGTCTCCGGGCACGCCATGATCCCGGCGCTGTCGATCACCATGTCGATCGTCCGCCCGGAGCCGAGGAACCGCTCGGCGAAGCCGCGCACGCTCTCCAGGTCGCCGAGGTCCAGCTCCTCCAGCTCGACACCGGAGACGCCGGCCAGCGCCTGTTCGGCTGTGGCCGGACGGCGGGCGGGCACGACCACATGGGCGCCCGCTTTGGCGAGCGCCCGGGTGGACTCCAGGCCGATCCCCGAGTACCCGCCGGTGACGAGGGCGAGCTTGCCCGTCAGATCGATGCCTTCCAGGACGTCGTCGGCGGTGCTGGTGGCGCCGAAACCGGATCCGATCTTGTGCTGTGCAGTGCTCATGTCGGAACGCTACGAATTCGAGTGCGCTCGAAGTCAAGTGGCGCTCTGTGCGCCTCTTGGGAAACCGTCGTCGCGCCGCGCGCGCTTCAGGCGAGCAGTGGTGGTTGCAGGGTGGCGGGGGTGGGCCCGTCCGGGCGGACCGTGATGCCGTACGCGGCCTTCTCTGGGACGGAGCTGAAGACCGGCGTGTGGTGCGGCAGCAGGTGTTCGAGCAGGACTGTCGATTCGCGGATCGCGAACTGCATGCCGAGGCAGGCGCGGGGTCCGATGCCGAAGGGGTAGTACGCGCCGGGCCGGGTCGGGCGGGCGTCCGGGGTGCTGAAGCGCAGCGGATCGAAGCGGTCCGGATCCGACCACAGTCGCGGATCACGGTGGGTGAGGTACGGACAGACCAGGATGTCCGTCCCCGCGTCGACCGCGTATCCGGCGAGGGTGTCGTCCTCGGTGGCGTAGCGGGGCAGGATCCAGGCGGACGGGTAGAACCGGAGCGTCTCATGGACGAGGGCCTGCAGGGCCGCGCGGCGTCGCTCCGATCCTTCACCGCCCGCCGTGAGCGCTTCCGCACGGGCAGTGGGATTCGCGTCGAGGAGCAGGTAGAGCCAGGTCAGGGTGGTCGCGGTGGTTTCGTGCCCGGCCACGAGCAGCGTGACCAGTTCGTCGCGGATCAGCCGGTCCGTGTACGCGGGGAGTTCGGCCGCGGCGTCGATCAGAACGTGCAGCAGGCCGGGTCCGTCCGGCCCGGTCGACCCGCCGCGCACGGCTTCGACGGCGCTCCGGGCGACCGCGTCGATCCGGGCGAGATCGGCGGCAACGGCGTCCTGGGCGTGGCGGACGTCGGCGGGCAGCGTCGGCAGCACGGCCGCCACGGAAGCCACGGCGCCCAGCTCGCGCTCGGTCCCGTCGTCGAGGGGGTGCCCGGTGAGCGAGCGCCAGATGGTGTCCAGGGCGAAGCGCCGCATCTCCTGCCCGACGTCGAAGGGCTGCCCGGTACGGGCGTACGCCGCCCAGCGCCCGGCGGTGGTCCGGGCGGCCTCGGTGATCCGCTGTTCGTAGCGCCGCATCCCGGTGGCCGTGAACTGGCTCTGCAGCAACCGGCGTTGCTGCTTCCAGGCCGTACCGGTGGCGGAGACGACCCCGTCGCCGATGAGCAGGCGGGCGCGGTGCGAACGTTTGACGTACCGCTCCGGGTGCCTGGCGAGTACGTACTGGACCGCCTCCGGGTCGGTGACGAGCACGGTCGGGGCCGGCCCCAGACGGAACGCGGCGACGCCTCCGAGCTGCTCGCGCACCTGGGACAGCAGGTCCACCAGTTCGCCACCCGCCGCACGCCACCGCTCCACCAGTCCGGGATCGGCTTCGGGTACCGGGCACCGCGCTGCGGAAACGTGCGGCAGGGAGCCGGATGCGGCTTCGATGTCCATGCTTCTTCTCCTGGTCTCCTGCTCGGCTCGCCGAGGCGCCAGACGTAGTCTGAGGTGCCTTCCCCACGATCTACACGATCACCCTCGCCGGCTGCTGAGTCTCACGAGAAGACTCGTACCATCGCCGTATGAGACGCACGTCGTTCGCGAACTGGCCGTGTTCGGTGGCCAGGACCATGGATCTGCTGGGCGACTGGTGGACCCCCCTGGTGCTGAGGGAGGCCTTCTACGGGATCCGCCGGTTCGACGCGTTCCAGCAGGAGTTGGGCATCGCCCGGAACACGCTGGCGGAGCGGCTGCGCAGGCTGGTGGAGGCGGGCCTGCTGGAGAAGCAGGTGTACGAGACACAGCCCGTGCGCCACGAGTACGTGCTGACCGAGTCCGGTCGCGATTTCTACGGTGTCATCCTCGCCATGACGCGCTGGGGCGACCGGTGGCTCGCGGACGAGGAAGGGCCACCGGTGATCACCCGGCACGAGACCTGTGGCCATGACGCCCACGGCGAGGTCGTGTGCTCGCACTGCAGGGAGCCCCTCGCCTGGGAGGACGTCACCGCTCGGCCCGGCCCCGGCTATCCCACGCGGCTCCTCGAGCGCCCGGCCGTCCGGCGACGCTTCCGGCTGGAGGAGTCGGAGGGAGGCAGGCCGCCGGATCCGGACGCCGGGTGATCCCGGCGTCCGGATCCGGTGCTCGCGGGCACGAGACACCGGCAACCGACGCAGGTGTCGGCGCATACGCGCCGGGGGGTCAGCCGCTCTGCGCCGACTGAGGGTTCGCGTCGACCTCGCGGACCAGTTCGATCGCTCTGGCCAGGGTGTCGAGCCGGTCGCCGAGGGTTTCACCGGCCGGATAGAGACGTACGGTGGTGACGCCTGCGTCGCGCCAGACCCGTAGCCGCTCGCGGACCATGTCCTCCGTGCCGATGAGCGTCGTACCGAGCACCATCTCGTCGGTCACGAGAGCGACCGCGCCGTCCCGGTCACCGGCCTGCCAGTGCTCACGCACCTCGGCCGCGACGTCGGCCCAACCCTGGCGGCTGTAGGCGTTGTTGTAGAAGTTGGTGGACGCCGAACCCATGCCGCCCAGGCTGAAGGCGAGCTCCTTCTTGCGTCGGGCGATCATGTGGCCCAGTGCGTCCGCGTCCGGTGCGAAGGCGACTTCGGCGCCCTGGCAGACGTCCAGGTCCGCTCGGGTACGGCCGCTGCGGTCCAACCCCTCGTCGAGATGGGCGAAGTAGGCGTCGGCCGCGCCCTCGGGTACGAAGCTGGTGCCGAGCCAGCCGTCGGCCACCTCGCCCGTCAGGCGGAGCATGGCCGGGGACAGTGAGGCCAGGTAGACGGGGATGTCGTGCTCGGCGCGCATCGACAGCCGCATCGGGACGGCCTCGCTGCCGGACAGCGGGATCCTGAACTCCGCCCCGGAATAGGAGAGTCGGCCGCCGTCGAGGACCCGTTTCACGATCTCCACGGTTTCCCGCATGCGCCTGAGCGGCCGGGCGAAGGGCACTCCGTGCAGTCCCTCGATCACCTGGGGGCCGGATGCGCCGAGGCCGAGCAGGAAGCGCCCGCCCGACAGGTTGGAGAGGGTGATGGCGGTCTGCGCGACGGCCGCAGGTGTCCGGGTGCCCAGTTGCATGACGCCGGAGCCCAGGAGGAGCCGGTCGGTGCGTGCCGCGTAGTAGCCGAGGGCCGAGGGCGCGTCGGAGCCCCACGCCTCGGCGACCCAGCAGATGTCCAGACCCAGTTTCTCGGCCTCGACGACGAAGTCCGTGTGGCCGGACCAGGATTCCCCGCCCGAGGCCTCGATGGTGGTGGCGGTCCGCATCACGCCTCCGCCCGCTGCTTGATCTGCGCCAGCGTGTGGGTCATGGCGCGCTCGAACTCGCGCATCCGCACGAAGACGATCTTCTGTTCCTTCTCCGGCATCCGGTCGATCGCCACGGACAGCCCGGAACGCCCGGGGCCGAGCTGCATCCACTGCGAGAGTTCCGTCCCGCCGTCCCTGGGCCGAAGCCGGAAGCGCCAGACCGCGGAGGGGCGGGCCGGATCCTCCACCGCCCAGGCGAGGACGGACCGCGCTTCGCACTCGATGACGTGGGATGTCGTCTCCCACGCGCCGAGCGCCTCGTGCTCGCTGCGGCCGACGAACCGGGCCCCCACCGCGGGACCGGCGGCCCCGTCGAGCCATTCCACGGACCGGAGTTCCTCACTCATGCCCGGCATCAGCTCGATGTCGCTGACCACGGCCCACACCGTGTCGGGTGAGGCATCGATCCACACGCGTACCTCGGTCGTGGGTGTGTCCGCGTAACACGCGCCCGTCCATTCCAAGACAGCCCGCCTCCTCGTCGATCGTCCACCTTGACCTCCAGAGTTGCTTTACGAGACTTACATGTCAAGGAACTCGGGCCCGCGGAGGACGTCGGTCCGCTCCCGCGTCCCGCCAGCGCGCAACCGGGGCTCTTCGGCCATCTGCCGCTCCGTTCGCGGCGGTTTCCCCCGGTCGGGGGGAGCCTGCCGGTCGCCCGGTGAAGGATCCCGTCTGTGGAGAGCCGCATATCCCGCAGCGAGAGATCGGCCGCCCCCGAGACCGGCAGCGGGCCGGTGGCAAGGATGAGGGGGCCGTTGTTGACGGTGGGGGTGGAGGAGGAGTTCCTCCTCGTCGATCCGCACACGCGGCTGCTGATGCCGGTGGCGGCGCCGGTCATCGCGACCGCCAAGGCCAGGCTCGACGACCGGGTCGCCCCGGAGCTGACCCGCTACCAGGTCGAGACGCGCACGGACCCCCACCGGGATCTGGGCGCGCTCACCGAACAGCTCTACGCCCACCGGCTGCACCTGTCCCGTGCGGCCTCCGCGCACGGGGCCGGGCTGGTCTCCAGCGGCACCCCGGTCCTCTCCCCGACGGGCGCCCCGCCGTTCATGCCCGGCGACCGGTACGAACGCAGTGCGCGGGCCTTCGGCGCGCTGGACGAGGAGCAGGTGTGCTGTGCGTGTCACGTGCACGTGGGTATGGACAGCCGGGCGGAGGCCGTCCAGGTCAGCAATCATCTGCGAGCCTGGATCGCGGTGCTGATCGCGGTGGCGGCGAACTCGCCGTTGTGGGGCGGGCGGGACACCGGCCACGCCAGTTGGCGCACGGTGTGCTGGGCGCGCTGGCCGGCCGCCGGGCCTCCGCCGTACTTCGAGTCCGCCGATCACTACGACGACCTCGTCGCCACCCTGATCGGTACCGGTGTGGTGCTCGATGCCGGCGGGATCTACTGGGACATCAGGCCCTCCCACCATCTGCCCACCCTGGAGGTGCGGGTCGCCGACGCGGCCCTGACCGTGGACGACGCCGTGCTGTTCGCCGCCCTGGTCCGCGCGGCCGCCGCCACCGCGCTCGCCGAGGTCCGGGCCGGCCGGGCCGCCCCCCGGCCCGACCCCCACCTGCTGCGCGCGGCGTCGTGGCACTCCGCCCGCGAAGGCCTCACGGGTACGGCTCTCGACCCGGTCTCCCGCCTGCGCGCGCCGTCCTCGCGCCGGATACAGAGCCTGCTGGCCTGGATCCGTCCCGCCCTTGCCCGGCACGGCGACACCGCCCTGTTCGACTCCCTGCTCTCCCGGCTCGACCTGCACGGCACCGGAGCGGTCCGGCAGCGCGCCGCGCTGCGGCAGCGGCGGCGCCCGGCCGACACCGTCGACTACCTCGTCGCCCACACCCTGACGGCTCCGGGCGGCGGTGGCCGGGGGTGACGGCGCTCGGGCAGCGGCGACTGCGACGGCAGGCCCGCCACGGGGAGGCGCCGCTACCCGCCGCCTGCACCGCCGACAAGCCCGTCCCGCGCTTCCTGGGACAAGGGCCCGCTCTCGCGGTACGGCGGCCCGGCGGAGCCCGCCGGGAGGCGGTCCCGGCCCGGAGACGCCGAGCCGTCCTCCACCGCCTGCTGCATCGCCGGCCGACGGGACGGCACGGTGAGCACGGCGAGACAGCAGACGACCAGGGCGATGCCGATCCAACCCGGCGCGGGGATCCGTTCACCGACGACCAGGACGGCCAGCACGGCGGCGACGGCGGGCTCCAGCAGCGACAGCGTGGTCGCGGTGCTCGCCGGCACGTGCGCCAGCCCCCAGCCGAACAGGACGTAGCCGAGGAACATGGGCACCAGGGACATGTAGGCGCCGACGGCCGTGTTCGACCAGGAGTCGAGGAGCGGACCGCCGGTCGCCAGCAGTACCGGCATGAGCAGCAGGCCGCCCGCTCCGAACACCGCGCCCATGGCCGCGCGGGAGCTGATGCCGCGGCTGATCAGGCGGTGGGCGGCCCAGGCGTAGAGGGCGTAGGTGAGACCGGCGACCAGGCCGAGCCCGACGCCGAGCACGGTCGACCCCGCGGAGCGGGCGCCGGTGTGCTCGTCGGCCGCCGCAACCGCTTCTGCCGCGCACAGCAGCGCCGTGCCGGACAGGCCCAGCACCGCTCCGGCCGTCCAGCGGCGCGTGAGCCGGCGCTTGTCCACGACGCGTTCGACGAGGGCCGAGGCGAGCGGGGCCGAACCGATCGACACCACGGTTCCGGCGGCGACTCCGGCCAGATGCATGGAACTGTAGAACGCCAGCGGGTAGACGCCCACGGCCAGGGCGCCGAGCAGCACCACACCGCGGCGCTCGCGCAGCGCGGAGACCTCCCCGGCGATACGGGGGCCGGCTATGGCTGCTTGGAGCAGGCCGCCGAGACCCATCGCGACGGCACCGATGGCGAGGGGGCCGACGTCGGGGGCGAAGGTCGCGGCAGTGCCGGTGGTCCCCCACAGTACGGAGGCCAGCAGCACGCACAGCGAGCCCATGCCGACCGAGCGGACCGGACGTCCGGCGGGCCCCGTCACAGTCGGTCCAACAGGCCGGCTGCCATGGTCCGGGCGTGCTCCAGGCGGGTGTCGGCACCCTCCAGGCCGGCCCGGGCCATCGCGCCCTCCAGGAGGAACGCGAGATGCTCCGCCACCGTGCGCACCTCCTGGGGGCGGTCGGGCAGGAGGTGTTCGAGGTGTCCGGCGATCAGGGACTCGACTTCCTCCTTGTGCCGGCGCACGACGGCGCGTCCCTCGTCCCCGGCGGGCAGTTCGGCGGCGGCGTTCAGCAGGCCGCAGCCTCGGAACCCGTGCTCGTACGCGAACGCCGCGTGATCGGCATACGCGTCGAACACGGCGAGCACGCCTTCGCGGGCGTTCCGGGTCCCTTCCAGCCGACGCCGGTACAGGCCCAGCCACTCCTCGTGCCGCGCGTCGAGGTAGGCCCGCACCAGGTCTGACTTGGACGAGAAGTTGTTGTAGAGACTCATCTTCGCCACGCCCGCCTCTGCGGTGATCGTGTCGATGCCCGTGGCGGACACGCCGTCCGCGTAGAAGCGGCGGGCCGCGGCGGCGAGCAGCCGTTCACGCGCCGGCCGACGCCTCCCTCCGGACCGCGCTGCGGCACCGCCGGTCTCGCTCATGACGACCCTCCCCTCGGATTAGGTAGACCAGTCTACCTAATCGGTCGTCGGCGTGCGGGGCAGGTCAGGTGAGGGGTTCGAGGAATTCGAGCCGGTTGCCGACCGTGTCCGTGCTGTAGAAGCGGCGATGCCCTGGGAGGGTGTCGTCCCAGACCACCGGGGCACCGTGGGCCGCCAGCCGTTGGGCGAAGGCGTCGATGCCCTGCACCCGAAGTCCCGGGTGGGCCTTCTTGGCCGGGCGGAAGGGATCCTCGATGCCCAGGTGGAGCTGGACGCAGCCGTCGGCGGTCGCGAACCATACGCCGCCGCGCCTGGCCAGCACCGGCGGCTTGGGAATCTCGACCAGACCCAGCGCATCGACGTAGAAGGACCTCAGGCGGTCCTCGCTGGAGGGCGGTGCGGCGAGCTGGACGTGGTCGAGAGCGACGAGCATGGGGAGCGGCCTCCGGTGAGAAATGTCGGATGCGGTTCGGGCCGCCCCGGGGCGGGGACGGTACCCCGGGACGTACTGGCTGACCAGCGTGTTCAGTTGTCGGGTACGACATGGGCGGGCGCGCCTCGCAGGTCGCCGATGTGTGCTTCGTCGAGGACTGCGGCGTGCGGGTTCTCGAACACCGTCGCCATGAGGCACCATCGCGGTCCGCCCCACGGGGAGGAGGCAAGGGGCGCGCGCGAGTCGTCCGTCCGGTACGAACGCGCAGGTCACCATGAGGTGGCGGTTACCGCGCGCCGGAAGAACGCGAGGACGGGCTGATGCGCGGCCGCCTGTGGCCCGGACTTCTGCTGGAGTCCATGCCTCGCCTCCTTCCGGTGGGAGCTTCGGCACTTCATGGCGTCTTCCCGGTGGTCTGCGTCCGCGAAGACGCCTCACCGAGGCGCCTCTTCAAACATCCAGCAGCATAGCCACTTAATTGCGCAATCGTGCAATTGATTGGCGAATTCCGACCGGATGTTGAGCCTCACCCGCGGCCACCGGGCGAGCCCGGTGCAGAACGGCCCTCCGGTGGTGCTGGACGGCGTGCGGGTGCGGAGTCGGCTCGCGCCGGTCACCGCGCAAGCGCCAGCGACCCACCGGCCACCGGCCACCGGCCACCGGCCACCGGGGGAGACGGTGCCGGCAGGTCGACTCCGTCGGCCATGCCCGCGTGCCGCTCTCCGCCGTCATGAGATCTACAGACCCAGGTCCAGGGCCAGGCAGGAGTAGGAGGTCCACGCGCTCTCGGGGTTGTACGAGGCCGTCGCCCCACCGCCGCGGACGGCTTCCACCTCTTCGGTCATGTCCTCGAAGCGGATGCGCTCGGGAAGCCTTCCGTACCGCGCGTGCCGTGCCGCCGCCGCGAGGTCCGTCGCCCGTTCCTTGTCCATGGCCTTACTCCCCCTTCTTCGACGTCACCATTTTGAAGGGTGACGCCCGTGATCGCAAGACCGATCACCCTCCTAGACAGTTACTGCACTCAATCAGTAACCACTTTGACCAGTGACGCACTCTGTGCCAGAGTCACCCTGCACACAGACTCGTGGCAGCTGCACGGCACTTGCCCCACCGCACGGGAGGCTTGACATGATCGACAGGCGCACGTTCAGCACAGCGATGGGTATGGGCACGGGCGCGCTCGCCGCCTCCCTGACGGGGATGCAGGGTGTTTCGAACGCCGCCCCGGCCTCTGACAGCACAGCGGGCACTCACACCTCCTTCCCCGAGCTGAAACAGGTCAAGGCCGGTGTGCTGAACGTCGGTCACGCCGAGCTGGGCCCCGCTCACGGCCCGGTGGTCCTCTGCCTGCACGGCTGGCCCTACGACATCCACAGCTACGTCGACGTCGCTCCCCTGCTGGCGGCCGAGGGATACCGCGTGATCGTCCCCTACCTCCGCGGTCACGGCACGACGCGATTCCTGTCCGCCCGCACGTTCCGCAACGGGCAGCAGTCGGCGATCGCCCTGGACATCATCGCGCTGATGGACGCCCTCAAGATCCACAAGGCGGTGATCGCCGGATTCGACTGGGGCGCGCGGACCGCCGACATCCTCGCGGCCCTGTGGCCCGAGCGCGTCAAGGCCCTGGTCTCGGTGAGCGGCTACCTGATCACCGACCGCAAGGCCCAGCTCGAACCGCTCCCCGCGGCAGCTGAGCACACCTGGTGGTACCAGTTCTACTTCACCACCGAGCGCGGCAAGAAGGCGATGGAAGACCGCGACCACCGTCTCCAGCTGACCCGGCTCGTCTGGGACCTCGTCTCTCCCACCTGGAACTTCGACGACGCCACCTTCGCGCGCACCGCGGCCGCCTTCGACAACCCCGACTACGCCGCGATCGTCATCCACAACTACCGCTGGCGACTCGGCGTGGCCGACGGCGAACACCGCTACGACCGCTACGAGGAAATGCTGGCCACGGGGCCGGTCATCGCGGCGCCGGCCATCACCCTCGACCCCGACAAGGACCCCTTCACCCTGCCTGGCAACGGATCCGCGTACCGGGGCAAGTTCACCGGCACGTACGAGCACCGGACGCTGACCGGCATCGGCCACAACCTGCCGCAGGAGGCGCCGGCGGCGTTCGCCCGGGCCGTCCTCGACGCGGACCGCCTCTGACGCCGGCCCGTGGCCGGATGTCCGCGCACGAAACCCGTGCCCGACGAGGAGGAAGTCGTAGCACCGCTCTGTCCGCCCGTCCAGCCGGCCCGCTCGCTCGCTCGCTCGCTGACGACCATCGATCCAGGTGGCCGGCCTCGACTTCACCCGCCGGGGCGCCCGCGTGGACGAACTGCTCGACGCCCTCGAAGCGTTGTGGACGACCGATCCGGCGCACTACGAGGGCGCCCAGCTGTCCGTGCCACCGCACCACTCACCGCTGAAACCGGCCAGGCGGCCGCGGCCCCCGTTCTACCTGGCTGGCTGCCGGTGTGCGTCGTCCGGCTCCGGCGACGTCGACGGGCTGAGGGCCCAGCGCTCCCTGCCCGACCGGCTCGCCGCCGAGGCCGGCCGGGGCCCGAAGGCGATCGGCACGGTCCTGCGGGTGAACGTCGACGCCGGCACCCGCACGGCACAGGCCGCCGACACGATCGAACGGGTCCATGAGCGCACGGGCATCGAGCACTTCACGGTCGACTCGATGTACGACGCGGCCACCGTCGACGGTTCCCTCGACCACGCCCGGCACGGAGCGTGACATGCCCGTCGCGGGGGTCGGTCAGTTCGCCGCGCGCTCCGCGAGGGTGTACGACACCGAGCGCTCCCGCTTGCGGCGCCGGATCCGCCCCTTCGCGACGAGCGATTCGAGGGCGTTGCGCACGACCTGCGGAGTGGGCGACCGGTCCGGGTGCCGCTCCATCAGCTCGTCGCGCAGTTCCTTCGCCGATCGCGGCTCGTCACGGACACCGAGCAGCTCGATCAGGACATCTCCGAGCAGCGGCTGTCGCGACATCCCGGTCGCGGCGGCCTGCTCGCGCGTGGCGACGGGCTGGTGCGGCGACCGCTCCGGCCGCAGCGGGGACTTGGTCTCCTCGTGCCGCTCCGCGAGCGTCAGGATGTCCATCAGGAGGGCTTCCTCCTGCTCCAACATCTTGATCTTCTCGGCCAGTTCCCGCTGTCGGCGGCGGTTCTCCGCCAGATCCGACGCGGCCTGTTCGGCGTACCGCGCCCGGAGCGAGGCGGTTGATCGACCGGTCACCATCGCTCGCTCCCCAGTGAGTGCCACATGACGCTGCGCATCGTACCCGCGCGGGATCAGCCCGTCGCGCTGTGCCGGCGCGCCCGGTAGGCAGCGGCCTTGACCCTGTTCCCGCACGTCCGCATGGCACACCACTCCCGTCGGTGGCCCCGGGAGCGATCGAGGTAGACCTGGGTGCACTCGGGACGGGAGCACTCGCGCAGCAGCGCCGCCTCGTCGCCCCCGATGATCTCGACGGCCTCGCGGGCCAGGGCTGCGAGACCCTGGATCGCCGTGCCGGTACGCGTGGCGCCGCCGGGACCGATCCGCACGGTCACGGGGAGGCCCGCCGCCTGGAGGTTCACCTCGGCGACCGCCTCGGTGGGCAGCGGCCGGCGCTCGATCCTGGCCGCGACCAGCTCGTAGATCGCCTCGCGCAGGTCCACGGCGATGGCGAGGTCGGCCTCGCTCGCCCCCGGCGTCAGATCCAGCATCCCGGACTCCAGGAACCAGTCGTCGAGCAGCTCAGGGGTGGCGAGCTTCTCCATCGGCTCGGTGTTGCGCCGCGCACGCAGCGTACCGACGAAGTCCAGAGGGAGTGTCCCGCAGGGAAAGGTATGGTTCACGTAACCATACTGACCAGTGACGCATGGATGTGCAACGTTGCACCCGTGACAAACCCCTGCCGAACGGCATCAGGTGGGAATGCGCACCGTCTCCACCCAGCTCGGGGGCTGTGGTGCGGCGGAGCCGATCAGGGCCGCGACGATGCGGCAGGGCGGGTTCTCGTCGGGCCAGGGAGTGAATCCGTCGGTGAGGACGACGACGATGCTGGGGCGCTCCCGCGCCGCGAGGGCCGCCTCGATACCGACGCGCATGTCCGTGCCGCCCCCGCCGCCCAGGGTGATCTGCTCGGTGGCCGTCACCCGGGACACGGCGTGCACATCGGCGTCGCACGCGAGCACGGTCACACGATTGCCCCGTACCCCCACCTCGCGCAGTACGCCGGTCACCTCCGCGAGGGCGGCGGCGAGTTCCGCCTCGCCCATCGAACCGGAGGTGTCGATGACGACGGCCACCTGTGGCAACGGGCGGCGCAGGCTCGGCAGGACGACTCCGCGCAGCGCCGGGGTACGGCGCGAGGGGCGGCGGTAGGTGTAGTCGACGGCCCCACCGGCCCAGGCGGCGGCTTCCCGGACCGCACCGGACAGCGCCCGGCGCCAGTCCACCGTGGGTTCCAGGATCTCCTCGGCCCAGCGCTGCCAGCCGGCGGGCAGGGTGCCGCGGGTGCGCTGATGGGCGCGCATCGCCTGGGCGGTCTGCCGGCGCAGGGCCTGTGCCTCGACGTCGCCGAGCCGTGCGGGACCGGCGGACTCGGGGAGTTCCCAGGGCGCGGGGCCGCCGTGGGCGCCCGATCCGCAGTCCGGTGTCCGCACCTGCGGCGGCAGTCGGTCGAGGTACACCTCGAACAACTCGCCCTCGGGAAGCCCGAACCGGCGGGGCTCCATGCGTCCCGCAGGCAGCCGCAGGCCGTCGGCGAGCAGGTCGTCGTTGATCTCGCAGTCCTGCGCGACGTTGACGCGGTGCCGGTCGCGCTGGGCGGCGGCGGGAAGCCGGTCGGCTCGGCCGTGGTGGTCGCGCAGCAGGTGGGCCACCTCATGCGCCCAGACGCCCGCGAGTTCGGGCACCGGCGTCGCGTCGACGAACGCGGCGGACACGTAGCAGCGCCAGTGCCGGTCCACCCCCATCGTCGGCACCTCCGTGCTCGCGACGACGGTCAGTGCGTACAACGCCGAGGCCAGATACGGCCGGTCGGCGGCCGCCCGGTAGCGGGCGGCCAGCAGTTTGGTCATGTCCGGCGTGCTGCGGGAACGCCCCGTCATCCCCGCACGCCTCACCGGCCGCCGCCGGGCAGCGCCCCGGACAGCTGCAGCAGGTCCAGGAACCCGTCGATGCCGGGCGGTACGGGCCAGTCGACCTGCCGCATCGCCGCGAGGTCGGTGGCGGCGCGAGCGGCGACGTCCGGTACCCCTGCCTCGACGGCCTTTCCCAGCACCGCCCAGCCGGCTTCCCACCGGGGCCGGGTGAGGTCGCTCTGGACGGCGGCGACCACCGCGATGAGGAACGCCAGCTGGCGGTCGCCGCGGTCGGGCAGGGCGAAGGCGTCCGGATCGGCGAGGACCCGGTCGGGGTCGGGCAGATCGAGGTGTTCGAGGTAGGACAGCAGCTCGATGCCCGCGCCGTCGCCGACGGCGCCGGCGAGTGCGGCGGCCAGCGCCTCGCGGCCTGCGCCGGCCGCGTACCCGGTGGCGAGCAGCGTGAGCGCCATCTCCCACGTGCGCGGGGACGGCCAGGACCGGCCCCGGCTCTCGGCGTCGCCGGGGATGTGGTGGACCAGGCCGGGCCGCGCCGTCAGGAAACCGGAGACGGCGCCACGCGCCCGGGCGACCGCGCCCGGCACCCTGGTGGCCTGCACGACGGGCACGGTCGCTTCCGGCCAGGTGCCGGCCATCCCGCGGGCCACGGTGCGAGGGTCGTGGGTCCAGTCGAGGTGGACGAAGCGGTTGGCGAGCGGCGGGCTGAGATGCCAGCCGTTCGCCGCGCTGGACGGCGGGTTGGCGGCGGCGACGATCCGCACCCCCTCGGGCAGCACCAGGCTGCCGACCCGTCGTTCGAGCACCACTCGCAGCAGTGCGGCCTGCACGGCCGGCGGGGCGGAGGACAGTTCGTCGAAGAAGAGCAGGCCCGCTCCGGTCCGGGCGAGCCGGACCGCCCAGTCCGGCGGGGCCATCGGCACGCCGGTCACGGCCGGGTCGTCGCCGACGACGGGCAGGCCGGCGAAGTCGGAGGGCTCGTGCACACTGGCGATGACCGTCTCCAGCGGCAGGCCGAGGCCTGCGGCGAGCTGCTCCAGGGCGGCCGACTTGCCGATGCCCGGCTCTCCCCACAGCAGGACGGGCTGATTGGCCGTCACGGCGAGGCCGAGCGCCTCCAGCTGCGGGTTCGCGGCGGGCTCGGTCCGTCGTGTGCGCAGCCTGCGGTTGAGGTCGTCCGCGGCCGCCAGCGGACCGGACGGCGACGCGGTGGGAGCGGTGCGGTCGGTGCGCGCGGTGCGGTCCGTGCGGTCGGTGTTCAAGAGCGCGGCTCTTCCTCGTCGTCGGGGTCGCCGGACTCGTCGGCGTCGTAGTGCTCCTGCTCGTCCATCCATTCGTCCCACCACTCGGCGCCGGCGTCGGGATGTTCGGCCCGTACCCGCTCGCGGAGGAAGGCCAGATCAGGCCGCTTGTACCGGCGGACGAGCTGGTCGAGCGACAACTCGGACTGGTCGGTGACGTCGAGCCGCGCCCCGGCGGCGACGAGCGCCTCCACCAGTTCCCTGGAACCGAGGTCGTTGACGGCCACGAAGAGCGGCGTGCGCTCCCGCAGGTCGCGGGCTTCGAGGTCGAGTCCCTCGGCCAACAGCCGCGGCAGCAGCGCCTCGTGGTCCAGGAGGTTCAGCACGTGCAGCAGGGTGCGCCCGGAGCCGTCCCGCACACGGGGGTCGACACCCGCGTCCAGCAGCTCCAGCACGCCGGGGGTGTCCCCGTGCTGGGCGCGCAGGAACAGTTCGTTGCGTTGTGCCCGCAGCGCCTTCGGCAGGCGGCCTTCTCCGGAGGTCCACGTCTGCTCCACCGCGAAGCATCCGGCGACGGCACCGCCGAAGGCACGCAGGGCGCGTTCGCGCTGCTGCTCCTCGTCGCTGTGCGGCATGTGCAGCAGACCGCCGGGCCTGAACGCGACCTCGTGCCATTCCCCGCGGCACCTGACCCGCACGGGTGCGGGAGCCGTCGGCCTGGGCGGGCCGACCGGGCCTTGCCGCACCTGGAGGGCGGGGAACAGCGCCTCGCGGACGAGCGGGTGGAGCTGCTGCGCCGTGCTGCCTCCGTCCCGCATCAGGTCGAGGTCGGGGAGCCTGCGCCACAGGGCCTCGGCGAGGAACGCCCCGCTCCGGACGTCGTCCCGGTCGACGGCTCGCACCAACAGACCGCCGGTGCTCATGGGCTCCAGCTGGATGTAGGTCCGCCAGTGCGCGGCGATGAGGAAGCGGTCGGCGACGCCCTCGGCCAGTTGCCGCCGGATCTCCGGCTCCAGACGGGTGAGGCCGAGTGCGAGTCCGCTCAGCAACCGCTCCGGGTCCGCGCGGTACCAGCCCGACTTCTGCGGGGGTGTCAGGTCCAGCTCGATGCCGGCAGCGGCGAAGGCGGCCTGTGTCTCGCCCCTCTGGTGCAGCAGCGTGGCCCACTCGGCCCGCGCCGCCGGGTCGCCGTCGCCGGGATCGGCGGTCGTCAGTTCGTCGATGCCCAGCGGGGTGGCGTCGGCGTGGAAGAAGGGCGGCCGCCGCGTGTCGCCGCCGCAGCGTTCACGCAGTTCGGCGGTGTGCCGTACGTCCCACAGGTGCCGCGCGGAGCGCCAGTCCTCGGTGCCGCGCCCGAACACGCCCGCGGCGTGCCCGTCCTTGAGCGTCCTGAAGCGCAGCGCGATCCGCTGCGGTCCGTCGGTCATCGCGGGGGTGGTGATGTGCAGGTACGGCGTGCGCCGAAAGGTCTCGTCGGTCGTCTTCGGGTGATAGCGGGAAAGGACGACCGTCGTGTCCGTGGCGAGTGTGGTCCGCCCGCCGAGCAGGCGCGGCAGGTGCCAGCGCAGCAGGTCGGGGGCGAAGTGGCGCAGGTCGTTCTCAAGGGCCGTCGCGACGAAGTCGCCCCAGCGGTCCGCGACTTCGGACAGGTCGAAGGCTATGTCGACGTTCGCCGCCGCGCAGGCCCCCCGCCAGTCGCCGGCCAGGCGGCGTTCGGCCGCCCGCTCGATCATCCAGCCGGGCACCGCGTATCGGCGCACACGTCTGCGGCTCGACGCCTCGTCCGGCGGGAGGCAGCGGAGTTCGCCACGAACGCTCAACGGTAGACACTCCCTATCGCGTGCAGGTCGGGGTGCGTCCTGCCGGCGGGCCGCAGACACCGGGTGAAGGACCGCTTCACCTTGCGGGGCAGGCCGGGTCCGAGACCGACGTACTCCAGGGGCGAGTTGCCGGGCACCGCCGCCAGCAGCGCCTTGGCGCCCCGGCCGGTGAGGCCCGTGTGGCGCAGTTCCAGTCGGCGCAGCGGGCTGCCCGGCAGGGCGGCGGCCAGCGCGTGCGCGCCGTCGTCTCCGGTGGTGTTGGCGGGGGCGCCGAGGCTGCGTTCCGACGGCGGGCGGCCCAGGTCGAGGGCCTCGATCCCGCCGAGGGAGTCGGCGAGCGCGCGAGCACCGGCGGGGCCGATTCCGTTGCCGCCCAGGCCGAGGCGCACCGTGCGTGCCGGATCGGCCGCTGCGGCGAGGAGCGCGGCACCCTCGTCTCCCAGGTGGTTGGCGGGGAGGTACAGCTCGCGCACACCCGCGTGGCGGATCAGCGCCGCGAGCAGCGGGGCGGCCTCGGCGGTCAGGCCGTTGCCGCCGAGGAACAGCCGCTCCACGGGGCGGGGACGGCTGCTGAGGGCATCGCACAGGGCCCGCAGACCATCCTTCGTCAGACCGGTGTTGACCAGGTCGAGGGTGCGCAGCGTGGTGTTGCGGCGGAGCATCGCGGCGAGCGTGCGGGCGCCGTCGTCGCCCACCGGGTTGCGCTTGAGCCACAGGGCTCGGACGGTGCCGTCGGTGGCCAGCGCGTCGGCGAGCGCGGTGACGCCCTCGGGGCCGATGCGGTTGCAGCCGAGGTAGAGCGTGTGCAGGCCGTGGCCGTCGGCAAGCGCGTCGGCGACCGTGCGGGCTCCCTCGTTCCCGATGGCGTTGGTACCGAGGAGGACGTGCGCGGCATGCGGCGAGGCGGCGACGCGGGGCATCAGCCGGGCGGCGCCGCCCGCTCCGAGGCCCTGTTTGCACAGGTCGACACGTCCGTCCGCGCGCACCGTTCCGACCGGGAAGCTCTCGTCGGCGTCGACCGGCCGCGCGGACCGCAGCCGGGCGAGCAGCGGCTCCAGGGCGGCCGGGTCGCTGAGCGGGATGTCCGGGTGCTCGATCGCAGGGCAGCGTACGGGTGTCGGCTGCGTCATCACCACTCCACCGGTCCATCGCCGGTGCCCGGCTCGCCGAGGGCGGCATCGCCCTCCGCCCGCCCGCGACGAACCGACGCCAATCGACTTCCTCCACGACAAGGGTGGCAAGACTGGTCGGATTCGAACCGACGTCCTCCAGCTTGATGCGTGGGCGCGACGACCTCTGCGCTACAGCCTTGCCGCGGAGATCATAGCGGCTCTCGCCCTTGCGTTCGAGGCCAGTTGATCCCGGCCGACGGTCACTCGGAGTCCGGCTCACCCGAGGTGGGCAGCAGTTGCGGTATCCCGTCGACGATCGGATAGCGGCGCTTCAGCCGGGGGTTGTAGAGCGCGTCCTCGGAGGCGAGCAAGGTGAGTGGTCCCTTGTCGATCGGACAGGCGAGAATCTTGAGCAGAGGGTCGTCGGACTTCATGGTCGGGCTCCTCAGGGACGGTTCGGGACTGACGGTCGTGGCGGGGCAGGACGAGCAGGACCAGCACGGCGACGGCGGTGCCGGCAAGTCGCAGCCCCAGGCGCAACGGGCTGTGGGGCCACGGCTCCTCCGCCGTATACGTCCCCGCGAACACAGCGAAGACGCAGGTCACCATGGTGGAGACAGGCACGATGGCGGACGCCCGGTGGCGTTGCAGCGCGGTCTGGGACAGGACCAGTCCGACGGCACCGGTGCACAGCAGCACATAGGGGTACGGCGAGCCGAGCAGCCCGAGCACCGAGCCCGAGGCGTCCCGGCCGGTGAACGACCCTGCCGCTCCCTTCATCGCCACGGAGCTGACGCCGTACACGAGCCCCACGGCCACGCCGTGTGCCACGCCGCCGACGGGCGTGCGGTGCCGACGGCAGGCCCGGCGCTCCGCGAGGACATGGAGCAGGACCGCCGCGGCGAGGGCCGGCAGGGCGACGATGAGCAGCCTGCCCGGATGCGCGCTCCGGACGGCCTGACCGGTACTGCCGCCCAAGGAGGCCACGAACATCAGCAGGGCTGCGGTGATGAACGCCGCTCCCGCCCGCTCGCGGCCGGTCGGACGCTCGCCGGACAGCGCGGACGACAGCAGGAGCAGCAGGACCAGTCCCGCCGTGAGGATGCCCTGCGCCGCCGCGATGGGCAGGGTGCGGTAGGCCACCAGTTGTGCGGCGAAGCCGAGGCCGAGCAGCGAGCAGCCGGCGATCCACAGCGGGCTGCCGAGGAACAGCCGCAGCGCGCGCACCGGTTCGCCTCCCCGCAGGGCCGGCAGCCCGCGCAGAGCCCGCTGCTCCAGGGCGAATCCGGTCGCGTACAGGACGTCGGCCAGCAACGCGGCCGCCACTGCCCGGACCATCACGGCATCCGGCGGGCGTGCACGAGGAGGATGGATGCCAGCGACGGCATCCGGCACAGCGCCCGGTCCAGCGGGCGCAGCGGGCGCGGGACCCCGTGGTAGGGAGCGCCGGCGACAGCGACCACCTCGAACCCGGACGCGGTCACGAGGCTCCGCAGGGCACGCAGGGTGCTGAGGCGGAGGTGGCCGACGACCTCGCGTCCCGGGCGGCCGTGGATGGCGCGCAGGCTGACCTCCGAGAAGACCGGCTGCACTCCGGCGAGGACCAGCGCCCGGTTGTACCAGGCGGCGAGGTTGGGGGTGGAGAGCATCAGGTGGCCGCCGGGGCGCAGGACCCGGTGGAGTTCGTCGAGCGCGCTGTCCGGGTCGACGAGGTGCTCGATGACCTCGCTGAACAGCACGGCGTCGGCGCTTCCCGTCGCGACGGGAAGACCGCTGCCGGACAGCTCTCCGCGTACGGCGGCACAGAGGCGGGGCGCGGCACGGCGCAACGCGTCCTGGGACCAGTCGATGCCGATGACGCGGTGCCCGGGCAGCGCCTGCGTCGCCGTCGCCGCGGCCGTGCCGTCGCCGCATCCGACGTCCAGGACGGTCGCGGGGGCCCGGTCAGGAGCCACCGGCCCCAGCGCACGAGCCAGGATCCGCGCCTGCCGCAGGCTGCGCTCGTGGCCGGAGGCGACGGGAACGGCGGGGTTCTCGTAGAAGTCCCGTAGGCCGGCGCGGCCTGTGGTCGCGGTCATGTGCGGCTCCGGTGAGGTGCGGGGTCCCGCCACGAGGTGAGGTCGAGGGACCGTGCGAAGAGTTCGTTCAGGCGGGCCGCCGCGGTGTCGTCGAACAGGGCCCGGGACCAACGCAGCGCCACGTGGAGGCGGTTGCCGGTGCTGGTGACGGTGAGGCTCGCTCCGGACGGCCGCCGGGCGGGCCCGGAGAACCACACCGCCCGGGACCGCCCGCCGTCCCCGAAGTCGAGGGGATACGCGACCCGGCCGAGGTTGCTGACCAGCAGGGTCGGCGCCTTCGACGCCCCCGCCCGGCGCACCGTGCGCGCGACCGCCCGCCGTACGCCGACGGGCAGCACGGGCAGCGTCAGCAGGGCCGCGCTCGGGCCGAGTGGTGAACCGGGCGGGGCGGTCTTGAGCGTCTGGGTGCGGTGCGCGGTCTGCCGGAGCAGCCGGGCGACCGCTTCGGGATCGGGGGTCGCGGCGGCCAGCAGCGTCCGGTCGGCGGCGTCCCGCGGACAGACCGGCACCCGCAGCAGCCGGGTGCCGTTGCCCATCGGCATCAGCGGGCCGTTCGTCCGGTCGTCGACCGGCATGTTGAGCCAGACAGGCCGGTCCGGGACGCCGTGCAGCCGGTTCCAGCGCGCCACCATGAGCGAAGCGGCCACCAGCAGTTGGTCGTTGACGGTGTACGGAGCCGTCCCGTCGTCGGGTGCGCGGGGCGGGCGAGCGGGGACCGGGAGTTCGGCGAGGAGCATCCCGTCGGCCGCGGCGTCCGCCGTCCCGTCAGGAGCCGGCCTGCCCGTCCCGGCGGCGGAGGTGTCCGGCGTGATGCGTGCGGGCCGCCCGCGCGGGGACGGCGGCAGTGCTCCGGGCTTCCCCGGCCGTGGGCGGGGACGGGCCGGAGCGGCCCCGGGACCGTCCGTCACCCCGCCGTACACCTCGGCGGTCGTGGCCAGCAGCCGCAGCCCCGTCGGTGCGTCGAGAGCGGTGTGGTGCAGGGTCAGGACCAGCACGCTCCCGCCGGCGTCCGGGCCCGGCTCGACGACTTCCAGCCGCAGCGGCGGGGACACCGACAGGGGCGGGCAGTCGGCGAGGGCCCGCTTCCTTGCCAGGGCGAGGGCATCCGGGCCCGGCGGCGGGAAGTGAACGGGGTCCACGTCCGGGTCCGGGGTCACCTCCCACGCGTAGCGCCGCCGGTACCAGCGCCCGGCGGCCTCCCGCCGCAGGACGCCGGGGTGGCGCCGCAGCGCCTCGGCGAACGCGTGCCGCAGCAGACCGGGCTCCAGCCGGCCGGAGAGGTGCACCTCGATGTGCACGGTCTCCGGTTCCGCGTCCCTGAGCCAGTGCCGGGACACCTCGTCCACGGTGCCGAACGGCAGGCGCGGCGCGGCCGCGGTCGTGGCGCCGGCCCGGTTGCCGGGCACACGGGGTCCGATCAGTGCGGCCATGCCGGACCGTCCTCTCGCCCGGCCCGCTGGCCGGGGATCGCTCCTGCGACGCTGCCACTGGACGGTGGGTCCATGGACGGGGTCGCCACGGTGGCGCTCGCGTCCTCGTCCGCGGGCGGTTCCTCATGGACGCGGTGACGGCCGCGGACAGGGCCCAGCCCGTCCGCGGTGACCAGTGCGGCCGACAGCGCGGTCAGGGCCAGTGCCTGGCCCACGCTGCCGAACGCTCCCCCGCCGAGACCGACCGGCTCACCGGCAGCCGCGGCCGCCACGACACCGGCCAGGGCCATCGCGGTCACGGCGATCGGCGTCAGCAGCCGCGGCCGCCGTCTGGCGACGAGGGCCAGGCCGATGACGACCAGCGCCATCGGGCCGGCGACGGCGGCGACGACGGCCGTCAGCACCACTGTTCCGAGTACCTGTCCCGGCGGCGGAGGCAGCGTCGGCACCGGGGCCGTGGCCACCGTGTCCGGTGCGGGCGTCGTACGCCGCCGTCGGACGAAGGCCAGCCCGGCCACCGCCAGGGCGCCCACGGCACCGCCGATGAGTCCGGCGTGGTAGACGCGGGCCGGTGTGTACACCAGGTGGACGGTGCCGCCCTGGCCGGCCGGGACCAGCCAGCCCTGCTGCCAGCCGTCGATCCGCAGCGGCGTCAGCTTCCTGCCGTTCAGCGTGGCATTCCATCCCGCGTTGACGTTCTCGTACGTCTGGAGGTACGACGCCTGGCCCGCGCCGACGGAGACCGTGCGGTCGTCGGCGGCCCACGTGCGGACCTTGGCGCTGCGGGATCCGCCGGTCGGCGCGGCGGTGGGTGAGCCGTGCCGCAGCGTGACATCCGTGACCGCCAGCGCGCCTCGGTCGTCCGCGTCCACCGTGTGGGTCCCGGAGCCTAGACCGACCGTCGCGCCCGGGCACAGTTGGACGGGGATCCCCCGACGGCTCGTCAGGTCGCTGACGCGGCCGGAGATCCTGGTGGCGTGCGACGTCCCGTCGATGACGAGCGACGGACCCTGACCGCACGGCAGGGAGAACCGCTCCGCCGGGCCGGGCTGTGGCGTCCGGTAGCCCGCCAGGGCCGGTACGTAGATCTCGCTGAGGCCCACGGGAAGCTGGAGCCTGGCGTCGGCGACCGGGTTGTAGACGGTCGTCCTCGCGGTCTTCGTGAAGGTGATGTCGAGCCGGTCCGTGCTGATCGAGTCGAACCGGGCCAGTCCGTTGTCGTCGACGACGGCGGTCGTGGACCCGTAGGGCGTGCTGATCCGGACCTCGGTGGGCCGCGCGGACAGCCCGCCCGCCGCACCGAACACGATCTCGTCGATCGGTTTCCTGCCCTGCCAGCTCATGTGCACCACGGGCCGGTCGCCCGCGATCCAGGCGGTGGTGAGGTCGCCGTCCGCCAGGTTGCGGGGGCTCAGGTCCGCGCTCAGCCGGCTCGTGGAGTCCGCGGTGACGGTGATCGGCTTGCGCGGTGCCGGCGCGATCCGGTCGAGGAGCCGGTCCAGTTCCGGGCCCGGAACGGCGCTCGCACGCGCGGAGACGTCGTACGAGCCGCTGTCCGGCGTCCCGAACCGCCGGTGCAGTCCCGACTCGGCCGGGGCGAGACCGCCGGGAGAGGTGTCGCGGTGCAGTGCGTACACCCGGGCCGCGGCCTGCGTGCCCGCGGCGTCCGTGGGCAGTGCCAGCACCCGGGTGACCCGTACGCCGGGCACCGACACCTCGGCGAATCCGGCGCCGGTCAGTCCCGGCCGGTTCTGCTCCGTCCTCAGAATGGTGATCTTCAGCCACTTCGCGGTGCCCGCGGGAGCGGCGACGGTCTGCCGCGTGCCGTTCGGCTGCAACGCGCTGTCGGCCCGCCCCCGGTCGGTCTCGACGCGGATCTCGGTCGGTACGGCCCGCATGCCGTCGCCGGCCAGCGGAGTCACCGAGATCGACGACGGGACGCGTGTCGGACCGTCGAAGGCGATGCGCAGCCACTGGCCCACGGGCGTCCCCGCGCTGCCCTCCGCCCATGCCGTGCCGGGGTCGCCGTCGAAGGCGTTGACGGGGTCGTACTGCGGGAGCTGGAAGAGCCAGTTGCCGCTGCTGGACGCGGTCACCTCGCGGGCGCCGCGCAGTACGGCCGTGGTCTGGTGGGCGACGCCCTCGCTCGGCAGGATCTGCTTGGGTTCCTGGCCGGGATCCTGCGCGCTGTCGACCGGGTTCCGCTCGTCGGCGGTGTAGGTGTACGAGGTGTTCGCGCCGACGAGTCCGAACCGGGTGTCGGCACGCCGCAGCCCGTCCGCGACATCCTGCTCGGACGGTGTGGCGAGTCCGGGGTGGGCGTCACCGGTGAGGACGGTGGGGCGGTTCTTCAACGTCGGGTCCTCGGCGGACAGTTGGAGGAGCGCCTCGGGGCCGCCGCTGACCTGGGCAGTGCCGGAGACCGGCCGCAGTGCCACCTGTCCGGGCCGCGCGGTGTCGCCCGCCGGTTCGTAGATCTCCACGGCCCGCTGCCGGGGGAAGATGCCCTGCACCTGGACGGGGGTGCCCTCCGGGATACGGCCGGCGGTCATGAGCGGTCCGAACGCGGCGGCCTTGCGGTAGCCGGACGACTCCAGGGTGCGCTCGACGACAGGCGGCGGGACGTACCCGATCTGGTCGGGATCCAGGTCGTTGCGTACGACGACGGCGTACAGGCCGGCCCTGGTCAGGAAGTCCTGCAGCCCCGGCACCTCGGCACCGGTCTGCAGCACCTGCTGCACCGCGTCCGTCGTGCGGCGCGAGCCCGGGGTGCCGAACGGTACGAAGTCCCTTTGCGCCCAAGGGGATCTGGCCAGCACGTCCAGGGGCTCGTCGATCGGCGAGCCCCAGGTGTAGGTGCCGTGGTCGGTGGCCGGGACGAGCAGGGCGCGGTCCTTCGGGGTGTGCCGTGCCAGCCAGTCCGCCGTCTGGCTCCAGTAAGCGGGCAGCCGGGTGAAGGCCCCCGGCTGGAGGCTGGTTCCGTTGAGGTACGGCAGGGCCAGTCCCGGCAGGACCACCAGCACCGCGAGCGCGGGGGCCAGGCGGCGGGGCCGGGGGGTCCGCGCCGCGAGCCACGTGGTCGCGACGGACACCAGGTGCGCGAGCCCCAGTGCGAGCGCGAGGGCGAGTCCCGGCTGGAACTTGTAGACGTTGCGGAACGGGCTGAGGGGCCCGTCCAGCCACTCCTGCACGGTGCGGTGGAACGGGCCGCCCAGCGAGCCTCCGTACCCGGGCAGTGCGACGAGGACCGCGAGCAGCGCGGTGAGCACCAGCCAGCGGCGCTCGGGCAGATCACGCCGGGCCAGTCCGCCCAGGCCCAGCGCCGCCGCGAACGCGGAGCAGAGCACGGCGACACCCGCGGTGGCGACGGTCCATCCCGCGGGCAGCCATGCCTGACCGAAGTGCAGGTAGGCGACCCAGTTGCCGGCGCCGCGCAGGAACTCGGTGGCCGACATCGTCGCGGTGGTGGTGTCCGCCTGCTCGATGTACGGCAGGAAGTTCGCCCCGTAGGCCCGCAGCAGGAACAGGGGGACCACCCACCACAGGGTGGCCAGCGTCACGCACCCGCTCCACCACGCGATCAGCGACCACTTGCGTCGCCGCTGCTCGTTCCCGGGCCGGCTGACCAGGTACAGGCCCACCGGCAGCAGCGAGGCCAGGGTGGAGACGGCGTTGACGCCGCCCATGAACGGAACGAGCAGCGCTGAGCGGGCCGCCGTGATGCGGACGCTGCGGGCCGGTGACGTCAACGGCAGCAGGACCCACGGCAGCACGGCGCCCGGCAGGGCGGCGGCGGAGGTGGAGCCGACGACGATGGTGAAGGTGGGCCACAGGGCGTAGGCGACCGCGCCGAGGAAGCGGGACGGTGCGGTGCCGACGGCCAGTCGTTCGGCCAGCCGCAGCGCTCCCCAGAACGCGGTGGAGACGATGATCGACAGCCACAGCCGTTCGGCCAGCCACACGGGCACGTGCGCGGCGTGCATCAGCGCGTAGTAGGGCAGCGAGGGGAAGGCGTAGCCGACGTACTGGTCGGTGATGCCGCCGAAGCCGGCCTGGGCGTGCCACAGGTGGCCGAGGTCGCCGAGGAACTTCATCGGGTCGAGGGCCACTTCGAGCTTGGTCTCGAAGGTCGTCTTCCCCGGTGACGGGGCCAGGAAGGCGAGGAAGACGACCGCCCAGAAGCCGAGAAGGGTGCGGCGGCGCCGGGGGCCGCCGGGTCGGGTCCGGGCCTGGGCCGTCAGGTCGTTCATGAGCACCGCCGGAGGATGAGGAGGAGGTTCCAGGTGACGACCTCGCGCAGCCCAGGGACGCGGGTGACGGCGGAGGCGAGGAAGGGCCAGTAGCGTGAGCGCGCGGAGACGACGGTCACGTCGCTTCGGCCGCGTACCTGCCGGAGGGTGGGCCCGATGTGGTGGGCGAAGAGGTTCTCGCCGAGCGTGTGCTTCGCCGGACGTCCGGTACGCCGGCGGTAGCGCTCGCGCGCCCGGCGCGCGCCCAGGTAGTGCCAGGGAGCCGTCTCGTGTCCGCCCCACGGGGAGAGCCAGTTGGTGAAGGACACGTAGATCAGTCCGCCGGGCCGGGTCACCCGGACCAGCTCGCTGAGGAAGGTCTGCGGATCGGCCACGTGCTCCAGGACGTTGGAGGAGAAGCAGACGTCCGCGACACCGTCGGCGAGCGGCAGCAGATAGCCGTCGGCGAGCACGGCTCCCCCGAAGGCCCTGCCTCGGGAGGACAGTTCGGCGAGGTCGGGTTCGAAGAGGTAGGCGTGGGCACCCCGGCGCCGGAACTCCTCGGTGAAGTGCCCGCTGCCGCCGCCGACGTCGGCCACCAGCCGGCCGGCGAGCGGCGTGTACTTCTCCAACTGGTCGGCGGAGTCACGGGCGAGGAGCGCGTAGCAGTGCCGGGGGTCGGTCCGCTCGCGCAGGAACGCCCGGAAGAGGGCGAGGGATCGGCGCAGCGAGGGGTCCTTGAGGTGGAGGGCGGTACCGGTCATGCGCGGCCCCCGCCGTGTCGCGCGAACGCCTCGGCGGCCGCGGCCCGGAACTGGGTCACCGTGTTGCGCCAGGTGAAGTCGGCGGCGCGGCGTGCTGCCGCCCGGCCCATCAGGTCCCGTTTCGCGTCGCTGAGCGCGAGGGTGCACCAGGCCGAGACGAAGGCGCTCTCCCCGCGCGCCAGCACGCCGGTCTCCCCGTCCTGGACCGAGTCACGCAGCCCGGGTATGTCGAAGCCGACAGCGGGCGTGCCGCGGACCGCGGCCTCCATGACGACCAGCCCCCAGCCCTCGATGGCCGAGGGATGGAGCAACAGCCAGGATCGGCACAGCAGTTGGTGCTTCTCCTCGTCCGGCACCCGTCCGGTGAAGACCACGCCGGGCCCGGCCCGGCCCTCCAGTCGTCGCCGCTCGGGGCCGTCGCCGACGATCATCAGTGTGCCGCCCGTGACCGGACGGACGCGTTCCCAGAGCCTGAGCAGCAGCTCGACGCGCTTGTACTCGACGAGTCGCCCCATGGCGAGGAAGAGCGGCTCGCGGTCCTTGGGGAGCAGGGGGCCCGGTTCCTCGACCCCGTTGTGGACCAGTCTGATGCGTTCTTCGGGGACGCCGATGCGGGTGAGCGCGGCGGCGGTCGACCCGGAGACGGCGATCACCAGATTTCCGCGGTGCGCACCGGCGAGCGCCCACTGTTCGAGCCGCCGCCCCAGCGCCGCGCCGGGTGCGGGATAGCGCATCCCCCACAGATCGGTGTGGACGTGGTTGACCAGACAGAGCGTGGGACCCGGGTGCCACAGGGGCGCGAGGTACGGCATCCCGTTGCACACCTCCACGAGCAGGTCCGTCTCCCCGATCCGGCGGCTGAACGTGCGCCGTGCGCGCAGGAAGTGCGCGGCGTCCCCGCCGGCGGACACGACGCGGTAGGCGCGGTCCTCGGCGGCCGGACCGCCGCAGACCAGCGAGACCTCGTGCCCGGCCGCGGCGAGCCCCCCGGCGATGCGGTCGACGAGGAGTTCGCTGCCGCCGGCCGCGTCGTTGCCGAGGTCGCGGCGGGCCAGAAAGGTGATGCTCCGCGGGGCGTGAGCAGGGTCCTGGCGCCGGAGGGCGGAAGGCGCGGTGACGTCGGTCGCGGTCCGGGGGCGGGGAGGGGTTGCCAGGACAGGCGCGTGCTGGGACATGGGGGGCTCCGACTCATGGCAGTCGCACGGGGGCGGGTCGTGCGTACGGGGACGTCCGCCGTGTCCGGCGGGCATGAGGCACGCGATCGGGGTACGCGTGGGAGGTGTCCGCGCGATCGGGGCGCGGTGCGGTGCGGTGCGTTCCGCGCTTTCGAGGCGCGTAGCGGGGTGGGTCGGCGCGATCGGGGCGCGCGGTGGGGCGGGACGGCGCGATCGGGCGCGCCGTGCGGTGGTGCCATCGCGTTCGGGGTACGCCTGGCGCCGTGGGTTTCGGACACGTTAAGCGCCAGGACCGCTCACGTCGATGACGAATTCCGCATCATGGACACCTTCACCCGAATTGTTACCTCCAGGTAGCAAAGGGGTGCCGGACGGATCGCCGTGCGGCTTGCGCCTCCCTCGCACCAGCAGCATCACCAGCCCCATCACGGCGAGCGGTCCCCCCACACCGGCCGCCGCCAAGGGCAGGGTCTGTCCGACGAGCCGGAGCTTGCCGGCGTCGGCCACGGCCCGGTCCACCACCGCCTTGCGGGTGGCGTCGGTCATGGCCAGTGCGTCGCTCTGGAGCAGGGTGACCGCGTCCTGCCGGCCGCCGAGGCGGCGCAGCGTCACGTTCGGGGCGATGCTCGCGTCGACGATCTCGCCGGTGCGCTGGTCCACGACGAGAGCGATCCGGGGGTCGGCGTACCACTCCTCGGCGAACACCTGCCCCTGTCGCGGGAGTCCGACCAGGATCCCGGGCACCTGGCGCGAGCCGATGCGGGTCGGCCGGACCGAACCGGTGAATCGGTAGCCCTCGTGCCCGAGCACCCTCTGCGTACCCGTGTAGCGCAGTGGCACGGAGCCGCCGAGGGTGCTGTCCCACCAGCGGTACGTCTGCTTGCGCACGTCGAAGGGGAACTTCAGGAACGCGTCCGCGTCGAAGGACGGGGTCTCGCCGCAGCAGTGCACGGGCATGTTGGTGCGGCGGTCACTGACCCAGCGTTCCACGCTCCACTGCAGTGATCTGCGCGGATCCTTCAGCGGGAGGGTCTTCGGGGTGTCGATGGTGGTGGACACGTCCCACACGGCCGCGTCGTGGCTCGCTCCGGCGCGCACATCGCCCAGGACCCGGCGGGTGAGGGTGATGGTCCGGTCATGTGTGGTGGAGCCCACATCCGTGTCGAAGTAACTCCCCCGTCCGGTCATGACCGAGGTCACGTCGATGTCCGTCGGGGTGAGCCGCACACGTGGCCCGACGTACCAGGCCAGCAGCGACGCGAGAGCGAGAAGGAAGACACCGCTGCCCACGAGGGCGAGGGCGAACGGCGAGGGGATACGGCGGAGCATGGCGACTCCCGGCGGACGGAGGGACCGGACTGCTGCCTGTCGTGGCGGGAGAGAGCAGGTCCGGGGTGAGGACGATCACCCGACGGCCGGCGCGGGGCAGGGTGTGCGCGTCAGGCCGGGACACGTGGTGCGTCTGAGCCAGGGAACGTAAGCGGAGTCTTGACGCGTGTCAATGCTCTTCCCATACTCATCGGTAACCGGTCGGGGCCGGTATTCGTCCGTTGCCGTCACTCGCAGTCGAAAGAGGCAACAGCCCCATGACCCTGCTCGTAAAAACCCTCGTGACCTGCACTCTCGCGGTCGCTCTCGCCATTGCGGCGTCTGTCGGAATCGTCGAGGCGCTCACCGTCACCCCTCAACAGCCCAACGATCCTCTCGTCTCGTTCCAGGACGGAACACCGACGCCGTAGGGGGCCGGAAGGGCGTCGCCCGGCGTGACGTGAAACGGCCCCTCCTGTGCAGGAACGCACGGCGAGCCCGTTGTTCACCCCCGTCAGCACCCGGCTACTCTCTGGCCTGACCGACTCGGATGTCTCTCGGGGGAGTGACATGCACGGTGATGATCCGCGTACGGACGCGGCGACGGCCGAACGGACCCGACGGGCCGAAGACGTCCTGACCATGCAGCGCACCGCCCGAAAAGGTGGCACCGCTCCGCTGCTCCGCTGGCTGACCGCCCGTACCGGGGCCGCCGTCTTCCTGATGAACCGCTCGGGCGTCGTGACGTCCCCGCTCCGGTTCCCCCTCGGCAGGGCGGAGCGCGATCTCGTGCGGCACGGGGCACGGGAGATCGCCGCGCGGGGCCTGAAGTCCGTGGCCATCGACGAGGAAGACCTCTCGTGCTTCGTCCTTCCCCTCGACGGCTTGCCGGGCGTCCACGCACCGCTCCTCGCCGCCGTGCTGCGCCGGCCGACGCCACCCGGTGTGGGGCTCCTGCTCGCGGACGCCGCGTCCTGCCTGAGCCTGTGCTGGCAGTCGGAACACACCCAGAGGCAACAGCGGTCACTGCGGCTCGCCGATGCCCGGACGCGCGAAGCCGTGCTGCATCTGCTGATGAACGGCCACGTGAGCGCCGCACGCCAAGTCGCCGAAGCGCTGCGCCCCGCGCTGCCCGACATGCTGCGGCTGTACCTCGTCGAGGGACCGCCCGCGATACGCGGCACGGTGGCTGACACGTTGGTCGGCGTGGTCGACGACGCGTGGATCGTGCCGTGCCCCGTGTACGCCGATCACCTGGCGGTGCTCGTGCCCGCCGGCCCCGAGGCGCGCCCCGGCATGCCCGCCGAGCCGGCCTGGCCCCGCTCCGTGACGGACGCCTGCTGGATCGGAGCGAGCGGCCCCGTGCCGTTACGCAACACCGCCACCGGCTACGCCCAGGCCTTCCACGCTCTGGCCGCGGCACGCCAACGCGCCGAACGACACGCCTCGTTCGCGGCCGACCCCGACCTGGCGCTCACCATCGGGCCGCCCGCGGCGGCCTGGGCCGCGGTCTTCCTCGCGCCGTTGCGCACCCATTGCGCACGGCGCCCCCAGGACCCGGACAGCGGTGAACTACTGGCCACCGTGGCCTCCTGGCTCAACTTCTCCTCCCATGCGACGGCCCACCTGAAGATCCACCGCAACACCCTGACGGCGCGTCTCGGCCACGTCCGGCGACTGCTGGGCCTCGATCTGAACCGCCTCTCCGACCAGGCCGCACTGGCTCTCGCACTCCGCGCGACCGCCGCCGGCATCCCGCCCGGCCCGGAGCCGCACACGCCGGACACCAGGGGGACGGCTCCCTCCTTGGAGGAACTCCTCGCGCTTCCCGACGTCGTGGCGTGGGCACGAGGCCGGCTCCGCCCGTTGCAGATGCCCGGCGTCCCGGCCTGCATCGAGCAGACACTCACCACCTGGCTGGAGCTCGACGCACGTATCGGCCCCACGGCCGCCGCCCTGTCCCTCTCGACGTCCGCCGTACGCAAACGCCTTGCCCGGAGCGAAGCACTGCTCCGTCGCTCCCTGCTGCGGCCCCCGAGCGCCGTCCACGACCTGTGGCTCGCGCAGCGGGCCCTCGACCTGGCCGAGCGGCGCGGGGCCGGGCGCACGGGCGGCGCCGGAGGCCCGGCCCTCGTTCCCCCCGAACCCTCACACGCCGCACCGTGAAACGTCCTTGATGCGGTGGAGTCGCGTGGCATGGGCCGAAGGGCCCCGGGCAGGGTCCTGGCGGCCCGTGGTGGCGGGCACCGAAGGCGCCCAGGCTGGAGGTATCCGCCACGAAGGGAGCCGGTGCGATGACCTCCGCGACGACCATGAACTCAGCTCTTGAACCCGTGTACCGCGAGCGGCTGATGCACCTCGCCCGCGAGATGTCCTTCGAGGCCGGGACCCGGCTGTTCGAGGAGGGCCGGCGTGCCGACCGCTTCTGGATCGTGCGCACCGGCACCGTCGCCCTCGATCTGCACGTGCCCGGCCGCCGTGCTGCCGTGATCGAGACCCTCGGACACGGCGAACTCGTCGGCTGGTCCTGGCACTTCCCGCCGTGCCTCTGGCACCTCGGCGCCGAGGCGACGAGCCCGGTGCGGGCCTGGGAGTTCGATGCCGAAGCGGTACGGACGCTGTGCGCCGAGGACGCCGCGTTCGGCCGCGCGATCGCGGTCTGGGTCGGACAGGTGGTCGCCCAGCGCCTGCACGCCTCCCGGATCCGTCTGCTCGATCTCTACGCCCCCTACGGCAGCGGAGTGCCGGCGTGACCCCCGGCCCTTCGAGGAGGAGACCATGGACACCACCCCGCACCGGGTCAGTGACGTGATGACCCGGGCCGTCGTCGCCGTGGGCCGCGAGGCCCGGTTCAAGGACGTGGTCGAGCGTATGGAGCAGTGGCAGGTCAGCGCGCTTCCGGTGCTGGAGGGCGACGGACGGGTGATCGGGGTCGTGTCCGAGGCCGATCTGCTGCCGAAGGAGGAGTTCCGGGGCAGCGACCCGGACCGGTTCACCCAGCGCGGCCGGCTGGCCGACCTGGCCAAGGCCGGCGCGGTGGCCGCCGAGGACGTGATGAGCGCGCCGGCCGTCACCGTGCACGCCGACGCCACGCTCGCCGAGGCGGCGCGCATCATGGCGCTGCGGCACGTCAAGCGGCTGCCCGTGGTGAACGCCGAAGGCCTGCTCGAAGGCGTGGTGAGCAGGGCGGATCTACTGAAGGTGTTCCTGCGCCCGGACAACGACCTCGCCGACGAGATCAGGCGTGACATCGTCGACGTGCTGTTCCCGGCGCCGGTCGAGCCCGTGCACATCACGGTCGTCGACGGTGTCGCCACACTGACCGGCCGGGTCCGGGACGCCACGGACATTCCGCTCGCCGTCCGGCTGGTGCGCGGCGTCGAGGGCCTCGTGGCCGTGGACTGCCGGCTCACCGCGGCCGGGGAGGCGTGACCCCGCCGTGCAGCCGCTGCCCCCGCTCAGGTTCCCCCACCGCGGTCCGATCCGCTTCCGCTCCTCGTCCCACCCAGCCCGTGCCCCAGTCCCCGGCGCCGACGGACACCCCGACGAGCGCGCCCGTCATGCCCGCCTCCAGCGTCGCCGCAGCACCGGGTGACCGGTGCGGACACCAAACCTTGGCCCGGCAGATGTGCGCCGAGCCGTCCGCATCGTCCACCGGACAGTGGCCCACACCCTGCGTCGTCGTAACCGCCCGAGCCGACCGGGGTCCGCGCCGGGTGGCGACCACGATCCGGCCTTCGCCGACATCGCCGTGCCGCCGCAGCGCGTTGCGGTGCCGGCGCCGCAGCCGCACCGGGGAGACGGCCGTGGGAGGTATCCCTGCCATCGTCGCCGCCTCCTGCCGTGTGCGGCGGCTCCACCTCACGCCGTGCGGGCCCGGCCGGTGCCATGGAGACCGGGATCGAGATCCGGATGCCGGGGCGGGCCGGTCAGTGCGCACCGGACGTCGACCACGCCCGGCACGGTCCGCGCGAGCCGGGCGACCAGCGGGATCAGGGCGCTCTCCCGGACCCGCCCGGAGAGCGAGACGACGCCGTCGCACACCTCGACCCGGACCGTGTCCGCGCGCGGACCGAAGAGCCGTACGACGACGTCGCGCCGCACCTCCTCGGCGATGTCGGCGTCCTCGCGCAGGAAGACCTTCAGCAGGTCGGAGCGGCTGACGACGCCCTTCAGGGCGCCGTCGAGGCCGACGACCGGAAGCCGTTTGACGCCGGTGCGGGCCATGAGGCGCGCGGCGTGGGCAAGAGGGGCGTCGGCGCGCACGGTGACGGCAGGGGCGGTCATCAGCTGGCCCGCGGTCACCGCGTCCGCCTTGTACGCGTCCGGCGGCAGCCCCGGTTGCCCGCAGCGTCCGACGACGTCGTCGCTGTACTCCTCCTTGGGCAGCAGATCGGCCTCGGAGACGACACCCACCACCACTCCGCTGTCGTCCAGGACCGGGAGGGCGCTGACCCGCCACTCGTGCATGGCCTGCACGATGTCCTTGAAGAGGGCACCGGTGCGCAGGGCGACGACCCGGTGGGCCATCACGTCGTTCACGACGGTCGGAGTGCCGTTCATGGCGTCCTCCAAGGGCTCGGCTGCCGTCCCGGGACGCCTTCAAGGCTGCGGCACCCGGACCGTGCGCGTCATGGGCCGAGTGGGCCCGAACCGCCGCCCCCGTCGGCCGCATCCGCCCAGCCGTGCCCCGCACTCCGTGGCGCAGCGCCGCCTAGCGCACGGGCGGGAGCGGAACGTGCCACTCCAGCACGGTTCCGCCGCTCGCGGGACCACTGATCTCCAGCAGCCCGCCGAGCTGTTCCGCCCGCTCGGCCATGTTGCGCAGCCCGCTGCGCCGGCCGCCGGCCGCGATGCCCACGCCGTTGTCCGAGACCTTCAGGCGCACCTCGCGGCCGTCGGTCGTGAGCGCCACGTCGGCCCGGCCGGCGTGCGCGTGCCGGGCGATGTTGGTCAGCGCCTCCGAGAGCACGGCCACCACATGGTCGGCGAACTCGCGCGGCACCTCGGTGTCGAGCAGACCCTCCATGCGCAGGCTGGGCGCGAAGCCCAGTACCTGCGCGGCCTCTCCGGCCACCTGGACGGCCCGGGCCCGCAGGCCCTCGGCCGCGGTGGTCTCGCGGGCCCGCAAGCCGAAGATCGCCGACCTGATGATCTTGATCGTCTCGTCCAGGTCGTCCACGGCCCGCAGCACCCGCTCGGAAGCCTCGGGGTGCTCGATGAAGCGGCCCGCGCTCTGGAGGGTCATGCCGGTGGCGAACAGCCGCTGGATGGCCACGTCATGGAGATCGCGGGCGATCCGGTCGCGGTCCTGGAGGACGGCGATCTGCTGGGCGTCCTGCCGGCGTTCGGCCAGTTCCATCGCGATCGCGGCCTGCGCGGCGAAGCCCCGCAGCATCTCCGTCTCCTTGCCCGAGTAGACCGGCCGGCCGGTCTCACGGCACAGCAGCACCACGCCTCGCGCGCCGTCGTCGCCGGTGCCGATGGGGATGGCCACGGCGGGGCCGAGCCCCTGAAAGCGCGGGGGTTCGGGCGAGACCCGCTTGTCGCGGGTGATGTCGTCGCTGGTCACCGGTGCGGCGGCGGAGTACGCCAGACCCATCAGGGTCCGGTCCAACGGCAGCACGAGTCCCCGGTGCGCCTCCGCGTCCACGCCGACGGCGATCTCCACGTTGAGCAGCCCGCTGCCCGCCAGCGGCATGGCGACCGCGGCGAGGGCGGAGCCGGAGATCTCCCGGGCCCGTTCCGCGATCAGGTTCAGCGCCACGGCGCGATCGCTGCCGGACATCAGGCTGTGGGTGATGTCCGCGTTCGCCCTCAGCCAGCGTTCGCGCAGCCGCGAGTCCTCGTACAGGCGGGCGTTGTCGATGGCGACGCCGGCGGCGAACGCCAGCGTGGACAGGACCGACTCGTCCTCCTCGTCGAACTCCACCCCGCCGCGCTTCTCGGTCAGATACAGGTTGCCGAAGACCTGGTCACGCACCCGGATCGGAACGCCCAGGAAGCTGTTCATCGGCGGGTGGTGGGCCGGAAAACCGTAGGAGGCGGGGTGCTGGGAGATCTTTTCGAGGCGCAGGGGTTCGGGGTGACGGATCAGCTCGCCGAGGATGCCGTGGCCCTCGGGGAAGGGGCCGATCTCGGCGATCTGCGCATCGCTGACCCCGATGGTATGGAACGCCGACAGGGTCCTGCCGTCCGGCCCGATGACGCCGAGGGCCGCGTACTCGGCGTCCACCAGGGTCGCGGCGGCCTCGACGATGGAACGCAGGGCCTGTTCCAGGTTCAGGTCGCGGCCGACGGCGAGTACCGCTCCGAGCAGGCTGTGGACACGGTCCCGGGTGCCGCGGACAGCGTCGATCCGGGACTGCAGCTCGTCCAGCAGCTCGTCGAGCTTCAGCTGCGGCAGCAGATCGCGGGGCCTGTCGGGAGATCCCACCGTGCTCCTCCCGGTCCCTCGGTTCACGGACCCGGCACCGACGGGTCGTGTCCACCGTATCCCGCCCCGGCGCGGGAGGGCACACCCGGTCGCGGCAACCGGACAGCCCACCGAAGTGCCCGGCCCGCCCGCTCCGGCCGTGGGCCGAACGGCCCGGTCGGCGGGACGGTGGGCACCTCCCCCGCCGCCTGGTCCGGACCGACGCTGGAGTGGTACGCAGACCGTACGGCCGAGGAGCTGCGCCATGGTGCGTTACGTGTACGACTTCCGGGACGGGGACCGGGCCATGGCCGACCTGCTCGGCGGCAAGGGCGCGAACCTGGCCGAGATGACCCGGCTGGGGCTGCCGGTGCCGCCGGGGTTCACCGTCACCACCGAGGCCTGCCGCGCGTTTCTGGCCACCGGTACGGAACCGGACGGCATGGCGGAGGAGGTGTCCCGGCACCTGTCGGCGCTGGAGGAGGCCACCGGTCGGCTGCTGGGGCAGGCCGACGATCCGTTGCTGGTCTCCGTGCGTTCCGGTGCGCGCTTCTCCATGCCCGGCATGATGGAGACGGTCCTCGACATCGGTCTGACCGACGCCTCCGTGCCCGGCCTGGCCAAGGTGTCCGGAGACGAGCGCTTCGCCTGGGACTGCTACCGCCGGCTCGTCCAGATGTTCGGCAGCACGGTGCTGGGCGTGGACCCGGCCCTGTTCGACCAGGCCATGTCTGTGTTCAGGAAGACTCGGGAGACTCCCGACGGCCTCCGAGCGGACGCCTCCGGCCTCGCCCGGCTGGTGGAGACGTACAAGCAGCTCGTCCGCGACGCGACGGGCCGTGACTTCCCGCAGTCCCCCGCCGAGCAGCTGCGGCTGGCGGTCCTCGCGGTGTTCCGCTCCTGGAACGCCGAGCGCGCCCGCCTGTACCGGCGACGCGAGCACATCCCGGACGGCCTCGGCACGGCCGTCACCGTGCAGCGCATGGTGTTCGGCAACCTCGGAGCCGACTCCGGCAGCGGCGTCGCCTTCACCCGCGACCCGGCCACCGGACAGCCCGGCCTGTACGGCGACTATCTGCCGAACGCGCAGGGCGAGGACGTCGTCGCGGGGATCCGCGACACCGTGCCCCTCGCCGAGCTGGAGCGGCTGGACCCGCGCTCCTACCGGCAGTTGCGCGACCACGCACAGACGCTGGAACGGCACTACCGCGACCTGTGCGACATCGAGTTCACCATCGAGCGCGGCACCCTGTGGATGCTGCAGACCCGGGTCGGCGAGCGCACCGCCGAGGCCGCTTTCGCGATCGCCGCGGAACTGGTCGGTGAGGGGCTCGTCACCCCCGACGAGGGACTGCTCCGGGTGGACGGGGACCAGCTCGGCCGCCTGATGTTCCCCCGTTTCGACACCCGCGCAGCCGGCCCGGAGATCGCCCACGGGGTACCGGCCTCGCCCGGCGCGGCGGCGGGTGCGGCCGTCTTCGACTCCGCGACGGCGGTACGGCGCGCCGCCGACGGTGAGCAGGTGGTGCTGGTGCGCGCGGAGACCACCCCCGACGACCTGCCCGGCATGGTCGCCGCACGGGCGGTGCTGACCGGCCGGGGCGGCAAGACCAGTCACGCGGCCGTCGTCGCCCGTGGCATGGGCCGTGTCTGTGTGTGCGGCGCGCAGGACATCACCGTCGACGGCGAGGCCCGGCGTTTCACCGCCCGTGCCGGCACGGTCGTCGGGGAGGGCGCCGTCGTCTCGGTGGACGGCTCCACCGGTGCCGTGTACGCGGGGGCGGTGCCGCTCGTCGCCTCCGCCACGATGCGGTATCTGGAGTGCGGCGAGCAGGCGGGCTGTCTGGTCGCCGCAGTCGCCCGGGCCCTGGAACACGCCGACGCGGTACGCCGGTTGGAGGTGCGGGCCAATGCCGACACCGCCGAGGACGCGGCGCGGGCCCGGCGGTTCGGGGCGCAGGGCATCGGACTGTGCCGTACCGAGCACATGTTCCTCGGCGAGCGCCGCACGCTGGTCGAGGAGGTGATCCTCGCGCGGACCGAGGGGGACCGGGACCGGGCGCTGGCGGTTCTTCTCCCGCTCCAGCGGCAGGACTTCACGGACATCCTCCGGGCGATGGACGGCCTGCCCGTCACCGTCCGGCTCCTTGATCCGCCGCTGCACGAGTTCCTGCCCGAGCGCACCGGACTCGCCGTCCGCGTCGCCGCCGCCGAGGCCGCGGGCGGCCGGCCCGACCCGCACGACGTGGAGTTGCTCGCCGCGGTGAACCGGATGCACGAGGACAATCCGATGCTCGGCCTGCGCGGCGTACGGCTCGGGCTCGTGGTTCCCGGGCTCGTGGCGATGCAGGTGCGAGCGGTGGCCGAGGCGGTGGCCGGGCGGGTGCGCGAGGGAGGCTCGCCCCGGGCGGAGATCATGGTTCCCCTCGTCGGTTCGGTCGAGGAACTCCGGCTCGCCCGTGCGGAGGTGACGCGGGTGCTGGCCGAGGTCGGCGAGGAGACCGGCGTGCCTCTCCACTGCCCCGTCGGCACGATGATCGAGCTGCCCCGGGCCGCGCTCACGGCGGGCCGGATCGCCGAGGAGGCGGAGTTCTTCTCCTTCGGCACCAACGATCTCACCCAGACCACCTGGGGCTTCTCCCGCGACGACGTCGAGGCCGCCTTCTTCTCCGCCTACCTCGACAAGGGCGTGTTCGCCGCCTCGCCGTTCGAGACGCTCGACCGCGAGGGTGTGGGCCGGCTGGTCCGGATCGCTGTCGAGGAGGGCCGTGCGGTCCGTCCGCGGTTGCAGACCGGTGTGTGCGGCGAGCACGGCGGCGACCCGGAGTCCGTCCACTTCTTCCACCGCGTCGGTCTGGACTACGTCTCCTGCTCGCCGTTCCGGGTCCCGGTGGCCCGTCTGGAGGCGGGCCGGGCCGCGCTCGGCCGGAGCGGAGACCGGCCATGATCCGAGGCACCGAGCCCGTACGCCGCCGTATCGACCTCGACCGGGTCGAGGCGCTGCGGCTGCTGGGCAGTGTGCCCCTGGGCAGGATCGTCTTCACCCGACAGGCCCTGCCGACGATCCACCCGGTCAGCCACGTCCTCGACGACGGCGACATCGTCATCCGCACCCACGAGGGCGCGGCACTCACCGCGCACGCCCGGCACGACGAGGGCGAAGGCGTCGTCGTCGCCTACGAGGCCGACGCCATCGACCCCGTCACCCGCCTGGGCTGGAGCGTGGTGGTCACGGGGTACGCCCGCCTCGTCACGGCCCCGGGTGAAGTGGCCCGCATCCGCGCCCTGTTGGACCCCTGGGCGCCGCATCCCGGCATGGACCACGCGGTGCGCATCCGTCCCGAACTGGTCACGGGCGTGCTGCTCACCGACGCCGGTCGGCATCGCCACCGCCCCCGCCGTTCCCGGCTGTCGTCCGGCGATCACTCCTGACGCCGTGATGGCCGGGCGGCAGGTCGTGGGCACCTCCGGTCAGGCCGTGGGAAGCGCCACTTGTGCGTGCTGCTCCTCGCCGAGCACCACCTTCAGCGCGCCGGTCTCCGCGGCGTTGGCGAAGACGTCGTACGCCTCTTCCATCTGCGCGAGCGGGAAGGCGTGGGTGACCAGGTGCCCGGTGGGCAGGCGGCCGGCGGCGGTCATCCGCAGCAGGGTCGGGGTGGAGCAGGTGTCCACCAGGCCCGTCGTGATGGTCACGTCCTTGATCCACAGGTCTTCCAGGTGCAGCGTGGCCGGCCTGCCGTGCACGCCGATGTTGGCGACACGCCCGCCCGGGCGGACCATGCGGGTGCACAGCTCGAAGCTGTCGGGGACGCCGACGGCCTCCATGACGACGTCGGCGCCGAGCCCGTCGGTCAGGTCGGCGACCAGCTGGGCGGGGGCTTCCCGGACGTCCGCGACGGCGTCGGCACCGATTCGGTGGGCCGCCTCCAGCCGGGCCGGGGCCAGGTCCACGGCGATGATCCGCTCGGGCGAGAACAGCCGGGCCGTGACGATCGCGGCGAGC
This sequence comes from Streptomyces sp. MUSC 14, assembly GCF_001866675.1. Taxonomy (NCBI): domain Bacteria; kingdom Bacillati; phylum Actinomycetota; class Actinomycetes; order Kitasatosporales; family Streptomycetaceae; genus Streptomyces; species Streptomyces sp. MUSC 14. Next base: position 77,617 of record NZ_MLYN01000017.1, read on the forward strand.
CCGATGGGACCCGCGCCGACGACGACCACGGTGTCCCCCGGACGCACCTGTCCGTTGAGCACGCCCACCTCGTACGAGGTGGGGAAGACGTCCGCGAGCAGGACGGCGTCCGCGCTGCGGACGGCACCGGGCAGCGCGTGCACCGACAGGTCGGCGTGGGGAACGCGGACGTACTCGGCCTGGGTGCCGTCGATCAGATGGCCGAGGATCCAGCCTCCGCCGTCCCGGCACTGGCCGTAGCGCTGCTCCCGGCAGAAGCGGCACCGGCCGCACGAGGTGATGCAGGACATCAGCACCCGGTCCCCCGGCCGGACGGTGCGCACATCGCCGCCGACCTCGACGATCTCCCCCACCGCCTCATGGCCGAGCACGGTTCCCGCAGGCACCTCGGGCACGTCGCCCTTGAGGATGTGCAGATCCGTCCCGCAGATCGTCACGACGCCGACCTGCACGATCGCGTCGGTCGGCTCCTTGATGCCGGGGTCCGGGACGTCCTGCCAGGAGGCCTGTCCGGGACCGTGGAAGACGAAGCCCTTCATGGCGTTCCTCACCCTCTTCGGTCGGTCCGTCGCGAGTCCGGCACTTTCAGCTTCGTCGGTGCGCGGGACGTTCCGCTTGGGCCGTCCGGCCCTCACACCGGGCCGCGCGGTGCGCGCGGGCGCCCACGGCCCGCACCGGTGGCGGACGAGTGGCACGGGTGTCCCGGACGGACCGGCGACCAGGGCCGGACGGCCCTACCGGCAGGTCCGGCCTACCCGGTTCCATCTCCCCATGGCCGAGAAGCACACGGGGCACGCGACCGGCGAGCCCATGGAACCGCTGTCGGCCGTGGCCCGCCACGGAAGCTGCGGGGCGACGGTCGTGACCCTGCGGGGCGAGATCGACGTGCTGACGGCGCCCGCTCTCTCGGAACGGCTCGACACGGTCACCCGCGCATCCCACCTCGACCTGGTGCTGGACCTGCGTCCGGTCGCGTTCATCGACTGCGCCGGGCTCGGCGTCCTGTGCCGCGCGCGCAACCGGGTGCTCGCCCGGCAGGGCCGGCTGCGGCTGGTCGCGGGCGACGCGGCCTTCCTGCGCGTCCTGCACGTCACGGGGCTGCGGGACGTCTTCGACGTAGACCCCGAGCTTCCCCGGCCCGCGGGAGGTGCCCGGTGAACGCCGGGAACCCGCCACGCCGTCGCGAGGACGTCGTGGAGGCCTGGGATCGTCGTGGTGACCGTGGTGACCGGCGGCGCCGTGTCCGCCCGGTCGGCGGACGGCCCGGCCCGGGCGACGTGTGCCGAACGGCACCGGACGCCACCGCGCACATCGCACGGACGACGGTCCCCGCCGGTCTCGCGCCCGGTCCCGTGTGCTGGTCGGGCAGGCCCACCAGGGTCCGCCTGACTCCCGCGAGGCCGACGAGGCGCGTCCGGGGCACCGTCGAGGCCGGCTCCTTCGGCGCCACGGGTCCGGTCGACACGGCCACGCTCAGCTCTGCCAGCTCCACTCCGCGACCTCGGGCAGGTCGGTCCCGTGGGCGCGGATCCAGGCGTGGTGGCGGGTGCGGGCGTCGGCCATGGCCTGGCGTACGGACGCCGCCTGCACGGCGAGGCCCGGGACCCGGTCGATGACGTCCATGACGAGCCGGTAGCGGTCGAGGTCGTTGCGCACGACCATGTCGAACGGAGTGGTCGTCGTGCCGGACTCCTTGTAGCCGCGCACGTGCAGGTTCTCGTGCCCCGTGCGGCGGTACGCCAGGCGGTGGATGAGCCACGGGTAGCCGTGGTAGGCGAAGATGACCGGCTTGTCGGTGGTGAACAGGCCGTCGTACTCGAACTCGGTCATGCCGTGCGGGTGTTCCTCGTGCGGCATGAGCCGGGTCATGTCGACGACGTTCACCACGCGCACCGCGAGGCGGGGCAGGTGCCGGCGCAGGAGCTGTGCGGCGGCCAGCACCTCCTGGGTGGGTACGTCCCCGGCGCAGGCCAGGACGACGTCCGGTGCGCCGCCGTTCTCGGTGCCGGCCCACTCCCAGATGCCGGCACCGCGCGCGCAGTGCTCACGCGCCTGGTCCATGGAGAGCCAGTCGAAGCACGGCTGTTTGCCCGCCACGATCACGTTGACGTAGTCGCGGCTGTGCAGGACGTGGTCGGCGACGGACAGCAGGGTGTTGGCGTCCGGCGGCAGGTAGACGCGGACGACGTCGGGGCTCTTGTTCAGGACGTGGTCGACGAAGCCGGGGTCCTGGTGGGAGAAGCCGTTGTGGTCCTGGCGCCACACGTGCGACGTCAGCAGGTAGTTGAGGGAGGCGATCGGGGCGCGCCAGGACAGCTCGCGCGAGGTCTTCAGCCACTTGATGTGCTGGTTGACCATCGAGTCGACGATGTGCACGAACGCCTCGTAGCAGGAGAACAGTCCGTGCCGGCCGGTGAGCAGGTAGCCCTCCAGCCAGCCCTGGCAGAGGTGTTCGGAGAGGATCTCCAGCACCCGGCCGTGCCGGTCCAGGTGTTCGTCGACCGGGAGCACGCACGCCTGCCAGGCCTTTCCGCTGGCGTCGAAGACGGCCTGGAGCCGGTTGGAGGCGGTCTCGTCCGGGCCGAAGAGCCGGAAGTCCCGGCGCGACCGCGTGTCGTTCATGACCTGTTCGAGGAGGGTGCCGAGGACCCGGGTGGGTTCGTGCAGGGTCGAGCCGGTCTTGTCGACGGGTACGGCGATGTCGTCGAGGGGCGGGATGGGCAGCTCGCGGAGGAGGAGGCCGCCGTTGGCGTGCGGGGTGGCGCCGAGTCGCCTCGGTCCGCCGGGGACGCAGGCCAGGACGTCGGGGACGGGCCGTCCGTCGGCATCGAACAGCTCCTCGGGCCGGTACGAGCGCAGCCACTGTTCCAACTGCCGCAGATGCGCCGGGTTCTCACGGACGGCGGGCAGCGGGACCTGGTGGGCGCGCCAGGTTCCCTCGACGGGTTCGCCGTCGACCTCGGCGGGGCCGGTCCAGCCCTTCGGTGTGCGCAGCACGATGACCGGCCAGCGCACCCGCTCGCCGGCCCCGTCCTCCCGCGCGGCGCGCTGCGCCGCGGCGATGCGGTCCAGCGCCTCGTCGAACGCCGCGGCCAGGGCTCGGTGCACGGCGGCGGGGTCGTCACCGGTGACGTGGAGGGGTTCGTGGCCGTATCCGCGCAACAGCGCGTCCAGATCCTCCTCCGGGATCCGGGACAGGACGGTCGGGTTGGCGATCTTGTAGCCGTTGAGGTGCAGGATCGGCAGCACGGCACCGTCGTGGACGGGGTCGAGGAACTTGTCGGAGTGCCAGGACGCGGCCAGCGGCCCGGTCTCGGCCTCGCCGTCGCCGATCACACAGGCGACAAGCAGACCGGGGTTGTCGAAGGCAGCGCCGTAGGCGTGCGCGAGGGAGTAGCCGAGTTCGCCGCCCTCGTGGATCGAGCCCGGGGTCTCGGGCGCCACATGGCTCGGGACGCCGCCGGGGAACGAGAACTGCCGGAACAGCCGCTCCAGGCCGGCCGCGTCCCGCGACACGTCCGGGTAGGTCTCGCTGTAGCTGCCCTCCAGCCACGAGCCCGCGAGGACGGCGGGCCCCCCGTGGCCCGGGCCCCACACGCACAGGGCGTCGAGCCCGCGCGCCGTGATGACGCGGTTGAGGTGGGTGTACACGAGGTTCAGGCCGGGCGAGGTGCCCCAGTGTCCGAGCAGCCTCGGCTTGATGTGCTCGGGCCGCAGCGGCTCGCGCAGGAGCGGGTTGGCCATGAGGTAGATCTGGCCCGCCGCGAGGTAGTTGGCGGCGCGCCAGTGCGCGTCCAGGGTGCGCAGTTCGTCGTCGGTGAGAGCGGTGCGTCCGGTGGGGGCGGTGCCGTGCTGGTGAGCGGCCTGGGGCATGGGAACCTCGGATCCTTCGTCCGTTGTCGGCCATTTTGCAGGTTTGATCAGGAAAGTTCGGGTACGACGGCCACCGGGCACGCCGCGTGGTGCAGGACGCCGTGGGCGACGCGGCCGAGCTGGAGCCCGTGACCGGGCCGGTGCCGGGCGCCGACGACGAGCAGATCGGCCTCGCGGGACACCGCGATCAGGGCGTCGCGGGCGTACCCCTCGACGGTGCGGCGGTCCACGTCGACACCGGCCGGTGCGCACCGCAGGACCTCCTCCAGGATCTCGGCGGCCTGCCGCTCGTGGACGTCCGCCGGTTCCCCGGTCGCGTGCACGGGCCGGCGCCATGCCCGTACGACCCGGAGCGGCACTCCTCGCAGCTGCGCCTCCTCGGCGGCGAACCGCGCGGCGGCGGACTCCGCCGGCTTCTCACCGGCGCCGAGGACGACACGGCCCCGGATCCCGGCGCGGGCCTGGTTGTCGTGGCAGCCGCGCAGCACGACGACCGGGCAGTGGGCGTGTCCGGCGACCGTCACGCTCACGGAGCCGAGCAGCGCCTCGGCGAGCTCGCCGCGGCCACGGCATCCCAGCACCAGCAACAGGGCGGCACGGCTCTCCCGGATCAGCGCGTAGTCCGGCTCCTCGGGCAGCACCTCCGTCGTCACCTCGATGTCCGGCTGTCTGTGGCGGGCGCGGCGCGAGGCGACCGCCGCGATGTCCTCGATCAGCACGCGCTCGGGCGGCTCGTCCGGATCGGGGGCGAGCAGTCCGCCCTCGTAGCGTTCCCACAGGGACGCGTGCACGAGCCGGAGCGCCGCCCCGCGCAGGGCTGCCTCGTCGGCCGCCCAGTCCACGGCCCGCAGGCTCGGCTCCGAGCCGTCCACGCCGACGACGATCGGAAGGTCCGTCATGGTTCTCCTCTCCGCTCTTCTCTTCTCGTACGTCTTCTCTGCTCGTCCGCTCGGGCTCAGCCGTGCGGGACCACGGCGACAGGCGCCACGACGTGGTGCAGGACGGCATGGGTGACATGGCCGATGTGGGCCCCGAGGGAGCCGGTGCGGACGCGCCGGCCGACCACGGCCAGGGAGGCGTCGCCGGCCGCGGTGACGAGGACCTGCGCGGCGCTGCCGCACCGGCTCGCCTCGATGACGTCGACGTTCGGGAACTTGTGCCGCCAGGGACGCACCGCCTCGGTCAGGGCGGCCGCCTGACCGCGGGAGAGCGTTCCGGAGAGTTCCGCGTCGCCGTAGAAGCGGTAGAAGGCGGTGGGCGGCTCGGGCCAGCCGTGCACGATCCGCAGGGGGGCGTCGCGGCGTGCGGCGGCGTCGAAGGCGAACTCCAGGAGCGTCTCGTCCACGTCACCGGTGTCGAGACCGACGACGACGGGCCGGAAGGGGGTCGCGGCCGACGGGATTCCCACGGGGTCCGCCGCGTGTTCGTCGGCGGCCTGCTCTCCGGCCCGCACGAGCACCACCGGGCGAACGGCGTGGGCGATGACGGACAGGCTGACCGCACCCGTCATGAACCCGCCGATCCCGCCGAGGCCACGTGAGCCCAGCGCCAGCAATTCGGCGGCGTCCGCCGCCTCGGCCAGCATCTGGGAGGGCTCGCCGTGGACCTGCTCGGTGATCACCTCAAGGCCGGGGTGGCGCAGTCGCAGGCCCTCCGCGGCCTCGAACGGAATCCTCTCCGCCCAGTCCTGACCGGTCTCGGCGCCGAGCAGCGGCGCCTGCGCCACGGTCAGGGGCGCGGGCTCGAAAACCTCGAAGACATGGAGGATCTTCAGCGGCAGATCGCGCAGCCGCGCCTCGCGGGCCGCCCATTCGGCGGCGGCGCGGCTTTCCGGCGAGCCGTCGAGACCTGCCGTGACGGTTCGGGTCATGGCCTCCACCTCCCGGGACGAGGTTTCCGATACCAGCGTGGTGACACGGCCGTCGCGGGGTCAGGGGCCGCAGGTCCCTGCACAGAGCCGAACGGCCCCCTTGCGGACCACGAGGTACGCGTGCATGACACACGGCACGGGCACCCGACGGCCCGCCCGGAGGGCCGGGTGGCCCCTGGCCGGCGTCCCGGCACCGGCACAGGCTGGTAAGGGCAGGACCGACACAGAACCCACGGAGTTCACCATGTACGGCACCTCGCGCATCGTCAGCGATGTCATGACCCAGACGGTCGCCGCCATCGGCCGCCGGGCCCCGTTCAAGGAGATCGTGCAGCTGATGCAGGACTGGAAGGTCAGCGCGCTCCCGGTGATCGAGGGCGAGGGCCGGGTGGTGGGCGTGGTCTCCGAGGCCGACCTGCTGGCCAAGGAAGAGCTGAGGGACGACCCCGATGCGGCCTACCTGCAACTGCGTCAGCCGGTCGACGTGGCGAAGGCCGAGGGCCTGACGGCGGGCGACGTGATGTCCTCCCCCGCTCTCACCGTGGGGGCGGCCGCCACCGTCGCCGAGGCCGCGCGGATCATGGCGCGCGGTGGCGTCAAACGCCTGCCCGTCGTCGACGAGGCCGGGCTGCTCCAGGGGATCGTCAGCCGCGCCGACCTGCTCACGGTCTTCCTGCGCGACGACGAGGACATCGCCGAGGAGGTCCGGCGGGAGATCGTGTCGTACCTCTTCCCGCTGTCGTCCTCGGCCGTTCAGGTGGAGGTGCGGGACGGCGTCGTGACGCTGGCGGGCCGCATCCGCGACCGGGCGCTGGTTCCGGTGGCCGCACGCCTGGTGCGGGCCGTCGAAGGGGTGGTGGACGTGCGGTTCGACCTCGTGCACGAGGACCTCGGCGTGAGGGGGGCCGGTCGGCCCTAGTGTGTACGGCGCCGACAGGTCATGATCAGCCTCACGGACAGTCCGCAGTCCGTTCGCCACCGGGGAACGAGGGGTCGCCATGACCGAGCCACGCACCTTCACCGAGCAGGACCCGATCCGGGTGTTCCTGCTGGACGACCACGAAGTGGTCCGCCGCGGACTGACCGATCTGCTCGACGCCGAACCGGACATCGAGGTGGTCGGCGACGCGGACACCGCGGAACACGCGCTCTCCCGCGGCCCCGCGCTGCGCCCGCACGTCGCCGTACTGGACGTCCGGCTGCCCGACGGCGACGGCATCACGGTCTGCCGCGAACTGCGCGACCGGGTACCCGGGTTGGCGTGTCTGATGCTGACCTCCTTCGACGACGAGGAGGCCCTGCTGGACGCGATCATGGCCGGGGCGTCCGGTTATGTCCTGAAGCAGATCAAGGGCTCGGACCTCGTCTCCGCGGTCCGCACGGTCGCCTCGGGGCAGTCGATGCTGGACCCCGCGACCACGGCCCACCTCATGCGCTCCCTCCGGGATCCGGCCGCGACTCCCGCGATGCCGCCGGAGCTCGCGAGCCTGTCGCCCCGGGAACGGGAGATCCTCGCCCTGATCGGCGACGGCCTGACCAACCGTGAGATCGGCAGGAAGCTGTACCTGTCGGAGAAGACCATCAAGAACCACATCTCGCGGATGCTGTCCAAGCTCGGCGTCCAGCGCCGGGTCCAGGCGGCCGTCCTCGCGTCCCACCTGGAACCGCAGGGCTCGACGGGGCGCTCGGACCACTGAGGCCCGGGAGACGGCCGGCGACCGCAGTCCGCCGGGCCGAGGACCGGCGGGCCCGCGGTGGGGACCAACCTTCGATGGAATCGGCGGCGCCGCCCGTCCCCGGCACCGCAGGGAGGCGACGAGCGCGATGACGGCTCCCGCACGGATCACGGCTCCGGCACGACGGCATGACGAGGAACACGCCGCGCAGGCCGTGCAGGCCATGGACAGGCGGGCCGGGACGGTCGTACGCGAACGGGTGCACGGCGGCGGCCAGTTGGCGGCTGGAGGCCGCCGTGTCCCGGCCCGGTGACCGCAGGCCGGTCGTGGTGGGCGGTCCACGTCGAGGGGGTGCCGGCCCGAGGCCTGCGGGGGCGCGAGGTCCCGCCCTCCTGGGAGGAGTGGAACGAGGCCCTGCACGGTACGGGCAAGCACGTGCTGGAGCAGGCCGGGGACTTCGTCGCGGCCCGGCATCCGCGGCTGGAGCTGGACCTCCTGCCGGCGGAGGGCGACCCCGCGTGGGTGCTGCGCGAGCAGAGCAGAGAGGCCACCGCGGTCGTCCTGGACATGACGCACGTCCAGATGGTGATCCGGCTCGGCCACGGTCCCGAAGGCGCCGCGAGCCCACGGCGAGCGGTGTCGGATCTGCTCGACGTGCTCTGACGCCCGCCCGCGGTCGGACTCACCGGCACAGGAGCCGCGTGGAAGTCGACGCCTGGAAGTCCCCGAAAGGGATCACGCTCGACGCCACGGTCATGACGACGTGGAGCGCACGATCACGACGGGGCAGTTCGCGTGCTGCGACACGTGCTGGCTGACCGAACCGAGGAGGGCCCGGACGAATCCGCCCCTTCCCCGGCTGCCGACGACGAGCACCTCGGCTCCCTCGGCGGCGCGCAGCAGGACCTCGGCGGCGTTGCCGTGCACCACATGGGTCCGGACCGAGCCGACCGCGTCCGCGCCGAGTACGTCGGTCAGTTCCTCGCGCAGCGTCTCCCGGGTCTCCTCCTCGTCGACCTCCATGTCCACGGCGGGCGCCGACCAGCCGTGCAGGCCCGGCAGCTCCCACGCCGCGACGGCGTCCACGGTGCCGTCCAGCAGGCCGGCGTAGCGCACGGCCCAGCGCAGGGCCTCGTACGAGGACGGCGACCCGTCGACGCCGACCACCACCCGACGCTCGGAGACATCCTTGTCCATGCGTGCCACCTCTCTTCTTCCGGCGTGTGCGGCTCTTCCGCCGTGTGCGCCGCCCGGCCGGTCCGGCCCCGTACTCCACGCTGCGGGACGCATCGCCGCGCCGCCAGAGAAGTGCATCCGGCGGCATGACGGGCGGCTCCGGTCGATGCGGTCAGTGGCGCTGCGGCACGACCGCGACCGGGCACGAGGCGTGGTGCAGCAGGGTGTGGCTCACCCGGCCCAGCTGAAGCCCGAAGAGACCTGCTCGGTGTCCCGCCCCGACGACGACGAGATCCGCGGCCGCCGACCGGTCCACGAGGATCCTGCCCGCCGTGCCTTCAGGGGTGGCCCGGCAGGTACGGACGTGCGGATGCGCGGTGACCGCGTCGCCGAGCAGGTCGTCGAGCAGCGCGGAGGCACGCTCCGCAGGGGCGTCGGCGGCCGCTGCCCGGGCGCCGATCCGGTCGTGGGCCGGCCTGCGCCAGACGCGCACCACGTCCAGGACGCAGCCGCGCACCTCGGCCTCGCGGAAGGCGAACCGCACGGCCTCCGCCCCCGTCTCCGCATCCCCGAGGCCGAGCAGGATCCGCTCGTGCGTACCCGCCAGGCCCGCCGGGTCGCCCCGCACCACGACCACCGGGCAGGGCGCGCGGGCCGCCACGGCCAGACCGACCGACCCGAGCAGCATGCCCTGGAGCCGACCGCGCCCACGCGACCCCGTCACCAGCGCGAAGGCGTGGTCGCCTGCGCGCACGAGAGCGTCCGCCGCGTCCTCCGGAAGGATGCCGGTCGTGACCTTCACCTCGGTGTCGCGCCGTGCGGCACGCTCGGCCGCGGCGGCCACGACGTGCTCCGCCAACACCTGCTCGGAGGAGGGCTCGTGGCCCACCGACGGCAGGCCGCCCTCGTAGCGCTCCCAGAGGGAGCCGTACACCAGCCTGAGCGGAAGACCGTGGCGTGCGGCTTCGGCCACGGCCCAGTCGACCGCCCGCAGACACGAGTCCGATCCGTCGACGCCCACGACCAGAGGCAGCGTCATGTTCCCCACCGCCTTTCCCGGGGCCGGTTCACTCGCGGTGCAGTACGACCTTGAGGGCTCCGGTCGTGGCGCCGTGCGCGAACAGCTCGTAGGCCTCTTCCATGCGGCCGAGGCCGAAGGTGTGGGTGACCAGGCCGGAGACGGGCAGGCGTCCGCAGCGCAGCAGCTCCAGCAGCCATGGGGTGGCGGACGTGTCCACCTGGCCGGTGCTGATCGTCACGTTCTTGCGCCACAGGGACTCCAGATGCAGCGTCGCCGGCTTGCCGTGCGAGCCGATGTTGGCGATGTGTCCTCCCGAGCGGACGGCGCGCGTGCACAGCACGAAGCCGTCCGGATCGCCCGAGGCCTCGATGACCACGTCGGCGCCGGGCCCCTCGGACAGCTCCGCGATCATCGCGCCCGGCGACTCGGCGGCGTCCGCGCCGACTCTGAGCGCGGTCTCCAGCCGGGCGCCGGCCAGGTCCACGACGACGATCCGGCGGGGCGAGTAGAGCCGAGCCACGATCACCGCGGCGAGGCCGACGGGCCCCGCGCCCACGACGACGAGGGTGTCTCCCGGAGACACATGTCCGTTACGCACCCCGACCTCGTAGGCGGTGGGGAGGAGTTCGGCGAGCAGGACCGCGTCGTCGAGCGGCAGATCGGACGGGCACCGGGTGACGGAGTGATCGGCGAACGGCACCCGCACCAGCTCGGCCTGGGTCCCGCCGATCAGGTTCCCCAGGATCCAGCCACCGCCCCCACGGCACTGGCCGTACCTGGCCTCACGGCACTCCCCGCAGTCACCGCAGGCCGACACCGACGACACGATGACCTGGTCCCCGGGAAGCAGCCGGTGGACGTCGGCTCCGACGTCCACGACCTCGCCGACGGCCTCGTGGCCGAGGACCGTCCCTGGTTTCACCTCGGGAAAGTCCCCCCGCCGGATGTGCAGATCACTGCCGCACACAGTGGTGGCGTCGATGCGTACGATCGCGTCGGTCGGCTCCTCGACCACAGGATCCGGAACGCTGTCCCAGGACGTCTGTGCCGGGCCGTGATAGACGAGCGCTCGCACGGTTCTCACTTCCTCGTTCCCCCTCCTCCACGGTCGCCCCCGCCGTACTCCCGGGCAACACGGCCGCCCGGGCACTGCCGAGCGAGCCGAGGAGGGCCGGCACGCCGACCGGGGCTCCCGCCCCGGGCGACCGTGCGACCACGCGCGCCGCGTGGCAGGTTGGATACAGCACCCCTGTGAGGAGAGGGCGGCGATCATGCGAGCTCACCTCGGCGACCTGCTCGTCATCGACAGCCCGACGACCGGCGCCACCAGGCGCGACGGCAGGATCGTCGGACTCCACCACGACGACGGAACGCCTCCGTACGACGTGCGGTGGTCGGACACGGACGAGGTCACCCTCGTGTTCCCGGGGCCGGACGCGCACATCCGTCACTTCGAGCAGGGCGGGCCGGCAGCCCCGCAGGAGACGCCGCCGGGCACGGACGAGGCGAAGGCCGTGTCCCTGACCGTCCCTCCGGTCGGCACGGCGAATCCCGGCGACATCGGCCGGCGCGTGGGGGTCGAACGCCGCAGGAGGGGGCTCAGCCGGGAGGAGACGGCCGGCCGCGCCCGGATGTCCCCCGACTACCTGGCCTATCTGGAGGAGCGGCCCGCGGATCCGACCGTGGCCACGATCATCAGGCTGGCCGACGCCCTGGGCACCACGGTCGCCGCACTGCGCGGCGGAGGCACGGGGGTCCGGTAGGAACGGACCAGAGAACCGGCGTTGCTGTCAGAAGTTTTGACAGCGAGTGATGAGGGCCGCCAGGGTGTGCGGGTGAGCGATGACCCGAGGATCGGTTTCCTGAAGGCGGACGTGGCCCGGTTCTGCGACGGCCTTGCGGAGTTGGCCCCCGCGATCCGGATCCGGCTGGTGGTTCAGCTGCGGGAGGCGCTGGGCGAGGTGACGGACGCGGCGTTGGATGAGGGGATGGCTGCGGCGAAGGCGGAGGGCTGGGGGCTGCGGCAGATCGGCAGCCAGACGGGGCTGTCGCACGAGAAGGTCCGCTACCGGCTCGCCCAGGCCGCGGGCGAGCCGGACGGAGTGGCTTAGACCGAGGTGCTGGCGTCGGCGGGCTTGCGGGTGGCGCGGAGCTGACCGCCCTGGACTTCAGCGGGCAGCGCGAAGCTGTAGCGGCCGTGGAAGTTGATGTGGGCGAACATCAGCGGCGAGAGGCGGGCGACGTCCTCGTCGCGGACGTGGATTCCTTCGGCGCGCATCTCGGCGATGATCTGCTGCAAGTAGACCGTGTTCCACAGGATCACGATGTTGAGCATCAGCCCCAGTGCCCCCAGCTGATCTTCTTGGCCCTCCCTGTATGCCTGCCTGAGCTCGCCCTTTTGGCCGTGGAAGATGCGGCGGGCGAGCTGGTGGCGGGATTCCTGTCGGTTGAGCTGGGTGTTGACCCGGCGCCGCAGCAGTTCGTCGGTAAAGTACGACGAAAGGTAGGCGCTGCGGTCCAGGCGCCCGAGTTCCATGACGGCTTTGCCGGTGGGGGTGGGCTTGCCGCCGGGCGCGAGGACGCGCAGGGCTTCGGAGGCTTTGATGGTGCCGGAGTGCAGGGAGCCGGCGAGGCGGAGCATGTCGTCCCAGCAGGTGGTGATCTGCTTGAGGTTGATCTTGTCGCGGGTCAGGTCGTTGAGGCGGCCGTAGTCGGCATCGGGGTCCGCGCGGTACAGGATGGCGCTGCCCGCGTCGGCCAGGCGTGGGGAGAACTGGTAGCCCATGAGCCTGAACAGGCCGAACACGATCTCCGAGGAGCCGTGCGTGTCCGAAGTGATCTCGACGGGTCGCAGCGGTGTCTCCTGTTCGAGGAGTCCGTCCAGGATGTAGAAGGAATCGCGCTGGGTGCCCGGGATCAGGATGCCGTGGAGGCCGCTGAACTGGTCCGAGAGGAAGTTGTAGAACGTCACCCCGCGCCGCCGGGTGCCGAAGTACTTGGGGTTCGGCCCGGAGTTGAGGGTGCGGATCGGTGTGACGAAGCGCAGGCCGTCGGCGGAGGCGAGTTCACCGCCGCCCCATGCCTGCACCAGGGGCAGTCGCATGTGGTAGTCCACGAGCCTGGCGTTGGCGAGGGTCAGGGTCTGGGCGCGCAGGTAGTTCTGCTCGACCCAGAACAGCCGGTCGCGGGAGAGCGCGTCGACGCCGTCGTGGACGATCGGTTCCACGCCGACGTTGGTGGCCTCCGCGGTGAGCACGGCGGCCACGGACAGCGGCAGGTCGTCCATGCGGGAGCTGGCCTCGGAGACGTGGGTGAAGTCGGTCAGGAACGGGGTCCAGGAGTTGACCTCCAGCACCATCTCGGGCAGGTCGACGGCGGGCATCCGCTTCTCGACCTCCTTGTGGAGCTCGGCCAGGGAGGCGGGCTCGTCCTGGCGGTCGAGGCTGGTGAGGATGATGCGGTCGCGGCCGCCCTGCTGCTCGATCCGTACGGCCGGGTTGGCGGCCAGGCCGTCGGCGAAGTCGCGGTGCGCCGCGTCGAGCCGGTCGGTCCAGCCACCCAGGATCTTGTCGGGTTTCGGGTCGAGGTCGAGTTCTTCGCAGACCCGGGAGCGGGCTGCCTCCCATGCGTCGTCGTCCAGGAGCCGGGCGTTGGGGTCGCCCCACTTGCGCAGGCCGGGCACGTAGACCTCGTGCCGGTGCAGCGCGGTGCGCAGGGCCTCGGTGCTGGCCACGATGAAGGCCCGCTTCTCGACACTGCCCACCGGCATCGGCGGGGGTGGGAAGACCAGGCGGCGCCAGGCGGAGGTGAGAACCTTTGCCGGGACCTCCCAGGCTTGGATCGGACGGCGTCGCCCCTTGAGGGACTTCACGAAGCGCAGCGCGGCCAGCACCGGTTCGCCGGCCGCGCTCGCCTCGAAGCTGAGCATGTCCAACGTCGGCTTGTCGGCCTTGCTGGCCTCGATAGCGAATGTGTTGAGCAGGCCGGGCAGGAACCGGGCGATGGTGTTGTAGCGGGCGGCCAGCATCTGCTCGGAGCCGTCGTCGGGCTGCTGGGCGAGTTCCTTGACAACCTCGGCGGCGGCGTGGAACGGGGCGACGTCGATCGCGTCGAGGGCTGCGCGGATGTCGCCGTCCGGGTCGGCGGCGGTACCGGACACGGTGAGCCAGGCCGTGCGCAGCAGGATGGCGGCGGCGTCGAGGTCTTTGAGGGTCCGTAGCCGCTTCTTGGTCATCTTGGCGGCGGAGCTGCGGATGACGTCGCCCATCACCAGGTCGAAGACCTCGATCGCCTCGTCGGCGGCGACCTGCGGCATCACCGAGGCGAACGCGACCAGGGTGGCCAGGCGCCGGTTGCCGGCGAGGTCGGCGACGGCCTGGGCGCGGGCGGCCTTCGCGAAGCGGACCAGTGCCTGGAGGCGCCCGGGTGGGATCGAGGACAGGTCCCAGCCGCTGCCGCCCAGCGCGTTCAGCGACTCATACCGTTCCAGGGCCTTGCCCACCCCGCGTGCGGAGATGTCCCGCGGGGAGCGGCGCATCCGGTCCAGCTCCGATATGCGTTTCCCGGAGGGGACGACGACCAGCTGCTGAAGTTGCGCGGCCTGCTCGGGGGTGGGCGCGTCCGCGAGGGTCGCCCACAGCCGCTTCTCCGCCCGCTCGCGGGTGCCGGAAACGAGGCGCTCCAGGACGGTCACGCCGGGCAGCACCACCTTCTTGTCCACCAGCCGCTTGGTGGCCAGGTCGAACAGCAGGGTCGGGCGCTCGGAGCCGATCCAGGCCCGCTGGTACATCCAGCGGGCCAGCGTGAACCACTGGTCGAACTCGAACTTCGTGTACCCGTACGCGGTGCGGATCTGCTCCTGGTGGTCCCAGCGGTGTTCCATCGCGCCGTACCCGGCGAGGTCGCCGGCCTCAAGGCCCAGTTGTTCGGCGACGTAGTCCACGACGACGGTGGGGACCTCCTCGGGGTTGTCGAGGAAGGTCCCCAGATAGCGGACGGTGCCGAGCTGGAGTGCCCAGCCGAGCCGGTTTCTGGCGCCCTTGGCGGCCATCGCCCGGCGCCGCGCGGTCTGGTCCATCAGGAAGGACCCGGCGAGTTGCCCCTCATCGGGTCCCTCGGTGAAGCGACCGAAGCGCTTGCGCTGGTCCTCGGTCAGAAAGTTGGTGGGCACGCCCGCTCCCTCGGTCCTCGGCAGTCGCGCGCGATGATCGCAGCCAGGACCAGCAGGTCACCGAGTATCGGCGATAACCGCACCCGCTCTTGAGGGACCTGGTAGTGGGCTACGCGGTGCCCTCGATCAGGCTCTGCCCGGCGGCGATCGGCGCGTACGCGGCCTCGTGCAGGCGCAGGAAGTCGGTGGGAACCCGGGTGCCGGTCGGCCAGACAGGGCTGTGCCCGACATGCCCCCAGCCCCTCGCCAACGATGCCGTTGGACATGCGGGCTCGTCGTCAGGAGGGGGGAGCAGTGGGGGTGGTGGCGAGTGCCTCGGCGCGCAGTACGGCTGCCACGCGGCTGACGGACTGTTCCGGCGGGTGGGGGAGGCGAGCCAGTAGCAGGCGCCGTTGTTCCTGGGGGCCGCCTCGGACGGGCAGGATGCGCACCCCGGCTGGCGCGACGGGTGTGAGAGTGGCCGGCACGGTGGTCAGTCCACAGCCGGCGGCGACGAGGTGGAGCTTGGCCAGCCAGTCGCGGGCGGTGAGGACGATCTCGGGCCGTTCGTCCAGGCCCGGCCATACGCCCATCAGCCGGTCCTCCCCGGAGGAGGAGCCGGCGATCCACCGCTGGCCACGCAGGTCGGCCACATCCACGTAGTCGCCGCGAGCCAGCGGGTGGTTGGCCGGTACCGCGAGGCACAGAGCGCGTTCGGTCAGCGTCTGCAGGGCGAGCGGGGGCGATTCGGTGTCCGGCGCGCGAAACGGCGGCGCGGAGGCGAGCAGGGCCAGGTCGATGCTGCCGGCCCGCAGGGCGCGCGCCAGCGCGGGAGTACCGCCCTCGCGGCCGACGATATGCAGGTCGGGGTCGGTGCGGCGCAGCTCGGCAAGGGCCCGGGGCACCAGAACGGCGCCCGCGCTGGGCACCCATCCCAGACGTACTGTCCCGCCCTGCCCCGGCAGGCCGGACAGCTCGCGCGCGGTGGCCTCGATCTCGTCGAGCACGGTCGTGGCGCGGCGCATGACGATGCGGCCGGCGTCGGTGAGCCGGACGCCGTCGCGCCGCCGCTCCAGCAGTTCCGCGCCCGCCGCACGCTCGATCGCTGCGATCTGCCGGGAGACCGCAGACTGGGTGTACCCGAGCGATGCGGCGGCCGCGGTGAAGGTTCCCTGTTCGGCCACGGCGCGCAGCACGCGCAGCGCGGTCAGCGACACATCAGCGAAGTCCATGACGTTTACGCATACTACAAGTGCCAAACTTTCGTTGGACTCATGGATGTGGCGTTCCTAGCGTGGAGCCATGAACGCTTGCCGCATCGCCCTTGTCACGGGCGCCAACCAAGGACTCGGCCGCGCCCTCGCCGAAGGGCTCGCCGCCCGCATGAACCGGGATGACCTGGTCCTGCTCACCGGCCGCAATCGGCAGCGGGTGATGGACGCGGCGCATCAGGTCGCGCAGGCGCCCTCGGCCCGGGCCCGCGTCGAGGGCGAGGTCCTGGACGTCACGGACACCGACGCCGTCGCCCGCCTCGCCGAGGACCTGCGAGCCCGCCACGGCGGGGTCGACATCGTCGTGTCCAACGCGGTCGCCCGCCTGCTGCCCGGTGAGTCGCAGGCCGAGCGGGCCGACGAGTTCATCGACGTCTCCAACACCGCCACCCACGCGGTGCTGCGCTCCTTCGGCCCCGTCCTGCGCCCTGGCGGCCGGCTCCTCGTGGTGGCCAGCAGCCTGGGCACCCTCGGCCACCTCCCCCCACGCCTGCACCACCTCTTCGACGGCGCGAGCCTCGACCAGGTCGAGTACGCCGTCGAGTCCTGGCGCAGCGCCATCCACCACAAGACGGCCGCGGAAGAAGGCTGGCCACTGTGGCTGAACGTGCCCTCGAAGGTGGCCCAGGTAGCCGCAGTGCGCGCGGTCGCCGCCGACCGCCGCGACCGCGACCTGGCCACCGGCACCCTGGTCGCCGCCGTATGCCCCGGCATGGTCGACACCCCCACCTCACGCCCATGGTTCGACGACTACAGCCAGGCCCAGTCACCCGCCCAGGCCGCCACAGCCGTAATCGATCTGCTCCTCGCCGAGCACGTCGACCCTGCCCTCTACGGCGAGCTGGTCCGCTTCGGTCAGGCACTGGACTGGCACTCCGGCACACCGCCGACGGAACAGGACCGCCTGCTCACCCCCTGACCACACCGCGACCACGCGTTTCAGCACTTCCCCGAGGAGTTCTCCCATGAACGCCATCACCACCCCGTTCGGATTCAGCACCACCGCGGCCGAAGCAGCGGCCGGGATCGACCTCACCGGCCGCCGCGCCGTCGTCACCGGCGCTTCCTCCGGACTGGGCGCGGAGACGGCCCGTGCCCTGGCCTCCACCGGCGCGGAGGTCACCCTCGCGGTACGGGACGCGGCGGCGGGCGAACGCGTCGCCAAGGAGATCACGGCTTCCACCGGGAACCGCGAGGTGCGCGTCGCACCCCTCGACCTGACCGATCTCGCGTCGGTCACCGCGTTCGTCGACGCCTGGCAGGGGCCGCTGCACATCCTGGTCAACAACGCCGGCGTCATGGCCTGCCCCGAGCAGTACACCGAGCAGGGCTGGGAGTGGCAGTTCGCCACCAATCACCTGGGCCACTTTGCCCTCGCCACCGGCCTGCACCACGCGCTCGCCGCCGACGGCAACGCCCGCGTGGTGGCCGTCAGCTCCACCGGGCACCAGCGGTCGCCGATCGTGTGGGACGACATCCACTTCGCCTTCCGCCCCTACGACCCCTGGCTCGCCTACGGCCAGTCCAAGACCGCGGGCGTCCTCTTCGCGGTGGAAGCGAGCCGCCGCTGGGCCGACGACAACATCACCGCCAACGCGCTCATGCCCGGCGCCATCTACACGAACCTGCAACGCCACACCGGCGGACGGGGCAGCGGCCGTGTCCCCGCCGAACTGATCAAGACCGTCGAACAGGGCGCCGCGACCTCCGTCCTCCTTGCGACCTCACCGCTCCTGGAAGGTATTGGGGGCCGCTACTTCGTCGACTGCAACGAGACCGAGGTCGTCGACCGCCGCTCCGGCACCCTGCACGGCGTCGCCCGCTACGCTGTCGACCCGGTGGGCGCGCGCCGCTTGTGGGACCTCTCGCACGACCTGCTCTCGCAAGCACGCTGACACTGCCCCATCACCCTGCCTGTCGGCAAACGAGCCCAGGGCTTCCCGGCGGTCCCGGCCCAGCGCAAGGCCCGCCGCGAGTACGAGAACCGCGTCAGCGCACTCGTGCCGCCCGGACCATGATCGTTCTCAGCGCCAACCGCTGTACCGATGTCCCAAGCCCGTGGTCCAACGTCAACCCGTACGGCACCTTCCGTCTCCACATGAGCAAGCGCCTCGACCTAGCGCCGGTGTCCGCGGTCCCCCGTCCGCGGACACCGGCAGACGCCGGGACCCGATCGAGCGCCGAAAACGATGAAGGACTTCCAGGACCTCACCGACCCGCCGATGAACGAAACCGCTTGGCGGGCGCCCGGTGGGCTCACTGGCTCTTACGGGCGCCGGTCCTGTGGCCATCCCTGTGCGTCGAAGACGGCGATGGGGTCCAGGTAGTCGCGCCAGTACGTCACCTTGTGGTCTTTGATGGTCACGATGGAGACGAAGCGGTTGTCGTAGGGCCGCCCCGTCGGGACCGAGGTGCCGTGGACTTCGTACTCCAGCACGACGACCGAGGTTTCGGGGTCGCGGTGGACGCGGAGGTTGTCGGCGCGGTGCAGGGTGACGTAATCGCCATAGTCGCGGTACAGGTCGACGATCGCCTGCCGTCCCTCGACCCGGCGGGGGTACCCCGGCACGGTGATCACGTACTCGAAGACCACGTCCTCGGCGAGGAGGTCGTAGTAGTCCTCCCCGTCGACCAGGCCGTCCAGGCCCTGCTTGATGATGCGGAAGAACGGACTGTCCGCCCCGGCCAGGGGCGTGTCGTCGCTGACCGTCTTGCTCACGCCGCCTCCGCTGTCCACACATGGGCGTAGCGCCCGGCAAACTCCCGGAAGATCGTCGCGGGACGGCCGGTGACCTTCTCGACATCGCCGGTGGGCGTGGAGCCGTTGCCGGAGATGACGGCCCCGGTGAGCCAGCGCAGCATCACCGCGTAGTCGGCGGGCAGGCCCGTCGCGAGCGCGCCGCTGATCCACGCCTCCTGGTCGATGTCGTGGTAAGCGACCGGACGGCCGCTCACGAGCGCGATGGTGTCCGCGACCTCCTGGAAGGTGAGAGCCTGCGGACCGGTCAGCGAGTAGGTGGCGCCGGCGTGGGCGGCCGGGTCCAGCAGCGTCTCAGCCGCGACCGCGGCGATGTCGGCAGCATCGACGAATGCCTCCCTGCCCCCGCTGCTCGGGGCGATGATCGCTCCGTCGATGAGCGGGAGGTGCTCGTCGGCGAAGTTCTGCATCACCCAGGCCGGGCGAAGGATCGAGTGCGTGATGCCGTCGCGAGCGACGAGATCTGCCTCGACGGCGGCGAAGTCGATCTCCGCGGGCGCCTGGTCGGCGTTGTAGACGCTCAGGAGGGTGACGTGACGCACACCGACCGCCTCGGCGCGGTCCAGGAAAGCGGCGACCTGATCGGCGTAGCGCAGGCGAATGGTGGGCGTCACCAGGTAGACGCGGTCCACACCCGCCAGGGCGTCGGCGTAGGTGGCCGGGTCGTCCCAGTCGAACCGGACATCCGCTCCGCTGCGCGCCGCGGCACGGGCAGTGATGCCGCGCTGGGCGAGCCCGCCGGCCAACAGCGAACCGGACCGACCGGTGCCGCCCAGGATGAGTGCAGTAGGCATTTCATTGCTCATGACTCCATGGTTGCCGCGTCTCTCAAGACAATCCATGCGAATAGCTCTCGACTTTATACGCGATGCTCTCACGCCTTGACCCTGATGGGCGTACTGCTCAAGCTGGTCCCATGGACCTGCTCTCCGACCATCTGGTGCGGGCCCGCGCCACCGGCGCGGTGTTCGCGCGGACCGTCGCCGAACCACCGTGGGGGCTGCGCCTGGGCGGCTCCATACAGCTGTCGGTCCACACCGTCGTCCGCGGCCGGGGCTACCTGTGGCTGGACACCCCCGGCAGCACGGTCGAGCTCATCCCGGGATCCGTCACGCTCGTGCGCGGCGGAGAGAACCACTACATCGGACACGAGCCCGGTGCGGCGTGCCTGGAGCCCGAGGAGTTCCGGGCACGCCATGCCCATATGGGGCCTGCCGACAACCCACGGGCCACTGTGTTCCTGTGCGGTGCCTACCGGTTCTCCGGCGACGTCGGCGCCGGGCTGCTGGACGCACTGCCCCAGTTCATGACCCTTTCGTCGGCCGACGACGACCCGCTGCGGGAGGTGATCACCATGTTGTCGCGCGAGCTGGTCCGCACCGAGCCCGCACAGCAACTCGTGCTCGACCGCCTGCTGGATCTGCTCCTCGTGCTGGCCATCCGCAGCGAGTTCCGCCGCAGCGCGACCGCGCCGCGCTGGTACCGGGCGGCGGCGGATCCGCGGCTGGGCGTCGGGCTGCAAGCCATGCACGAGAATGTGGCCCACCCCTGGACGGTCCCCGAGCTCGCCGAGCTCAGCGGCCTGTCCCGGGCCGCCTTCGCCCGGGTGTTCCGCGAGGCCCTCGGCCAAGCCCCCATGCAGTACCTGACCGAATTTCGCATGACCCTAGCCCGCGACAACCTGCGTGCCGGCGATCTCAGCCTGGCCCAGATCGCCGACACCGTCGGCTACAGCTCGCCCTTCGCCTTCGCCGCAGCCTTCCGCCGGCACCACGGCGAACCGCCCGGAACCTGGCGCCAGAGGGAACGAATGACCGCCAGCACGCGACTGCTGACCACGCACCCGGGCTCGTGAGGGGTGTTCGGCCCAGTTCGCCGAGCGGCAGGACACGGTCGCCCGATCGCCGCGGCATGGTGACGCGGCCATCCGACCGCGACCGTTTCATAGGTGGTCGCTCGTGAAACACCGCGCCGCCCGGTGGTCCACCTGCGGAGATCATGTTTCATGAGTTGTTGCAAACGGTTGGACGTCTGAAACACTCTCATGAAACAGTCGGGGCGTGAGCGACGACGACTTCAAGCGTGTGGAATCGCACGATTGCCCGATGTCCACCTGCGCCGCCCCCGCCGGCTCCCCGTGCCGGACCGGCAAGGGCAAGGTGGCCATCCAGTACCACACCGCCCGCTTCCGCCTCGTGCCCCAGCTGGCCAAGGTCTTGAGCGTCCCGACCCCGGCGGTGCGCAAGCCCGGCTCGGTGTGGACCGAGTTGCCCAGGCCCGTGAGCACCGGCACGGCACCGGTCGGCCACGTCCGCATCGGGTACGCCCGTGCTTCGACCGCCCGGCAGTCCCTCGACGCACAGCTCGACTCCCTTGTTGAGGCCGGGGTGACCCGGGTCTTCTCGGAGAAGATCTCCACCCGCGCCACCCGGCGCCCCGAGTTGGAGGCCTCGGTGAAGCTCGCCGCGGAGATCCGCTCCTCCGGCGTCGCTGTCACCCTCGTCGTCCACGAGCACAAGCGGCTCGGCCGCGGCATCGAACTGGCGATGCTCGCCGAGGAGCTGAAGGCCAGCGACGTCGGCCTGGAGTTCCTCACCGGGGAGCTGAAGGGCTCGCACGACCCCTCCAGCATTGTGTTTACCGTGCTGGCCGCCATGTCCGGGATGGAGCGCGAGTACATCCGCGACCGCACCCTCGAAGGCCACGAGTCCGCCCGCAAGCGCGGCAAGACCATCGGCGGCGCCGGCGTCATCGACGACTCCATGGTGTCCATGGCCGTGCACCTTCGCGCCCAGGAGATGAGCCTGCGCGACATCGCCAAGCGACTCGTCATCACCACTGGCACGAAGAAAGGACAGCACCCCTCACCCGCCACCGTCATGCGGATGCTCCGCGAGCACGACGAGCAGGCCGCCGCGGCGGCAAGCACGTGATCACCGGCTACTTTGCGGCTGACGTCCGAGCTAGGACTCCGGGGCCGACTTCCTCCGCTCCGCCGAGCTGGAGCCCGTCGAGCGCGTCACGCTCGACCAGAGTGTGACCGTACGACGCGGTCAGGGCTACACCCTGCGCATCACCGCCGTGCCCGCGGTCCACCGCCAACTCCTCGACCGCTGCCAGCCCCTCGACGGCACCGCGGCGATCCCGGCCCAGCGCAAGGCCCGCCGCGAGTACGAGAGCCGCGTCAACGCGCTCGGGCCCAACAACTGAAATCACACGCTGTCAAAATTTCTGACAGCAACACCGGTTCTCTGGTCCGTTCCTACCGGACCCCCAGGCACGGATCTCCCACCGGGGCAGGGTCACGCGCTGCTCCACCCACAGCTGCGGGATCTCAGCCCGGACGAGTGCCGCGAACTGCTCTCCACACACGGCGTGGGTCGCGTCGCGGTGTCGGCATCCGACGGCCGCCCGGCCGTCGTCCCGGTCAATTACGAGGTCGTGGACGACGCCATCGCCTTCCGGACCGCGCCCGGTTCCTCGCCGGCGGCCGCCGCGGGCAAGGAGGTCGCCTTCGAGGTCGACCACGTGGACGAGGCGCTGAGCCAGGGATGGAGCGTGCTCGCGGTCGGCGCCGCGAGTGTGGTGACGGAGCCCGAGGCCGTACGCCGGCTCACCGAGCGGGCCCACACCAGACCCTGGGCGGGCGGCGGGCGCGAGATGTGGGTGTCGATCCGGCCCACACACCTCACAGGCCGCCGGATCACTCCGGCCGACCGGTAGCCGGCCTCGGCACCGGCGAAGACTTCGGCAGGCTTCGCCGGTGCACCGGCCGTCACCGCGGCCGCATCGAGTTCCTCATCGCGTGAGCATGGCCGTGATCTCCTCGGCGAGGTGCGGGCCGAGCTCGCCCCAGCCGTCCTTGTAGCCGTAGACGCCGGCCAGGGTGCGGGCCTCGTAGTCGCCGTTCATGATCTCGATGTCGTCGGCGGTGATGAGTGCCGGGTGGGCGACGCCGACGGCCGACGAGACCTTGGTCAGCTCCTTGCGCAGGGTGCGCAGGTAGACAGCGGCCCGGGTGGCCTTCGAGGCCGGGTCGAGGCCGCGGGCCAGCCACTGGTTCTGGGTGGCGATGCCGGTGGGGCACTTGTCGGTGTGGCACTTCTGCGACTGGATGCAGCCGATGGACAGCATCGCCTCACGGGCGACGTTGACCATGTCGGCACCCAGAGCGAAGGCGACCGCGGCGTTCTCGGGCAGGCCGAGCTTGCCGGAGCCTATGAACGTCAGGTCGTCGGTCAGACCCAGCTCGGCGAAGGCGCCGTAGACCCGGGAGAAGCCCATCCGGAAGGGCAGCGACACCGAGTCGGTGAAGATCAGCGGTGCCGCCCCGGTGCCGCCCTCGCCGCCGTCGACGGTCACGAAGTCGACACCACGGTCGCCGCGCGCCATCAGCGTGGCCAGTTGCTGCCAGAAGCCCATCTCTCCGACCGCGCTCTTGACCCCGACCGGCAAACCGGTCTCGGTGGCGATCAGTTCGACGAAGTCGAGCATCGAGTCGACGTCGGTGAACGCGGTGTGCCGCGACGGGGAGGCGCAGTCCTTGCCGACCAGGATACCGCGGATCCTGGCGATCTCCGGGGTCACCTTCGCGCCCGGCAGCATCCCGCCCAGCCCCGGCTTGGCGCCCTGCGAGAGCTTGATCTCTATCGCCCTGACCGGGGCACCGGCGACCACGTCCTTGAGCTTGTCGAGGTTGAAGCTGCCGTCCTCGTTGCGGCAGCCGAAGTACGCCGTACCGATCTGCAGGACGAGGTCGCCGCCGTTGCGGTGGTACGGCGACAGGCCGCCCTCGCCCGTGTTGTGCATCGTGCCCGCCAGCGCCGCCCCCTTGTTGAGGGCCGTGATGGCCGCGCCGGAGAGCGACCCGAAGCTCATCGCCGAGATGTTCACCACGCTCGCCGGCCGGAACGCCTTGGCGCGCCCGCGCGGCCCGCCCAGCACCTTCGCCGAGGGCAGTGGCGCCTGCGGGTCGTGCACGTCGGGCAGAGCGCCGGCGAACGTGCGCTGCTTGAGGTAGGCGTGCCCCTGCACATGCTCGACGTCGACGTCGGTGCCGAACCCGAAGTAGTTGTTCTCCTCCTTCGCCGACGCGTAGATCCAGGAACGCTGGTCACGACTGAACGGCCGCTCCTCCTCGTTGGAGGTCACGATGTACTGCCGCAGTTCCGGCCCGATCGTCTCCAACAGGTACCGGGCGTGCCCGATCACCGGGAAGTTCCGGAGCAGCGCATGCCTCTTCTGGACAAGGTCGCGGGCAGCCAGGAGCGCCACTGCTGTCGCGGCGGCCGCGCCGATCCTCCGAGCCTGCATGACCGTTCCTCCTCGATGCACGACTCCATCGTCGTGCGGTGAAGTCGTTGTGTCGTCTTGGGCGTTGAGCACTGGACGTTGGGCGTTGCGCCTTGGACGGCGGGCACGGCCGGGCAGGCGTCAGCGTCCGTCGAAGAAGGCGAAACGATATTAGGTGGGCGTGCGGACAGGCCTGTGGTCAGGGGGTTGGTTCACGTTCGCCCTCGCCGCGGCGGGCGGCGGCGGGGCGGTGCAGGGGCTGCGGACTCGGGTTACCGCGTGCCGCTGAGGTTGCCCGTGATCTCGTAGAGCTGCTGCGCGGTCAGCGGGGCGGCCGGGAGCGGGTGGGCGGCCTCGGACCGCAGGCCGTCGAGCATGAAGGCGACACTGCGGCGCCGGGCATCGGGGGGCGGTGTCCTTGGCGGCCTGGGCCAGCCGGGCGTTGGTGGCGAAGATGAACAGCAGGTCCTCGCCGGTGAAGTCCGGGCGCAGGGCACCGGCGTGCCGGGCTCGCTCGATGACGCGCTCGGCGGCGTCGTGGGAGCGCGCGCAGACGGCCATCAGGCGTTCGGCGTCCGGGGAGCGGCCGGTGACCACGTCGCTGATCGCGGGGTCGCTGGGCGACCTTGTCGAGGCGGTCCGCGGCCAGGTCTGTGACCACTTCATCTGTGAGGGCCTCGCGGCTGCCGAAGAGGTTGCAGAGGGTGCCGTGGCTGACACCCGTCCGGCGGGCGATCTCCTTCAGCGGGGCCTGGAGGCCTCGCTCCTGGAACAGCTCGGCCGCCGCGGCGTGCAGCTCGCGCGCCGACGCACAACAGAATGCGGACAAGCCTCATGCCGAAAGTGATGGCCGTCTTCGGTGCCGGCAGCGGGCTGGGGGTGTCCGTCGCCCGCCGCTTCGGCCACGAGGGTTTCCGTGTCGCGCTGGTGGCCCGCCGCAGGGACCGGCCCGACGCCCTGGCCGCCCGGCTGGGGGGCGAGGGCATCGAGGCCGCCGTCTTCCCCGCCGACCTGTCCGACCCCGCCGGGGTGCCCGCCCTGGTGGGCGCGGTCCGGGAGCGCTTCGGCCGGACCGACGTCGTCGAGTACGCCCCGATCGGTGGCGACACGTCCTTCGCCCCGGCCCGCCGGCTGGACGCCGCCCCCCTGGAGAAGTTCTCGCGTCTGCTGCTCCGCGCCCCGGTGGAGGTGGCCCGCGCCGTGCTGCCGGAGATGACCGAGCGCGGCGACGGCGCCTTCCCGATGACCACCGGTTGCACGGCCGCGCAGCCCATGCCCCAGCTCAGCGGCTCGGGCCCGGCCATGTCCGCCGCCCGGAACTGGCTGTACTCCCTGAACGGCGAACTCGTCGGCACCGGCGTCCACGCCGGCACGCTCACCGTCGCCGCCCTGATCCTGAACAGCGCGGCCGCCGAGGCGGCGGCCGCCGGCGAGAGCGGCGCGGTTCCGGGCATCGACGGCGTCGAGTTCCCCGTCGTCCACCGGGACCTGCTCGCCGAGCACTACGGGGACATGTACACCAAGCGCGACCGCGTCGAACAGGCCCACCCCCGTGGAACTGACCCCGCAGCCCGGTGCCCTCGCGTGGAACCCGCAGGGCGGCGCCGGCGCGTGAACGGCTCCTCGGTGCCCCTCAGCGCACCCCGGTCTCGATGCCCCGGTCGGTCACTGTCCGGGCGCGGCCCCGGTGCGGGTGCACCATCGCTCCAGGTAGGCCGTCACCTCTTCGGGACGTCGGGTCTGCAGGGCGATGTGCAGGTCGGGACGGACAAGTACCAGGCAATGGTCGGGTAGGTGACGTGAGGCGTGCGTCGGGGACACCGCGCGGACGGTGACCGGCAGGGGGCAGGAGGCCAGTGCCGGGGCGGGCGGTGGGCGTTCGCCGACCGAGAGCAGGGTCCAGTGCTGGTAGGCGAGCAGTGCGTGCAGGCTCTGCCGGCGGCCGTCCGCCCAGACCTGCTGGTCGGGCATCCGGTCACCGCCTCCGTGCGCCGAGAGCGGGCTTCCCCGGTGGTCCAGGTCCAGGTCGGCGAGCCGGCCACGGATGCGGTCGGCCGCCCACCGGGTGCCCAGTACGTGCCGGCCGACCAGGCGCATCATCAGCAGGACCCGCCGTGTACCGGGGGATTCCAGCACGTCACGCCGGGTACGGCGCATCACCCGCAGGGCGGTTCGCCGTTGCTCGGTGGAGTAGGTGTCCAGCAGCTCGGGCGGCGCCCAGCCGCGTACCACACTGGCCAGTTTCCAGGCCAGGTTGTGCGCACCACGCAGGCCGGTGTTCAGTCCGCGTCCGCCGATCGGCGCCCACAGGTGCGCGCTGTCCCCGGCCAGCAGGGCCCGTCCGGAGCGCAGCGAGCGGGCGAACCGGTCCTGGAACCGGGCCCGGTTGGTCCACTCCGGCAGTGTCGGTGTGAGCCATACGCCGGAATCGTGTGAAGCGCGCATCAGGAGCTGTCGCATCTCCTCGACGGTCACCGGGGTGAGCGGTGTCGAGTCCGGTTCGCGGGTGAAGGCGAAGCAGCGGTAGCCGCCTCCGGGGCGGGGTGCGCAGCCGAGCGACAGGTCCTTGTCCAGCAGGAGGTAGGTGCGGTCGCCGTGGTACGGCAGCCGCCAGTCCACCTTCGCGTTGATCTGCGCGACCTGCAGGTGGCGCCGCGGGCCGCCGTCGAACGGCAGGCCGGCCGCCTTGCGCACCAGGCTGTGCGAGCCCTCGCAGCCGACCACCCAGGCGCAGCGCAGCGTCTGCGGCGGGCCGTCCGCGTGGCGGACCTCGACCTCGGCCGCGTCCTCGGCCACCCGGACCGCCGTCGCCTCGGTCGACCACTCGATCGCGCCGCCCACCTCTCTGAGCCGTTCCGCCAGCAGCCGCTCCACCGCGTCCTGTTCGATCGAGAGGGGGTTGGGCCAGCGGGTGCCGCTCGCGGTCAGGTCGAGGACTCCGACCGTCCGCCCCTGGACGAACAGCTCGGTCGAGTCGAGCGCCACTCCTTCCTCGACGAACCGTTCGGCGCAGCCGAGGTCGGCCAGCACTTCCATGGCCCGGTGCCAGACGATGCCGGCGCGGGCCTCGCGTTTGCCGCTGTCCTGCTTCTCCAGCAGCCGTACGCGCACCCCGTACAGACGCAGTCCGACCGCGAGGGCCAGGCCCGTCGGTCCGGCGCCGACGATCACGACGTCGCATTCGTCCTGTGCCATCTCACGCTCCCCCGCTCGCGATCTTCTCCAGGTCACTCACCGTCGCCTGGACCGGTGGGAGGCAGAGCATCCGCCGCTGGGCGTGCCGGGAGCGTGCGGCCACCTTCGGGTCGTCCAGCACCTGGCGGCACACTGCGGCCACCTCGTCCGGCGAGGGGATACGGCGGCCCAGACCGAGTTCCTCCACCCGGTCGGCGTTGGCGGGCTGGTCACCGAAGCCGGGCAGCACGGCCATCGGCACCGCGGCCCCGACCGCCTCCCTGATGCTGTTGTATCCGCCGTGGGTGACGAGGAGTTGGGCGCAGCGCAGCAGCATCGGCTGCGGTACGCGGTCCACCAGGTGCACATGGCCCGCGGCCCGCTCGCGCTCCACGGGAATGCCGCCGGTCGCCACCACCGCCTGGCAGTCGAGCTCGGCCAGCCCGGCGACGATGGCGTGGAGCAGGGCCGGCACGTCCAGCACGTCGTGCGGGACGCCGGGCAGTACGGTCCCGATCGCGGCGACCACCAGTGGCCGGTCGGCGGGGAGTTCGGCCACCCACGGCGGCAGTACGGCGCCGGGATCGATCTCGGTGGGTTGTCGGTAGCGGTAGGACCTGGCGGCCGGATGGCGGGCGAAGGAGAACTCCGGGGGCATGCAGTCCAGCCGGCCGTGCCGGTGGATGGCGTCCGGGTCGTCCTCGGCCGGCAGTCCGAGCGTGGTGCGCCGCTGGTTGAGCTGCGGTTGCAGCGCCGCGGGGTTCAGGTGGTTGGCCGCTCCCGAGGGCGCGGCCAGGTGAGGCAGCCCGAGTGTCTCGGCCACCAGGTATCCGGTGAACTCGCCGCCGTCCCGCATGACCAGGTCGGGCGCGAACGCGCGGGCCACGGGCAGCAGCGCGCGGTAGCTGTCGACGAGGTGGGACCCGGCGAACAGGTCGAACGCGCGGCGCTCGGGCGGTCCTTCGGCCTGCGGCGAGAAGGTGGTGTGCGGATCGGTCAGCAGCGGTTCCCGCTGCACCGGCAGGCTGTCGAACGGCCCGAGCAGCTGGGCCGGGGCGGCGACGAGCACCTGGTGGCGTGCTGCCGCGAGCGCCGAGACCAGAGGCAGCACGGCATTCACATGGGAGGACGATCCGGTGACGGTGACGAGGACACGCATGGTGACAACTCCTGCCGGTGATCGGTCGGTTCGGTGCGTGGCGGACCGGACTGGGGGCACGGCGGATCGGCGTGGGGACATGGCGGACGGGCCCGCTCGGCGCGTGGCGGTCGTGCGGCGCGGCAGCCCGTGCAGAGCGTGCGACGTGCGACTACGTTCCGGGTATTCGGGCGGGCGGCGCGCCCCTGGCAGGCCTCCCGAGGGCGCCAGGGCCGCCGCGTCCGCTCAAGCAGGCGCTGCCGGCCGGGCCGGACGTCATCGCCGCTCGCCGCGCACGGTGTCCACCAGGGCACCGGGGTCGGCCGGCAACTCGGTGCCGTGCCAGGCGACATGGCCGTCGGGCCGGATCAGGGCGTACGGACTGGCGTAGAGCGGGGCCCGGGTCAGCGCGAACGGGACCCGGCGAGCGTCGAAGGCGCGGGCCAGTCCGTCGAGTGCGGGCAGGTCGGCACGGGGATCGGAGGCGACCAGGTGGAAGCCGTCACCGAACAGGTCCAGGCTGGATGCGCCGTACCCCAGCCGGACGTGCGGGGCCCGGCCGCCGGCCACGAGGTCGGCGCACCAGTCGTGCGCGGTGCGGCCGTCCGGGACGATCAACGGGGAGGCGTAGCGGTAGCCGAAGTGCATGTCCGGGGCCTCGAACTCACGCCGCACACCGCTGTGTTCGATGGCCCGGGCGAGCCGCGTCCGCGCCGTGGCGCCCTGGGCGGTGTCGAGCAGGATCTCCGTGGGCAGGCGGCGGTCGAGGGTGCGGCGGAGGTTGCCGTCGGCCTCGGCCAGACTGATTTCTGCCACGGGGCGCCGCTCCTGCTCGTAGGAGTCGAGCAGTGCGGGACCTGCCCAGCCGGCGAGTTCGGCGGCCAGCTTCCAGCCGAGGTCGGCCGCGTCCGCGATGCCGGTGTTCATCCCGAAGCCGCCGGAGGGCGACAGCGTGTGGGCGGCGTCCCCGGCCAGCAGCACCCGGCCGTGGCGGTAGCGCTCGGCGACCCGGTGGGTCAGGTGCCAGACGTTGTCGGAGAGCACCTCGATGGGCGTCTTCAGGGCGATCGCCGACCGGATGGCCCTGATGGGGTCGGCCGAGGTGCGGTGGCCGACGGTCAGCCGGTACAGGTCCCTGCCGTTCATCGCCCGCAGCGGATAGCGCAGATCCGGGGGCTGGGTCAGGAAGTACACCAGGGCGCCGCCCGGGCCGAGTTGCTCACGGAGGCGGGGAGCCCGGAAGAGTATGTTGCGGAAGACCCGCGTCGGGCGCCGCGGCGGTGCCGCGATCCGCAGGGCGTTGCGCACACGGGAGGCGGCGCCGTCACAGCCGACGAGGTAGCGGGCCGCGATGTCGAGGCGGCTGCCGTCCGCCAGGCCGGTCACGGTGGCCAGGACCTGATGGTCGTCCTGGACGAAGGACTCCAGTCGGCACTCGCGCCGCAGCACCTCGGGTCCCACGGCTTCGGCGAGGAGCGGGAGCAGCCAGTGCTGCGGGCAGACCTGCTCGGGCTCCGGGGTGTAGGGCAGGGCCGGACGGGTGTCGGTGGTACCGAAGCCGAGCCGATGGATCTCGTGCCCGCCGACCGCCGTCACCCAGGCGATGTCGAGCGAGTGGTCACCGGGCCAGCCGGTCTTGCGAATCCGCTCCGCCAGGCCCCAGCGGCGCATCAGCTCCATGGACCGGGGGCCGACGGTGCCGACTCTGGGGTGGCGCACCCGGCCGTCGGTGGTTTCGAGGACCAGGCAGGACACACCCCGGGAGCGCAGGTCCAGGGCGAGCGCCAGTCCGACCGGCCCGCCACCGATGATCAGTACTTCGGTCTCGTTCACAGTGCCTCCGCGTCCCCGAGGAACCAGTCAGCATGAAGGGCCGTGGACTCCGCTGTGTTCAGGGGCAGTTGCTCACAGTTCGTGGCGCGCGAGCGGTCATCACATCGCTTCGATCGCGGCGTTCGTCAGTCGAGGGGGCGGCACGGCGATCTGTCCGGACTCCCGCAAAAGTACTGCACCACAGGCCGATCCCGGAGCGGACGGACCTGCCGAACAGTTGCAGGATGGTGCGACCGGCGCAGTCGCCTGATCGTTCACGCCGTCCGCGACGGCCGAGCGCGCGGGCGCACCGGTCCCCCCGCAATGCGTCGCGCCGGAGTCATGGACCGCCACGCCGAACTGCGAACTCCCTGCGCACCCGGCGCTTTCGCCTGCGCCCCGAGGAGGCCGGCGCAGGGCCGCCCCCCCCACCGGCACCACCCCGCACGACAGCCGCCTCCGGCTGCTCTCTGGCCCGGCCGGCAGGGAGCGGGTGCCGACGAGCTGCGTGACGGCGTCGAGTCCACGACCGTACTCACCCGGCACACCGGCAGCGCACCCAGCGACGTCCGCCGCGCCCGCCGTGACCGTGCGGGCCTCGTGGCGGGGGACACATCGATACCCGCGTCGACAGGCACCCCCGGCGCGTGCGCCCGGCTCAGGCGAGCAGGCCTCTCAGCGCGGAGCCGATGACGGCGATGCCCTCGTCGAGCTCGTGCGCGGGGCCCGCCGCGTAGCCGAGGACCAGGCCCGGTGGACCGGGGGTGATGCGGTGCCAGGACAGTGGGTGCGCCTTCACGCCCTCGGCGAGAGCTGCCGCCGCGAGATCCGTGTCACGAAAGCCGTCACCGCGGGCCCCGCCCGGAGGACCGCCGAAGGTGACCGTCAGATGCAGGCCGGCGGCCGCACCGTGGACATGGGCGCCGGGCAGGTGCTTCTCGATCGCCCGCAGCATCGCGTCCCGGCGCCGCCGGTGGCGTTGCCGGACGTGGCGCAGGTGCCGTTCCAGCTCACCCGAGTCCATCAGCCGGGCCAGGACGAGCTGGGTCAGGATGCCGTTGCCGAGGTCGGCGTACCGTTTGGCCGTCACGACCGCGTCCAGCCGGTTCTGCGGTACGAGCAGCCAGCCCACGCGGAGCGCGGGGGCGAGCAGTTTGGACACACTGCCCGCGTAACACACGCCTTCGGGCATCAGTGCGCGCAGCGCCGGCACCGGCGGCCGGTCGTAGCGGTGTTCGGCGTCGTAGTCGTCCTCGACGACCGTGCCGCCGTCGGCCGCCCAGTTCAGCAGTTCGCGGCGGCGTTCGCCGTCGAGTACGACACCGGTGGGGAACTGGTGGGCCGGGGTCAGCAGCACCGCCCTCGCGCCGCTGGCACGCAGCGCGCCGACATCGAGGCCGGCCGCGTCCACGGGAACGGGCACGATCTCGTGGCCGCCGTACTCCAACTGCTGGCGCGCGCCGAGCGAACCGGGATCCTCGACGGCGATGCGGCGGATTCCGTCCGCCGCGAGAATCCGCCCGAGCAGACCGAGCGCCTGTGCCACGCCCGCGACCACCACGACCTCGTCCGGGTCGGCGCGGATGCCCCGGTTGCGAGCCAGCCAACCGACGACGGCCGTGCGGAGCGCGGGGGCGCCGCGGGGGTCGCCGTAGCCGAAGTCGGCCGGGGTGACACCTGCGAGGACGGCGCGTTCGGCGCGCAGCCAGCTCGTTCGGGGGAACGCGGCGAGGTCGGGCACGCCCGGGGAGAGGTCGATACGGCTGGGCAGGGCGCGCAGCGCGTCGACGACGCCCTCGCGGTCACCGGAGCCGAAGAGCGCGGCCCCCGGCCCGGACGGGGCTGCGGCGCGGGCGTGGTCTTGGGTGCGGGGCATGGCCGTGGCGCGGGCGCGGGGTGGGGCAGGCGCCGCGACGACCACTGTGCCCAGCCGGCCGCGACCGGCGATCTGTCCCGACTCGGCGAGCCGCCGGTACGCCTCTGTGACCACGCCGCGGGTGACGCGCAGTTCCTCGGCGAGCACGCGGCTGGCGGGCAGCCGTGCGCCGACGGGCAGCCTGCCGTCGGCGATGGCCGACCGCAGCCGGTCGGCCAGCCAGGCCGTACGCCCACCGGGCGGCGCCTGGCCGATGTCCAGCTGGAGGAAGTCCGAGCCGACACCCGCGTCGGCGGCAGCTGTGGTGTCCGCCGGCGCCTCCGCCCCTGCCCTCGTGGCCGGGTGTGCGCTTTTGGACCCCTGTACCGACGACGCTGTGGACCTGCTCATGACGTCCATTGTGGCGGCAGCCTGGAGGCCATGAACACACCTTCCGTTTCGCTCACCCTGCTCTTGCCGGGCATGGTGGGAATGGCGCTGGTCGGCAGCAGCGTGACCGTCTCGCACACACTCCTCGGCGCCCCGCTGTTCACCGCCCAGGCCGTCCGGTACACGGCCGCGACCGCGACTCTCCTGGTCATGGCCCGGCTCACCGGTGCGCCTCTGCTCTGGCCGCGCGGCCGCGAGTGGCTGTGGCTGACCGGGATCGCCGTCACCGGGCTGGTCCTGTTCAACGTGGCCGTGGTCCGGGGCGTCGCCCATGCGGAACCCGCGGTGATCGCCGTCGCGGTCGCATGTGTACCGGTGGTCCTCGGCGTGGCCGGCCCGTTCCTGGAACGGCGCAGGCCGAGCCGGCAGGTCCTGTGGGCGGCGCCCGTCGTCATGGCCGGCGCGGTGCTGGTCGAAGGAACCGGCCGTACTGATGCCGTCGGCGTGGCCTGGGCGATGCTGGCCCTGGGCTGCGAGGCCGCGTTCACGCTGTGCGCCGTGCCGGTGCTCCGCCGGCATTCGCCGTGGGGTGTGTCCGTGCACGCGATATGGCTGGCCGCCGTGATGCTGGCCGCCCTCGGCACGATGTGCGAAGGGCCGTCGGCGATCGGCGAGTTGACCGGGCTCCAGTGGGCGGCGGTCGGATATCTGGCGTTGCTGGTGACGGCGGTCGCCTTCGTCCTGTGGTACTCGACGGTACGCGCCGCCGGGTCCGGGCGAGCCGGGCTGCTCACCGGCATCGCACCGCTCGCGGCAGCCGCCGTCGGCGCCGTCACGGGCCGCGGCACTCCGGGGCCCTCGGTATGGCTGGGCATCGCCGTTCTGATCGGCGGCCTGATCGGCGGCCTGCGCCCGCGGGACGTCCCGGCGGAAGGGGTCACGGACCCGGGCCGTTCGGTCACGACCGCTCCCCCGCCCTCACCGACTCGCCGCCGATGGTCAACTCCCGTACGTCGGTGACGACTTCACCGTGTTGTCGGCTGGGGCCGACGGCCTCAAGCGGACGACGAACGACAAGTTGACCCCGTGCGCGGCAGCCGGCCGTCGCTCACGCCGCCCAGCCGCGCAGGGCGCTGAAGTCGACGGCCCGGTCGGCCTCTCGGTGGATCTGTATGCTCACGCGGTTGACCTCCGTGGGGACGTCACCCAACTCCTCGACGAGGCGGGCGTAGATGGGGGTCTCGCTCAGCATCCAGTTGGCGCGGTCCTGATGGTTCACTGCTGCAACACTCTCCCCGTTGGCTGACACGGGCAGTCAGTGTACGGGGCGCGCCGGAGGCGCGGTGGCCGCCTACGGCAGGCCCGGCCGGAACCGGAGCGCCGACCAGGTGTCGTCGATGGCGATCTGTCGCACCGGGCGCACGCCTTGCTCGGACAGCGCGGCGGCCAGGGTGTCGCGGTTCAGGTCCGTTCCGAGCCTGCCCCCCTTCGGGTACGCCACCCAGGCGAGGGCGTCGCGCCGGGCGGCGGCGAGCGCGGCCTGTGCACCCGCGCCGGGAAGGTCACCGGCGGTGGTCACGAAGGCGAGCACGGCATCGGCCGAGGCCGCGTCGTCCGCGGACTCGATCTCCAGTTGGACGTCGTCGGGCTTGCCCAGCACGACGACGCTCTGACCAGGCTTGATCTGCAGCTTGCTCATGACGGACACCCTCCGATCCTGCCACCCGGGGTGTGGCGTCGCGCGCCAGGGGGTGCAGCCGGCGGCGCCGGACCCTTCGGCGGCTGGTTCCTGCCCTTCCCCGTCGCCTGGGCGCCCTTCGCCACGGTCCTGCTGGTCGACTGCCACCTCGGCGGAGGCAGCGACCCCGGCCGGATCGCCGAACGGGACGACCGGAGCGTGTTCGTCGCCGTCGGCGCCGCCCGATCTCAGACCGGTTCGGGTTGTGGTTCCGGCTTCCGTACCGGTGCGGCCTGCGGCTCCCACACTCTGGTGGTCCGCAGGTAGCCGACGATCACGGAACCCATCGCCGCGATGAGCAGCGGTCCGAACACCCACGGGTGCTCGGCCATCGTCATGGGCAGATAGCGATACGACGCCAGGAGCGCGGCGAAGACGGTCGCCCCGTAGGCGACGAGTCGCGCCCCCGTCCGGTCCCAGCCCCGTGCGAAAGCGCGCAGAGCCGCCTCGACCGTGAGCGCGAACACCACGCCGGCGACGAGATCCACGCCGTAGTGGTAGCCGAATCCCAGCGTTGCACCGAGTGTGGCAACCAGCCAGAAGGTGCCCGCGTAGCGCAGAATTCGCGGGCCCTTGCGGGAATGCACGAAAATCGTGGTGGCCCAGGCCGTGTGCAGGCTGGGCATGCAGTTGCGCGGGGTGATCTCGTCGAACGGTATCGAGTGCGGGGCGTTGATCGGCGGCGGTGTGTCGGGCCACAGGTTGGCCACCGCCCAGTTTCCGCCCTCTGCGCCGTAGGCGAAGACCGGCCCGACCACCGGGAAGATCATGTAGACGGCCGGCCCGAGGAGACCGATGACCAGAAAGGTCCGCACGAGGTGATGGCGCGGGAATCGGCGCTCGGCCGCCACGTTCCGCAGCTGGTACATCGCGACGACGACCGCGGCCACCGCGAGCTGGATGTAGACGTAGTCGAGCACGTGGCCACCGATCGGGCCGGTGGCCCGGACGATCCGGCCCGCCACCCATGACGGGTTGCCCAGCGCGTGATCGGCGGTCGCCGCGTACTGGTCGAACACCGCCGGGCGGGTCTTCGAGGTGACGAGCAGCCAGGCGTCACCGGTCTTACGACCGGCCACCAGCAGCAGTCCCAGGCCGACGCCCTTCAGCAACAGGACACGTTCGCGCCCCGTACGGCGTGTGACGGCGATGATCGCATGCCCCAGAATCACCCACAATGCCCCGTTTCCGAAGGGATGTCCGTCAGTGATCCTGATGTCGGCCGCCCACCGCACCACGAGGAGCGCGATGTCGATGCCGACCGCGACACCGAGTGCGATGAACCGCTGCCGCCAGGTGAGCACCACCATCGTCAACGCCAGACTTGCGTACAGCAGAAATCCTGATTTCGGCGGGAATATCACCTCTTCCGCCTGACTGGTGATGGGCCCGGGGAGACCGTAATGACGAGCGGCCGCCTCCAGCGCGACGAGGAACCCGAGGGCCACCGCGCCCGCCACGGCCCACAACATCCCCCGTGCGCGGCGCCGGTCAACGAACCTTATTCTGCTGTCTATTCGCGAAAGCACTCGTGATGTTCTGGATATCAATTATCTGGCCGATGCGTGAGTTGTCGATCAATTGGTCACTCGTCGTGCCGGGCGGCATGGCTTTCCGACGAGCGGCGAGCGAAGAGGTCACCTTCGCTCGCGAGTTCGATCATGTTATCCGAGCGGTGCGGGTGGATTCCGTGAGCGGCGGTTCGAACCACGTCTCCAGCGCTTCGTGCAGACCGTCGCCCGTGGCCCCCCTGCCAGGCGACGTAGCAGTCGGGGCGGAGCAGCATGGCCGTTTCGAG
Organism: Streptomyces sp. MUSC 14; assembly: GCF_001866675.1. Lineage (NCBI taxonomy): Bacteria > Bacillati > Actinomycetota > Actinomycetes > Kitasatosporales > Streptomycetaceae > Streptomyces > Streptomyces sp. MUSC 14. Next base: position 113,608 of record NZ_MLYN01000017.1, read on the forward strand.
GTGCGGGAGGGTCGCCGTGTCGAGGTGCGGCGCCCAGCGGCCCGCGACGAGGGTGCCGGTGGGGTCCAGGGGGAGGGGGCGGCCGGTGCGGGTGAGTTCGCGCAGCCCCGGGAGGTCCGGTGCCCAGCGGCCGACGAGTAGGCCGGTCGCCGGTCCCATGTCGTACGTGATGTCCGCGCCGGACATCAGCTCCACGATGTGCCGCCGCGTCTCGGGCTGGGCGAGCAGTTCGCCGAACAGTTCGCGCAGGGCGCTGACTTCGCCGCCCGGGCACGTCAGGAGCGACTGGGCCCGGGTGTGCATGGCGACCCGCTGCGCGGCCGGGAGCCGTTCCGACTCGTAGGTCTCCAGCAGCCCCTGCGGTGCGCGGCCGCGCAGTTCCGCGGCCAGCTTCCAGCCGAGGTTCACCGCGTCCTGGAGGCTCAGGTTCAGCCCCGGGCCGCCGATCGCCGCGTGCACGTGTGCGGCGTCCCCGAGGAGGAACCAGCGGCCCGCACGGTATCGGCTCGCGATCCGGGTGTTGGCGCCGGCCAGCCGTCGCATCAGGTGCGGTCCCGGTCCGGTCGGCGGGGCGAGGGGGACGTTCACACCGAGGACCCGGGAGACACTGGCCCGAAGGTCGTCGAGCGAGGCGTCGCCCCCGGCCGGCTGATCCCACTCCGTGGCGCTGATCAACGGATCGCCGCCCGGGAACGGCGTCCAGCTGACCAGGCCGCGTTCCGTGCGCAGATGCCGGAACGGCGGTATGTCCCCGAACCCCGGGACGGACAGGCTGCCGTCGGTCCCGACCGACCCCGGGGGGCACGCTCACATGCCCGCTGCGCGACACCGAGTCGCCCACGGTCACCCCGGGGAACTCGATCCCGGCGAGCTTGCGGACCAGGCTGTGTCCGCCGTCGGCGCCGACCAGGAAGGCCGCCTCCACCGGCTCCCGCCCGCCCAGCTCGACGATCACCGACTTCTCGCGCTGGGTGAGGCCGGTGACCTCATGGCCGAGACGCACCTCGACGCCCAGTTCGGCCGCGCGCTCGGCGAGCATCCGCTCGATCCGGTGCTGGGGCACCGCCAACGTGCAGAGCGGGTGGTTCGGCAGATCGCCCCGGTCGAGCGGGAACGCCCCGAAGACGAAACCGGGCACCGGTCGGGGGGGGCTCCTGGTGTGGTCAGCCGTTCGTAGAGGCCGCGTCGGTCCAGCATGCGGACCACCTGGCCGACGAGGCCGTTCGCGCGGTGCTCGCCGGTCGGTTCGGTGCGGCGTTCCAGGACCAGCGGGCGTGCACCGGCCAGGGCCAGCTCACAGGCCAGCATCAGGCCGTTCGGCCCGGCGCCCGCGACAACGACGTCGATCATGGACAAGTTCCTTTACGGGCAGGGGACATCGGCCCGGGCGCCTGCCGGGCTGTGCGTCCGCAGTGGCTCGTCAGGGGGTGGGCAGGCCCGCCGTGAGCTGTGCGAGAGCATCCGCGAGCAGCGGCCCGAGGGGGGCGGCGGATCGGTGCGGAGATGGTGGGCCATGGCGGTGTTCGTCGCGGCCATGACCGCGGACGCGACGAGGTGCGGGTACAGATCCCGCTTCGGATCGGTGCCGGTCCGGTCGGCGACGGCTGCCGCGATCTCGGCTTCGGCGACGGCCCCGGCCCGCAGCATCTCGCCTCGCAGCGCCGGTTCCGCGAGCATCATGCGCACGCCCGCCACCCACTGCGCGGCGTCGGCGACCGGGTGTGCGGCGGCAGCCGTGTCGGGCGCGAACTGTGTCAGCACCGCGCGGGTGATCGCGTCCCACAGCGGTCCCTCCGGGTCTTCGCGCAGCACGTCCGCCACGCGCAGACACCGGTCGAGGTGGCGGGCGACGATTGCCTCGCCCTTGCCGGAGGAGTAGTTGTTGAACGTGCGAGGCGAGACTCCGGCGGCCTCCGCGATGTCCTCGACCCTGACGTTGTCGAGCCCGCGCTCGACGGTCAGCCTCAGCGCCGCCCAACTGAGCGCGGCACGCGTCTCGGCCTTCTTCCGCTCTCGCAACCCCATGGAACGACGACAGCAAAATCTGTGTGCTACGCAAAGATGCCCACTCAGCAAAGATGCGCATGACACAAGATTGAGCCGGAGCGGCCCGGACCGCTCGACGCAGCGGCGCGTCAACGCCCCGCACGCATCGATGCCGCGAACGGGCGACGTAGCCCTGCCATCGGACGGGAAGTCATTTCGCGCGACTGTTCCACGGCCGGACATCAGCAGCGGACCTCCGGCCGCGGGCGGTGTGTCAGACGGCGGGTCGCGGTCCGACGTACGGGTGTCCGACCGGGCACCCCGGCAGAAAGAGTGGGAAGTGGCACATGCCGGAAGTCACCATTGCCTACGCGAGCGGGGCCCCGTGCTGGGTCGATCTGATGACGAACGACCAGTTGGCCGCGCTGGACTTCTACCGCGACCTGTTCGGCTGGCAGGGGCAGGCCGGGCTGGCCGAGTCCGGCGGATACGCGGTCTGCGAGCTGGGCGGCAAGGCCGTGGCCGGTATCGCCCCGGCCCCTCCCCCGGTCTCGGTCGCTGAGGGGACATCGGCTCGGCCCGCCCTGTGGATCAGCTACCTGGCCACCGCCGACGCCGAGGCCACCCAGGACGCGATCACCGCCGCCGGCGGCACCCTGCTCATCCCGGTGATGGACGGCGGCGCGCTCGGACGGATGCTGCTCGCCCGTGACCCGCAGGGCGCGGTGTTCGGGGTCTGGCAGCCCGGCGAGTTCTCGGGCGCGCAGGTGGTCGACGAGCCCGGTGCGCTCGTCCGGAGCGAACTGCACACCGGCGATGTCCGCGGCGCCACGCGCTTCTACCAGGAGGTGTTCGGCATCGGCATCGAACGGGCGCCGGGGACCGTGTCACGCTGGGACCTCCAGGCCGGTGGGCGGACCGTCGCCAGCGTCACGCTGCTCGACGGCGACCCGCCGCACACTCCGGCACATTGGCTGACCTGCTTCGCCGTCGACGACGTCGACTCGACGGTGGACGCCCTGGTCAAGCGGGACGGCACCGTCCGCACCGCACCGTTCGACACGCCCGCCGGCCGGATGAGCGTGGTCCGCGACCCACAGGGCGCCCTGCTGGCCCTGCTCAAGCCGCCGGCGCCGTAGCCGGGTCGGCAGGTACGGCCGTCGTCGGGCTCGCCGGGATCGTCGCCGCAGGGCACGCCGACGGCGCGGAGCCGGCCAAGGATCCCGTCGAAGGCCAGGTGCTGACCGACCGGATTCCCGACGGACGTGAAGTCGGCGTCAGCCCTCGGTGACCCGCACCGGTAGGCATGCTCCGCCTCCCGGATGCCGGTCGGCCGGGACAGGACGCCGTGCAGGAAGACGTCTGCGAGGTCGCCGTCCACCGACTCGCCATCGCCCGACGGCCTGCCGCCACCCCCAGGAAGACCAGCGCGGCACTCCAGCAACGTCCGTGTCGCACCCGGCCCGGTACGGCCGTTGGATCAGGCTGCCTGGCATCGGACGGCACCCGTCGCCATGGAGTGTCCGGGGATCCGGTGGCGCCGGCAGTCGCCTCGAACAGCAGGCCCAGGGAGATGGCAGTACGGGCGCTTCGTCCGCACCAGCGTGAGGCGGTGGACGCGGTGCCGCGTGCACTGGAGGTGCCGGCCGGGGCCACGGTGCCGGAGCGCGGGCTCAGGACGCAGGTCGTCATGGCGACCGGGTCCGGCAAGACGCTGGTCGCGGTGCGCGGTGCGGAGGAACTGCGGGCGGGCCGGGTGCTGGTCCTCGTCCCCTCGCTGGACCTGCTGGCGCAGACCGAGGCGGCGTGACGCGAGGGCGGGCGCCTCGGGAAGATCACCTTCTGGACGCTGACGGCCGGCTTCCACCTCACCTTCCTCGTCCAGCACTGGCTCGGTGCCGAGGGCATGCCCCGCCGGTACGCCGACTACCTGGCCGCCGACGGCTTCACGAGCGTGTCGATACCGACGCCCCTGGGCTACGGCCGTTCCCCGGAGTGGGCCACCTCCTGCCCTCCCCCGCGCCACAACTTCGTCCCGCTGTCCCGTATCCGCTCCGAGTCGCCTGCGTTCGACCTGCGTCACCCGGAGATCGCCGTACTCGAACTCGACGGGTCGGCGAGGTAGGTCATGCCCCAAGCCGTTCTCGCCCTGGGCGCCACGACCGTGACCGCCTCCGGCTGTGTCTGGTACCTGCCGGCCCGCGCCGACCTGCGTGCGGGAGCCGATCGGCCCGTCTCCCGGCGCACGCCGCGGGCGTGCTGCTCACGGCCTGCCCGCGGATCGGTGCGGCGGTGGCACGGCGGACCGGGTCACGCGAAGCCACCTGCCGGTGGGGCGAGTTGGGCCAGACACCCTTCGCCACCGCCCGACCGCTCCCGGTACGTCATGACCGCCCTCTTCGGCACCGCGCTGGTGGCCGCCACCGTGGCCGCGCTCCTCAAGCTGCCGGGTCGTTGACCCGGTCCCGGCCATGGCCTTTCATGGCGGTCATGTCTGAGGGATCACACAGAGCGGCGGATCCGGTCCTCTTCTTCGCCACGCAGGAGGGGTGGGAGCGGTGGCTGGAGGAGCACCACGCGGACGTGCCGGGCATCTGGTTCACGATTCCGAGGAGCGGATCGGGGATCGACGGCGTCGATTATGCGACGGCGCTGGAGTCGGCGCTCTGCTTCGGGTGGATCGACGGACAGAAGCGGAGGCTGGACGAGCGGCACTGGCTCCAGCGCTTCACCCCGCGGCGCCCGGGCAGCAGGTGGTCGCAGACCAACCGCGCCAGGGCGACCGCTCTGATCGAGCAGGGCCGGATGCGGCCCGCCGGGCTGCGCGAGGTGGAGCGGGCCAGGGCGGACGGCCGGTGGGAGGCGGCGTATCCGGGGCAGAGCAGGGCGACGGTGCCCGACGACCTCCGGGCCGCCCTGGACGCGGTGCCGGCGGCCCGCGACTTCTTCGCCACCCTGGACGGCCACAACCGGTACGCGATCCTGCACCGGGTCGAGGCCGCCAAGAAGCCGCAGACCAGAGCCGCCCGCATCGAGAAATTCGTCGCCATGCTGGCCGAGGGGAAGAAGATCCACCCCTGAGCCTGCCGGGGCACTGCGCTCACCGGTCCGGTCCTCACGCGGCGACGGGGTCGTCCCAGCGGATCCGGTGGTCGTACTGCCAGGCCGACTTCTCGGGTGTGGCGAGGCGGGCGAACAGGGGCAGGAGTGCGTCCCGGAACACCCGGCCCACGGGACCGGCCGCCTTTCCGCTGTTGGTACGGGCGGCCTGGGCGATGACGCGTTCGACCCGGGCACGGCGGCAGCCCTCGTAGGCGGCGAAGGCCTCGGGGTGGGGCAGGTCCCGCAGCGCACGGGCGAGTTCGACGGCGCTCTCGGCGGCGAGGGAGACGCCCTGGCCGGAGCTGGGAGAGGTGGCGTGGGCGGAGTCGCCCACGAGCACCATGCGGCCGCGATGCCACTGCGGGACGTGCGGGAGGTCCTCCATGGGACCGGTGGTGATCAGTTGCTCGGGCCGGGTGCGCCGCAGCAGGTCCAGGGCGGGCACGCTGTCCTGGGCGAAGGCCTCGCCCAGCCGGCGCAGCCACTCCTCGTTCGATGTCTGCCCGACCTCCTTCCACGTCAGGTAGGGGTGTGGCAGGTTGGCGAACCAGACGCCGGTGCCGTCGGCGAAGGTCTGGTAGCCGAAGAAGGCCCGCCGGCCGAAGGCCATGTACATGCGGTCGCCGGTGGGCGGCAGTCCGGCGCCGTCGACGCGGGCGCCGAAGCCGAGGAGTCCCGAGTAGCGCGGTGGGGGAGCCGCCGGATCGATCAGCCGGCGCACGGTGGAGCGCAGACCGTCCGCACCGATCAGGATGTCGGCCTCCTCGCTGGTGGTGCCGTCGGCGAAGACGGCCCGGATGCCGGTGCCGCTCTCACGGACGTCGACCAGTCGGTGCCCGTGGTGGACCTGGACGTCGTGCTCCCGGGCGAGGTCGTAGAGCCGCCGGTACAGGTCGGTGCGCCAGCTGAACTGCATGGGCTGACGGATCTCGGTGATCACCCGGCCCTTGTGGTTCTGGAGCACGATGGCGTTCATCGGCGCGCCGATCCGGTCGAGTCCGACCAGCCCGAGGGCGGCCCGGCCGTTGGGGGCGACGCCCAGGCCGCCGCCGATGCCGTCGGCGGTGCCGGTGTGGGACTCGTGCACGGTGGCCTCGATCCCGGCCCGGCGCAGCGCGAGGGCTGCGACCGGGCCGGCGATGCCGCCGCCCACGACGATCGCGGTGCGGGTGCGGGTCATGTCAGTGGGTCCTCTCGCGGGTGGGGTCGTCGACGGTGGGCAGGTCGCCGTCGCGGTGGGCGCGGCGCAGGTCGTTCAGGTAGGCCCGGGAGCACATGGCGGTGAGCTGGGCGGTTCCGCCGCGGCGGATGCGGAGCTCGCCGTCGCCGACCGCTCCGGTCAGCAGCAGCCGGACCGGACCGGTGCCGGGTTCCGTGTCCTTCACCCGGCCGCGGCCCGAGAAGGCGAGGTCCCAGCTGTCCACGGCCACGGCGCCGGGCAGCAGCAGGGTGAGGGTGGCGGAGGTGAGGTCGAGCCGCACGGCGACCGGCTCGTCCCAGCTGATCCGCGGGGAGCGGAGGTCCAGGACGACGGTGGCGCGGCGGGCGCGCACGTCGAACTCGGTGGCCTCGGTCCAGTGTCCGAGGTGCTTCACGGTGGCGTGGTCCGCGTGGATGCGCTCGGCGGACTTGAGCGGGGTCGCTGTCGTCATGCATTGATAGTTGCAGTGAAACTAGTGTCACGTCAACTAGTTCAGATGAGATCGCTTCAGGTAGGCTCCAGACATGCGCAGCTCCCCTCTCGGCCTCACCGTCCTCTCGCTCCTGCACATGCAGCCGCTGCACCCGTACGGCATCCAGCGGCTGATCAAGCAGTGGGGGAAGGACCAGGTCGTCAACGTCAGCCAGCGGGCGAGCCTGTACCGGACCATCGACCGGCTGCTCGACGCGGGGCTGATCGCCGTGCGCGAGACCAGCCGCGATCAGCAGTACCCGGAACGCACGGTCTACGAGGTGACCGACGCGGGCCGTACGACGACGCGCGAGTGGCTGCGGGAGATGCTGGCCGCGTCGCGGACGGAGTACCCGGAGTTCCCCGCCGCGCTCTCCTTCGCCATGATGCTGCTGCCCCAGGAGGTCGAGGCCGACCTGTCCGCGCGCGCCGGCCAAGTACGGACGCAGCTGGCCGAGTTGGCATCGGCGGCCGAGGGTGCGCGCGAACTGTCGCTGCCGCGGGTCACGATGCTGGAGGACGAGTACCGCCGGGCCGTCCTGACCGCGGAGCTCGACTGGCTCGACGCGGTCACGGCCGACCTCCGCTCGGGCGCACTGACCTGGGACTTCGAAGCGCTGGCGGCACTGGCCCGGGGCTCGGCCTGAGCCGTTCGACCCGTCCGGCCTCGACGCGTGACCATACCGGGACCGCACGGATGCCGCGGCGCCTCACCGGGCCGGCGCAGTCGGCGCTCACCTCGCATGGCCCACCTCGCCGGCGCGGGTGGAGCCGCGGGATCCTGAGCTTCGACGAACAGGGTCTTCAATCCCCTTCCGCTCATTCCTCCTTCACTTCCGCCACACCGCCTTACCCCGGGAAACCTCAGATCTTCCGCAAACCTTGATCAACACGGTTGCCCGGCCCGGAGCTGTTTGCCAGGGTTTCGCGCACCCCCCACCTCCCCGTCATCGACCCCCTCCCAGGAGGGGCGAATCCGGAGGACCTGTGACGACCCGTCGTACCGTGGTGACCGCCGCATCAGCGGCTCTGTTCACTCTCCCCCTGCTCCCCCACACTGCCGCCGCCTCGTCCTCCACCGCGCGGCGGGAGCCGTCGCCCGGTCCCGGGGCACCCGCGAAGCAGGCCGTCGCCGTCGGCAGCGGAGGGGCCGTCTCCAGCGTCAACGCGTACGCCACGCAGGTCGGTATCGACGTGCTGCGGCGTGGCGGCAACGCCGTCGACGCGGCCGTCGCCACCGCCGCCGCACTCGGTGTCGTCGAGCCGTACTCGGCAGGTGTCGGAGGGGGCGGCTACTTCGTCTACCACGACGCCCGCACCGGCGCGATCCACACCATCGACGGCCGGGAGACCGGCCCGGCCCGCATGCGCTCCGACTCCTTCGTGGATCCCTCCACCGGCAAGGCGATCCCGTTCGACGAGGCCGTCAACTCCGGCCTGTCCGTGGGCATTCCGGGCACCCCCGCGACCTGGCAGCGGGCCCTCGACGCCTGGGGCACCCTCTCGCTGGCCCAGGCCCTTCGCCCGGCGACCCGGATCGCGGACGACGGCTTCGTGGTCAGCGACCAGTTCCGGGCCCAGACCGAGATGAACGAGGACCGCTTCCGCGACTTCACCCCGACCGCGCAGCTGTTCCTGCCGAACGGCCAACTGCCCGTCGTCGGTTCCCTGTTCCGCAACCCGGACCTGGCCCGCACCTACCGGGAGCTGGCCCGGGCCGGAGTGGCCGCGATGTACCTCGGCGGCATCGGGCGTGACGTGGTGCGCACCGTCCAGAACCCGCCGGTGGCCCAGGGTTCCACGCGTACCGTGCGCCCGGGGCTGATGGAACGCTCGGACCTCGCCGCCTACCGGGCGATCCTGCGGGAGCCGACCCACACGACCTACCACGGCCTGGACGTCTACTCCATGGCACCGTCCTCCTCCGGCGGCACCACGGTCGGCGAGGCGCTGAACATCCTGGAGACCCTCCACCTGTCGCCGGCCGACACGGTGCAGGCGCTGCACGACTATCTGGAGGCCGGCCGGATCGCGTTCGCGGACCGCAACCGCTGGGTGGGCGACCCGGCGTTCTTCGACGTCCCGGCCAAGGAGCTGATGTCGAAGGAGTACGCCAAGGACCGCGCCTGTCTGATCCGCCCCACCACGTCGCTGACCAGCCCCGTCGCCCCGGGCGACCCGCGCAACCCGACGGGCTGCACGACACCGGGCAGGGGCAGCCTGGAGCCGTACGAGGGGCCGTCGACCACCCACCTGGTGGCCTCCGACCGCTGGGGCAACGTCGTCTCCTACACGCTGACGATCGAGCAGACCGGCGGCTCGGCCATCACCGTTCCCGGCCGCGGCTTCCTGCTCAACAACGAGTTGACCGACTTCGACTTCACACCTGTCCAGGCGGGTGTGCCGGACCCGAACCTGCCGGGCCCGGGCAAGCGGCCGCGCAGCAGCATGTCGCCGACGATCGTGCTGCGCGACGGCAGGCCCGTGATCGCCGTGGGCTCGCCCGGCGGCGCCACCATCATCACCACCGTCCTCCAGACCCTCGTCAACCGCCTCGACCTCGGCATGAGCCTGCCGGAAGCGGTCGCCGCACCGCGCATCTCGCAGCGCAACAGCACCGCGACCGAGGCCGAGCCCGCCTTCCTCGACTCCCCCGAACGCCGCGCCCTCGAAGCCCTCGGTGAACACTTCGTGCTCGCCCCCGCGGCCTTCACCCCGTCACCCGAGATCGGCGCGGTCGCCGCGCTGGAGTTCGGATCCCGTGGCAAGGTCACGGCGGTGGCCGAGCCGAAGCGGCGCGGCGGCGGCTCGGCGATGGTGGTCCACCCGGCCTCCTGACGCCTCACCGGGACCGGGAGCCGTCACACCCTTTTCCCCGGAGTCAGGACACAGGGCGAGGGGCATCGGGGGACAGGCTTCCGGGACCGCGAGCGCGCCGGCCTTGACATGAAAGGGTCCGCGTTCTATCCAGGCTGTGAGGAACGTGATCCGGAGGTGACCCGACGATGGAGCGGGGCCGGTTGCCGGACCCGGATCCCGCCCGGCTGCACGGCCTGCTGGAGGAGCGCACGGCCGACCTGCAGCGGGTGAAGGCCGAGTACGACAACTACCGCAAGCGGGTGCACCGGGACCGGCTGGCCGTGGGCGAGGCCGCCCTGGCCAACGTCCTGCGCGCCCTGCTGCCCGTCCTGGACGCGGTCGACCGCGCCTGCGCGCACGAGACCATGACACCGGGGCTGCGGGACATCGCCGACGCCCTGCGAACACAGCTGGGATCCCTGGGAGTCGAGGCGTTCGGCGCCGAGGGCGAGCCCTTCGACCCGGTGTGCCACGACGCGCTCACCCATCACGTGTCCCGGGACACGGACCGACCGATCTGTACGAAGATCCTGCGCACCGGGTACCTCCACGGCGCCCGGCTGCTCCGTCCGGCCGCCGTGGAGGTCACCGGGCCGCCGCCAACGAGAGACCCGCTCGAGCCCGGTCGAGGGGAGCTTCGGTCCGGCGCCACAGCGGACGGCGACCGCCCGGGCCTCACGTCCGCGGGGCGTGACCATCCACGCCGTTGACGGCTTCCTGGTGCGCGGGGAGTTCCCGGCGGGCGGCCTCGGGCGGTGCGGGAGGCCGTTCGGCGGGCACGGGGAGCGGCTGGCGCCAGGGCGTGGAGGCATCGAGCAGCGGCGCGGCCCGGCGCAGCCTGCGCGCCACGGCCTCACCGTCCCACCCGTCCTTCGCGGATACGGCGAGCAGGCAGAACGGAGCAGACGGACCCAGCTCGACGCAGACCACGGGGCTGCCGGGCCGCACCGCCACGAAGTCCCGCCCTCCCTGGTGAGCGCGCGTGCCGAGGCACAGGACGCCGGGGATGCGGAGGCCGCCGTGCTGCACCCCGCGCAGGGCCCGCCACCAGTTCCCTTCGACCGTCACCCGCCGCACCGCGGCCAGCGGCACCCGCACGTCCCCGTGCCGTACGGCCACCCGCTCCCACCAGAGCGGCCGGACGACCAGCTCACCACCGTCGACAAGGATGCGTGCCATCGTCAGCGCCTCCCTTCCATCGTCCCTCACCAGGGGCGGAGTGGGGCTGCGCCCGGGGCGCGGCTGCGCGCACACCGGCCGGGGCGACAGGACGTGGCCATGATGCGCGCCACCGGCTCCCGGTACTCGTGGTCGCCGGTGCGGACGACGTCTGCACTCCCCTCGCGGACGCCGAGGCCATCCACCGGCTCGTCCCCCACGCACCCCTGCCTGGCGCAGCGCAACCCGACCGCTTCGACGCCGTCGGCGCGCCTGCCGACCGAGCCCTCACAGCGGCTGGCCGGGCGCTGCACGCCGGACTGGAAGATGTCGCCGGCGGCCAGCCCCCGGTCCTCGCCCCGGCCTCGACACCTCGGTACGGTGTGCGGCGAGTGCCGCCTGCCTCTGTGCCGCGAACCGTCGGACGTCCATCGTGTGGGTGATGGCCGCGCGCGGGCCGAAGGCGGTCCGCAGCGCCTCCGCGTCGTACCGGAACGGGATCCTCCGCAGGCGGACCAGTCCGACCGGACGGTCCACCCCTCGCGCGGCGGCGTCGTAGCTGAGGAGCAGGTACGCGTCCTCCTCACGCAGGACGGCGGCCAGCCGCTCAGCGGCCTCTTCCGGGTCCGCCCGCACGAAACGTGTCCGCTGTCCGTGGTAGCCGAGGTGCACCACGCCTGCCACGCCCAGCACGGCCGCACTCGCCCGGAGTTTGCCGAGGCGCGGTGCCTCACCCTCCGGCCCATGAGACCGTCCGTGGCGACCACGAGGACCACGCGGTGCCCCTCGGCCGCGGCCCGCGCGAAGTGCCGCCGGTCACGAGCACCTCGTCGTCCGGATGCGCGTGAAAAGCCCGTACCGTCGCCTTGGCCGCACCCTGGACCACCGCGCTCATCGGGCAGCTACTGTCCGTCCCGGATACGACCGCGCCGGCCACCGGGGTCCGAAGGGGGCCGGGGCGCGCGGGACGGACGAGACCGGCGGTCGGGAGTCGCGTAGCCGTGGGCCCGCGCGGGCGGCGCGTCGGGAAGCGGCGGGGGAAGAGGTCGGGCGCCGGCGAGGGCGGCCTGCACGCCATCGCGGCCACCACGGCCGGGGCCCCGGCCGGGATCTCTCTCGCGGCGCCCCGGCTGCGAGCCCGCACGGCGGGCCTCGACGGCGAGGAGGACGAACCAGACGGCGACGCTCACGAGGTGGATGCGCTGGGCAATGCCCTGGCCTCCGGGATGCCCCAGATAGGGGCCGACGGTGGCGATCGCCGACGCCATCGACACCGGCATCAGATACGGCACCCACCGGCCTGCGACCGGTCCCCGACGGCCGGGGACAGGGCGTCCACGTCCCAGGACAGGACGGCGCACCGCAAGGCCGAACAATGCCATGGACATGAACAGCGCGCATTCGACGAGACCGCTGGTGGTGGTGTGCTGGAAGTTGTCCGGCGGGCAGCCGTGCTCCACCGACGGCGCACATCCCATCGGCAGCAGCACGTCGAGGACGGAGCAGCCGCCGAAGACCCCGACGGCGCTCCAGCCTGCCAGCGCCAGGCCCCATGGCACGGCACGCGCGGCCAGCGCGGCAGCGGCGATCAGTATGGCGGCGCAGAACAGTTCGACGGTGCCGAACAGCAGCCGGTGCGGCTGATCCGCCGCGAAGGTCTCGCTGACGTAGGAGCTGGCCTGGGGCAGGCCGGTGGTCACGAAGAACTGCAGCAACCAGTCGTTGTAGAGAACGGCGGCGACGCACAGCAGCACCGACGCGACCGTCGAAGCCGCGCCCCGCGCCGGACCCCTTGTCACATGAACCAATTCCGTCGGTCTCGCACCGGTGCCGTTGCCGTCCGAAAGTCGTACGGTCATTACCGGCATTACGGTACGCGACGGTGCTGCGCGCACGAGGGATCGACGTGCGTGGTGAATTCCCGGCACAGCCGAGGCCCGTGTGCGGGATCTCTGTGGGGAGGGACCGCCCCGCGCTGACCGTGGCCGCGGACACGACCGCCGCCCCGGCCGCCCTCGGCTGCAGGCCACCGACGACACGGCCGTGTGCTCGGTGCGGCCGCTGTCCCCGGCCGCGGCCGCCTTCGGCCGGCGACGACCAGCTCAGGCCGTACGGCCACGTCGGCCACGTCGGCCCCGTCCACCGCGGCCACCAGGTCCGACAGCAGGCGCTGCGCCGCCTGGGTCGTGTCCCGCGCAGCTGAAACCTCGTCCACGTCAAGTAGCGGGCCTCGGGGGCGAGTTCACCCTGCGCGGCCAGGCCCGGCAGCCTCAAGTCCGTGGCTGCCGGGGCGATCTCATGACGATGTCGCAGTAGGGTCGCGGCATGAGCGACCTCGCGGCACGGGCCATCAGTACCGTGCGACTGGACCTGCTGCCGCTGCGCGTCGAGCACGCCGACGAGATGGCCGAGGCGCTGTCCGATCCGGAGCTGCACACCTTCATCGGCGGCACACCGGACACCCCGCAGGCCCTGCGCTCGCGCTACCGGCGTCTGACCGCGGGCTCGCCCGACCCGGCCGTCTCCTGGCTGAACTGGGTGATCCTGCTCCGCGACGAGTCCTGTCTCACGGGCACCGTGCAGGCGACGGTCCGCCCCTCCGAGCACGCCCTCACCGCGGAGATCGCCTGGGTGGTGGGCACACCGTGGCAGGGCCGGGGCATCGCCTCCGAAGCGGCCCGAGGACTCGTCGACCGGCTCGGCCGACTGCCGGTGCACACCGTCGTCGCACACATCCACCCCGAGCACCGGGCCTCCGCGGCGGTGGCCACGGCCGCCGGACTCGCCCCCACCTGCACCTGGCACGACGGCGAGATCCGATGGCAGCGGGACATGCGCAGGGCTTGACCGTGCTGGGGCCTCGGCGGGGGCTGCCGGCCGGTGTCCGCCGACCGGCCGGGCCCGTCACGCGGTGAGTGAGCACCGGCCGGTTCTCGTCCCGGTGGCTCAGGAGGGGATGACTCCCGGCCGGAACGGCTCGACGCCGACGATGTGCCGCACCCGCTCCGGCTCGACCAGCACGTGCACCCGCCGCTCGCCTTCGATCAGCCACGGATATCCGTCCAGGCCCAGGTACTTGCGGGCCAGCCGGTCCATGCCGCGCTCGGCCTCCTCCCCCTCGGCGAAGCGCACCACGCGGCCGGAGATCTGCACCCGGTCGTAGGGGTTCTCGCCGTCGGCGTGGGAGAGATGGACCCGGGCGTCGTTGCGGAGGTTCTCCTCCTTGATCCGGCCGACCGAGGTGTTGAAGACGACCAGTCCGTCCTCCAGGTGCACCCACATCGGCGTGACGTGTGGCGCCCCGTCCGGCGTCACCGTGGCCACGTACCAGAAGTTCGGCGCCTCCAGCCGCTCGCGCACCCGCTCGTTCAGCTCCGCCGCCATGGCAGGACCCTCCTCCTCTTGATCATCTCTTGCGGAACCACTCTGCCACAGCACCGGATTGACGCTACGTCAGTTCTGTTCGGGTCTTCCTCCATGGGATGCGGGACATCCGGTGGCGCCGGAATTCCACTCGCGACTCCGTTCGAGGTCCTGGCATGATGGGCGGCATGACGATCAACCGAAAGGTCCATGCCGCGTAGCCGGCCGGGACAGCTCCGGGCCGGTGACTCCGGCCGCCGGACAAGCCGTCCGACGCCCGTCATCGACGGCTTGTCCTCGCGTGCGCTCTCCGAGATCGCCGGTCTTGAGCGCACCCGCAACTATCTGCACCCGGGAGACGTCGGCAGAGCCGTACGCCTGTGGCAGGAATACGTCCATCGCCCCCAGCGCGAACTGTGGCGGGACTACGAAGGGGGATACGCGCACGGGGACTGCTGCGGCAGCCCTCTCGAAGCCCGCACTCTGCTCGACACCGTGACGCGGGCCCTCCCACCACGAAGCGCTCGCGAACTGCGCCGGATCATCGGCCGGTTCGACGCCGTCTGGAACCTGCCGTCACCACCGTACGACGCGGGCGGAGGGTAGAGACAGTCCCGGATCACCGGAAGTAGATGAGAATGCGCCCGGTGTTGCCCCCGTCGACCTCGCGCCGGATGTACAGCTTCCGGATGTGCTTCTGGTCCAGGAACGCCAGCACGCGAGCCCTGAGCCGCCCGGAGCCCTTGCCGGGGATGATCTCCGCGACGGGCTCGCCCGCGTGGTTCGCCTTGAAGAGGAACTGACGCAGCGCCAGTTCGATGTCGCGGTTGTTCCGGAAGATCGGGTGGAGATCGAGCGACATCATGAGAAGCCTCCTGGCGCTGCGGGTCTTGCGCCGACCGCGGGACGGACCGCCCTCGCGGCCCCAGGTAGCCTCCCATGACACGTTCGATCCGACCTTCCCCCGGCGCCCGCCAGCCGTCCCCGGAGTGCTGCGGACGTCTGTGATCAGTGCCCGGAATCCCGCGTCGGGTCGAGCGTCTCCTGGTCCGGCCCGGGTTTCGTCGTCGGCGGGAACAGCAGGTCCTCGTACGCGTCCAGGGCGAACACGACGAGCATGACCATCACCGGCACGAGCAAGGCCACCACGATCATGACGCCTCCCGGCACAACAGTGATCACGGGATGGGCAACGGATCCGCCTCCAGCTTGCCCCAAACGGGCGAACACGGCATATCGGACCGATGGCGGTGTGCGCCGTTCGGGTGACCCCGCCCTCGGGCGGTACGGTCACCGGGCTGGTCACCGGCACACCTGGTGCGCCCTGCGACCACGGCGCACCAGGTGTGCGCGGGAGTCGGTGCCGAGCACACCGAGAATCCGCGCAGCCGGAGAAGATCGTTAAACATCGCCCACGATGCACCGGAGGTCTGCTACCGAAGTCGCGGGGGGAGCGACTTTCGGCTATCCGGCCCGGTCGGACCGCGCACTTTCGGCGGTGCCGTCCCGACGCCCGGCCGATGCGTGCGGACGCCTGCGCGCGCGACCATCGTGGGCATGAAGAAGGTGCTGGAAGTGGCCGGGTTCGTCGCTCTCGTGCAAGGGGTGCTGGGCCTGGTGCAGGAGTTCACCCACTGGCACGTCGGCATGGTGCGGCGGCTGTCGTTCTTCCACGGTTACGAGGCCGTGGTGAGCTTCCTGCTGATCGTGCTGGCCTGCGCGCTCTTCGCCACGGCCGACCGGCTTCGGCACTGACAGGTGCGGGGCCGGACGCCGGGCCGGGGCGTCAGGGAGCGTCGGGCCGCGGTAGCCGGGCCGGGAGGAGGCGTCGACGCCGACCTCGCAGCGGACCCGCGGGTCGGTCCTGTTGCCGTGGACGTGGGCGCCCGTGGAGTGGATGGCCAGGACGATGGCGTGGTCGGTGGCGGCGGAGGTGTTGCCGACGACGGTGACGTGTTGTACGTCCTCGAACATCAGGGCCTCCTTGGGAGAGACGTAGCTGGTCGTCCCGGCGATCCGGGCGGGCCGTCCGTTGTCCGACAGGTCGTTGTCCTGCGTGAACTGAACCTTTACGTAGGCGTGTTGGCCGTCCGGACTCGCCCAGTCACAGGTCCAGTCGGCGAAACCACGGTCCGTCGGCCGCTGCCGCAGACCGGGCACGCGCTCAAGTGCGGCCGGATCGAGCAGTGTGCAGGCGTCCAGCCGGCCCAGCGAGTCGGCGGGCCAGGGCGCCGCACGCCGGGGTACCGGGCCACGGTCCAGCACCGCGAGGGCATGGTCGGCGGCGGCGTCCGCCAGGGCGCACGGGTCGGGTGCGCCGGCGCTCTCCCGCTTGCCGTTGACGACGATCTGCCGGTGGTCCGGGGTCACGATGAACCGCAGGCACTGGTCCTCGTCCCGCTTCAGGGACGCGACCTCGACATTGCCGACCCTGCGGACGGGCACGCCGCTGTCGAGCTGCTCGACATCCGTGCTGAGGTCGACCTCGGCGTCGGCGATGTCGTCCCCGGCGGCGTTCTGCACAGGTACGTCACGGCGGTTCAACTGGCCCTAGGAAGGGGTGAGTTCCGTCTGGCCGAAGCGGCTCAGTGACGCGGCGCCCAGGACCTGGCAGGGGTCGGCGCTCGGGGCGTCACCCATGGCGCCCGCCTGGGCCCGTACCGTGGCGGAGGGTCCGGCGCCGGCACCGGGACCGGCCCTCTTCCCGCGCCCGGATGACCAGGGGCCGAAGAGGGCGAGTCCGACGGCGAGTCCTGCGACGGCCAGCGCCGCCACGGCGGCCGACGGCGCACCTTCCTCTGCAGCCACAGCGTGAGTGACGGCAGGGCCAGGGTGCGGCCGAGTCAGAGCGTCTTCCGGGCGGCCTCCTGCACGCCCTGGGCGAGGTGCTCCTGGACGTACTCCCGGATGTGCGCGGGCGGGGGTGCGGCACGCACGAACAGGATGCGGGCCTCGGCAGCGTCCGGTCGCTTCCCGGGCTCGGCCTCCAGGAACGCGGTGAGCGGGCCGGTGAGCGGGCCCGCCCGCCCCGGGGCGTCCACATGACCTTCGAGAGCGCGCGCCAGGTAGCCCATGACGTGGTCGAACTCCCCGTACGGGGACCGGCCTTCGCGTTCGGCGTCTTTCCCCTGGCCACCTCGGGCGCGAGACAGCGGGGCTTGCCGCGCACCGTGCCCGTCGTGGTGTGCGTACCGGTCCGGGTGACCTCGCTCCACAGGACCCGCGCGATCCCGAAGTCCGTCAGCCGGGCCACCCCGGCCTCGGTGACCAGGACGTTCTCCGGTGTCACATCGCCGTGCACCACGCCCTCATCGTGGGACTTCGTCAGCGCCGCCGCGATCTGACAGCCGATCGGGCCGGCCTCCTGAGGGGTCAACGGGCCGCACTCGGCGACCAGTTGGGCCAGGCTGCGCGAGGGTACGTACTCCATGACGATCCAGCAGGCGTCGCCGTCGGCGACGTAGTCGAACACGGCCACGACGAGCTCACGCCACCGCTCGAACGATCTCTCCGGCGCGCCCGGAAACCGGTCTCGGCCCGCAGGGGCTGTCCCTCCGGGAAAGGTCGGTGGGACCCCGAGCGGTGATCCGGGGATTCCCTGATGTACCGCGGTCGGCGCAGGACCATTCTGGCTGCATGACGAAGCGTCACCCGTACACACGCCGCCCGGTCCGATGGCTCCGCGCCTTCACCACCTGCACCGTCGCAGCGCTCTGCGCCCTGACGGCCGCCCTGCCCGCCCAGGCGGCCGCCCCTGCCCGCTCCTCTCCGCCGCCCGCCCGGAAGCCGACGCTGCCGGTCCCGTCCGGCCGGTACGGCGTAGGCGCGGTTCCACTGCACCTCGTGGACCGCTCACGCCCCGACCCGTGGAAGGCCGGGCAGAAACACCGGGAACTGATGGTCACCGTCTACTACCCCACGACCCGGGCCACCCACCACCCGCGGGCCCCGTACATGCTGCCCGCGGCCGCCGCGCACTTCGACAGCGTCACCGCCGACGGCCTCCTCGGGTTGCACACCCAGGCCGGCCGTACGGACTGGGCCGGCACCGTCACCCCTGTGGCGGTGGACGCACCCGTGGCCGCTGGACACGGCGAGCGTCTGCCGGTGGTGTTCTACTCCCCCGGTCTCGGCGAACCCCGCACCTGGGGCACCACGTTGGCGGCCGATCTGGCGAGCCACGGGTACGCCGTCGTCTCCATCGACAACACCTACGAGTCGCCCGAGGTCCAGTTCCCCGACGGCAGTCTGGCGACGGCGTCCTTTCCGCCAATTTCCCAGGCCGACCCCTTCATCCGCGAGTCGCTGGCCGTCCGGGTCACCGACACCGGCTTCGTCCTGGACCAGCTGCACCTGCTGGACAGCGGACGGAACCCCGACGCGGACGGCCGGCGGCTGCCCACCGGCCTGACCGGGGCACTCGACCTCTCCGAGGTGGGCATGTTCGGCCACTCGCTGGGCGGCACCGCCGCCGCACAGGCGATGGACGCCGACCACCGGATCTCCGCGGGCATCGACATGGACGGCAACCTCACGAACTTCGACGGCACGCTCATGCCGGTCGCCCGGCACGGTCTCGACAGGCCCCTCCTTCTGCTGGGCAAGGACGGCGAGACCGATACCGGGGCGGGCTGGCAGGCGTTCCGCGCGCACACTCCGGGCTGGACCCGCCAGCTGACCCTGCGCGGCTCGCAACACGCCTCGTTCACCGACGCGGAAGCGATCGTCCCCCAGCTGCATCTGCGGCGCGCCGACCGGGTCGACGACATCGGCACGATCGACCCGGGCATCGCGATACGCACCAACGAGGCCTACATCACGGCGTACTTCGACCACTGGCTGCGCGGCCGCTGCGGAAAACTGCTGGAGGGCCCGTCGGCACGCTATCCCGACATGGAGTTCGTGCGCTGAGCGCGGCTATCCGGCGTGGCCGTCGGAGCGCCTGCGGTGGAGGGTGAAGTTCTCGAAGACCGACAGCTCGCCGTGCGGCTTGTTCACGTTGTAGTACGTCACGTGCATCCGGGTGGTGTCGCCCGCGTGCCGGCCCGGGTCGACGGTGAAGGCCGCGAAGCCGTAGGGGTGTTCCACGTCGCGGACACCCATCCAGACGGCCTCCTCCTTGGTGTAGGTGGAGGTGCGCTTGCCGTTCGCGCCGGCCGCCGCGGACACCGAGGTGATCACCTTGGCGGTCCCGTCGGTGAAGAAGTTCTGGTTCGTGGTCCCCGAGACCCCTCCGCCGCCGAGGACCATGTGCACGGTGCCCAGCCCCGTGTCGATGGAGTCGGCGCTCCCGGAGACCGGGCGGGGCGTGAGTGTCTCACTGCCTGTGACGACTCCGCGGACCGCCAGCGAACGCTCGTAGTTGTGTTCGTGACCGCACAGGACCAGGTCCACGCCGTACCTGTCGAACAGGGGGCCGTACTTCTGCCGCAGGCCCAGGTCGGCGCCGTTCGCGTCGGTGGAGCTGACCATCACCTGGTGCATGGCGACGACCACCCAGTCGATGTCGCGGGAGGAGCGCGCCGCCTTCAGTTCCCTTTCCAGGAAAGCGAGTTGACGTCCGCCGGAGTAGCCGCTGATGTAGACGTCGCCGCCGTCCTGGAGGCAGTTGTCGTCGTTCTGGAGCACGATCACCCGCACCGAGCCGACCGTGAACGCGTACCAGAGACCCGTGAGTTCCGCGTCGGTCTCGGTGGAGGGAAGGGAGAAGTAGGTCTGGTAGGCGCCGAGTCCGAGCGGGCCGTTGGCCTTCTCGATCTCGTGGTTTCCGGCGGCCGGCATCCAGGGGCGGAAGCGCGCCGAGCGGGTGTTGTTGGTGAAGAAGTTGTTCCAGGTGCGCACCCGGTCGACATCGAGGTTGGCGTAGCACAGGTCGCCGTTGAGCAGATGGAAGAGCGGTGCGACCTGCTCGATGCCGGTGACGATGTCCTTGGTGGCGGGCGTCGAGTTCGCGTCGAGGGCCGCAGTGCCATTGGCCGCCCAGGTCACCTGCGGAGCGGACTGGTCGCCGAAACTGGTGAAGGTGAACGGCATGCGTCCGCGGGGCGCGGTGCGGAACGAACCGCTGTCGGGCGTCGTCCCCTCGTGGGTGGCGAGGTAGAGGTGGTCGGTGCCGGGGGTGAGCCGGTTCAGCGACGCATGATGGACATAGACCGTACGGCCGGACGTGCCGTCGACGTAACTGACCGTCCGGGCCGCCGCGCTGGACCCGAAACCGTGCTCCAGCGTGCCGTAGTGGACCACGGGTCTGGTCACCGGTCGGTCGGTGATCCACGACACCGTCATCTGGGTCCGCGGGTCGGCCCCGAACGTCAGGTGAAGACCCTGGACCGGAGGCGCGCCGGAGGAGTCCGCGGTGCGGTGCAGGGCCGGCGCGGTCACCGGGGCCGCCTGCGCCGTGCCCGCTCCCAGCAAGGGGGTGACGGCCGCGCCGGCCCCCGCGGTACCGAGGAGGCCCAGCGCGTGGCGCCGGCTGACCCCTTCGGATGCCTTCGACGTCCCGTCCGGTATATCGGCCTGTGTGGTCATGGGGCCCTCCCTGACGCGCAGTTGAGCTGACGACCACCGCACACTGCCGCTCCTCGACGGCGCCCGAGTGAACACCGCATGGCCACCTGGTCATGACGTCCGCCGCCAAGACTTCGGTAAGGGAATATAGGCCAACACTCACCTTCCTCCTTGAGCGAGACATCGGGCGTCCCCGTACTCACAGGTGCGACACAAGGCGAAGTCGGCTGCGATCAGCGTCGGTCGACTGCCCGTCATGAAGGGATACGAACGATGTCCTTCGCGAAGATCACACTGGCCAAGAAGGCCAAGAAGAAGGAATGCGGTGCCGCCGCCAAGGCCAAGCACCACAAGAAGCACCACCACCGCAAGCACAAGAAGGCCGCCGCCAAGTAGCAGCGCATCACGGAACACGACCACACAGGCAGACCGTGCCGGGGTCCGCACGCACCGCACATGTGCGCGCCGGCCCCGGCACGCCGTCGGACCGGGCAGTGCCCAGGAAGTGTCGGCCATGCACACCGCTGCACCCAGCACCATGCCCGTGGCCGGTCCCGGGGCGGGAGCCACGACCGATGCCCCGTCACCGCCATCGTCTCCACCGACCTCGACGCCGCCACCACCTTCGTGGCCCCCGTCCGTGCCTTCGGCTCCGTCGCGGATGCGCCACGCCCGCATCTCCCCGCCGGCCGCGTTCCGCACCTTCTGGCCACTGGTCAGCGTCAACCGCGCGGCCGTACTGGTGTCGGCCGTCCTGCTGATGGTCGCCGCCGGGTGCGACGCGGGCGCGATCGGCATCGTCGGGGTCCTCACGGACGACGTGCTCACCCCGAGCGACCTCGCCGCCTTCTGGGGGCCTGCCGCCCTCTGGCTGGGGCTCGCCGTGACCGGTGCGGTCGCCTCTGCGGCGGGCGGCTATCTCGCGGGCTGGACCAGCGAGCACTTCCTGCTCGGCCTGCGCGACCGGGTCTTCCAGCATCTGCAAGCAGTCCCTCCGGACGCCCTGGACCGATTCGGCACCGGCGATCTGGTGGCCCGGCTGACCGGCGACATCGAGACCGTCGAGTCGCTGGTGGCCTCCGCGCCCGTCGAACTGATCACGTCCGCCGCCGGGGCCGTCGTGTTCGCGGTGGCGGCCTTCTGGACGAGCTGGCAGCTGGCTCTGATCACCTTGTCCGCCGCCCCGTTGATCTGGTTCGCCGCCCGGTGGTTCGGCACGCTGATGCGCTCGGCCACCCGCGCCGAACGCGACAGCAACGGCCGCCTGGCCACCCTGCTGGAGGAGAGCCTCGCCAACATGACCCTGGTGCAGGCCTACGGCCGGCAGCAGGCCGAGCGCGGCAAGGTGCACCGTGAGGGCCGTAACTGGATGCGGGCCGGGCTACGGCAGATCCGGCTGTCGTCGGTGTACGGCCCGACGGGTGAGCTGGTCGAGACCGTCAGCGTGCTGGCGGTGATCGGCGCCGGAGCCTGGCAGATCTCCGAACACCACCTCAGCGTCGGCGGCCTGCTCTCCTTCGCCGCCTTCCTCGGTTATCTCCACCCCAAGCTGCAGGAACTCGGCGAGATCGTCGTCAGCGCCTCCTCCGCGACAGCCGCCTGCGAACGCCTCATCGAGGTACTGCGCACCGGCACGGTCCGCGACGACGCCCCTCGGCCGGAGGTCCCGCCGCTCGCCGAACCGGTGCGCGGCGCCGTCACGTTCGAGGACGTCGGCTTCTCCTACCCGGGCAGCGGCCGTGCCGTGCTCCACGGCGTACGACTCGCCATCGCCCCCGGCCTGCTCGTCGCGGTCACGGGACCGAGCGGCGCCGGCAAGTCCACCCTCGGCAAACTGCTGCTGCGCTTCCACGAACCGTCTCGCGGCCGCATCCTGCTCGACGGCCGGGACATCGCCGGACTCCCGGTCGACGAGGTGCGCCGGCACATCACCCTGCTTCCGCAGGACAGCATGCTCTTCGACGGCACGGTCCGCGAGAACATCCTCTACGGCCGCCCCGACGCCACCGAGGCAGACATGATCGCCGCCGCCGTCGCGGCCGACGCGCACGGCTTCGTCAGCACGCTGCCCGACGGTTACGACAGCCCCGCCGGCAAACGCGGCAACAACCTCTCCGGCGGCCAGCGCCGCAGGATCGCCCTCGCTCGGGCCATGCTGCGCACGGCGCCCGTGCTGATCCTCGACGAGCCCACGGCCGGACTCGACGACGACTCCACGGCCCGGATCATGGCGCCGCTGCGTCGTCTCACCGCCGGGCGCACGGCCTTCCTCATCACCCACGACCTGCGCCTGACGGCCCAGGCCGACCTCGTCCTGCACCTCTCGGACGGCACCGTGACCATGACGGCCCCTGGCCTGTCCGCGAGAACGGGACCTGAGCCGGAGCCCGAGGCCGCCTGAAAGCAAGGGCGCCTCGCGGTCACACACCGATGAAGCTCACCGTTTCCGTCATGTCCGCCCGCCCGGTACGCAGCCGCGGCACGCCTTGCTTCTCGAACCCCACCGAGACACCGCAGAACAGTACGAGCCCGTCGTCGGCCCCGACCGTCCCGTTGACCGTCTTGCGATACACGGTCCACATGACCTGGGGACAGCTGTGCAACCCTTCCGCCCTCAGCAACAGCATGACCGTCTGCAGGAACATGCCCGCGTCACCCCACTGGCCGGGCCCCATCGTCCGGTCGAGGTAGCAGAACAGGACGACCGGCGCCCCGAACGCCTCCGCGTTCAGCGCGGCGATCTTCCTGGGCCTGTCGGGGTCGTCGCGGTCGATTCCGAGCGCCTCGTACCGCTGGGCGGCCGCGGCGGCGAAACGGTCCAGGTACGGCGAGGTCAGTTCGGCGGGGTACATCGGATACTCCCGCTCGTCACCGGGGTCTCCCGCCAGCGCCCTGGCCGTCGCGCGCCTCTTCAGTTCGGCCAAGGGCTCGCCGGTCACGACATACACATGCCACGGCTGGAGGTTCCCGCTCGACGGAGCCCGCGTCGCCGCGGCCAGCACACGTGCGAGTACCTCTTTCGGCACCGGCTCATCGCTGAACGCCCGCACGGCCCGTCGGCTGTCCACGGCCTCATACACATCCACGTCTTCACGTCCTCCCGCTCAACCGCAAACCGTCCCTACCGTAATCAGCCGTCACTGCCGGGCGTGCGTGCCGTCTGCGCCGCGAGCCGACCGGTCGGCCGCTCCTTGATCCATGCAGCGGCCATTCTTTTCCCAACGGACGACAACAACGGGGCAACGTGCGGGTGTGGGCGGTCACAGCTTGGCCAACCCCTTTCCGCCCGTTGGCCGCAAGTTCACCATTCACCCCTGATGTGCTCCTCTGTCCTGGGCAGAGAGTAATGGGCGGCCCTGCCCTTCGCCGGGGGCCTGGGCCGTCCCTACGGAATCCGCTCTCGCTCAAGAAGGGGCATTCATGCCCGAGTTGACACGCCGTAGACTGCTCGGGGCAGCGGGCGCGCTGGGTGGCGCCGCGGCCCTCTCCCTCCTCCCACCGAGCGTCCAGAAGGCCGTCGCCTCCGGACCCCCCGCGCGCGGCTCGCTGCGCGACATCGAACACGTCGTCATGCTGATGCAGGAGAACCGCTCCTTCGACCACTACTTCGGCACGCTCTCGGGTGTCCGCGGCTTCAACGACCCGCACGCCCTCAGGCTCGACACCGGCCGCAGCGTCTTCTACCAGCCGGACGCCAAGAACCCGAAGGGCTATCTGCTGCCCTTCCACCTCGACACCCACAAGTCGAGCGCGCAGTCCATCCCGTCCACCAGCCACGCCTGGTCCGTCCAGCACGAGGCGTGGAACAACGGCAGGATGGACCGGTGGCTGCCCGCGCACCGCAAGGCCGACGGCGTCAACGGCCCCTACGTGATGGGCTACTACACGCGCGAGGACATCCCCTTCCAGTTCGCGCTCGCCGAGACCTTCACCGTCTGCGACAACTACTACAGCTCGGTGTTCGGCCCCACCTGGCCCAACCGCCTGATGTGGATGACCGGCTCGATCGACCCCGACGGCACCCACGGCGGTCCGGTCATCAGCAACGACGCGCCGACGCCGTACCGTTGGAAGACCTACGCCGAACGGCTCCAGGCCGCCGGTGTCAGCTGGAAGGTGTACCAGCAGGACGACAACTACGGCTGCAACATGCTCGAACAGTTCGCGGCCTTCAGGAACGCGCGGCCCGGCTCGGAGCTGTACGAGCGTGGCGTACGCAAGCGGCCCGCGGGCGCCTTCGAGGACGACGCACGCCACGACCGGCTGCCGGCCGTGTCATGGATCATGCCCACCAGCTACCAGTCGGAGCACCCCGACTACCTCCCCGCGGCCGGCGCGGACTTCGTCGCATCGAAGATCGAGGCGATCGCCTCGAACCCGAAGGTCTGGCGCAAGACCGCCTTCATCCTCAACTACGACGAGAACGACGGCCTGTTCGACCACGTGGCCCCGCCGACCCCGCCTCGCGGGACCCCGGACGAGTACGTCCACGGCCTGCCGATCGGCGGCGGGTTCCGCGTCCCGGCCGTCATCATCTCGCCCTGGACCGTGGGCGGCTGGGTCGCCTCCGAGGCCTTCGACCACACGTCCGCCCTGCGGTTCCTGGAACGGTTCACCGGGGTGAGCGAGCCGAACATCAGCGCCTGGCGACGCGCCGCCTTCGGGGACCTCACCACCGCCTTCCGCTTCCGCGACGCCCGCTCCAGCCCGCCCCGACTCCCCCACGACACCGCAGAGCAGCTGCACAAGGCGAAGGAAGAGGTGGCCACGCTGCCGAAACCGAAGCTGCCCGGAGCCGCCCAGTCCTTCCCCCGCCAGGAGAAGGGCCACCGTCCGCACATCTGAGAACGGCCCGACCACTCAGCCCCCGCCGCCGACGGCCGGGGCTGACCGGCGTTTCACAAGGGGGTCACGACCTTTTCGGCAAGGGTGCGTATCGCCGTTCACCAGGGCACCTGCGTGCCGTCCCAGGAGAAGAAGCCGCCGGTCGGCCCGTCCCCCGGCAGCAGCGCCAGCCGTACGGCGCCGCGTGCGCCCTCCTCCGGATCGCCGCCCCGGGCCCTGGCCCGCGGATTGAGGTCGGTGGCCCGGGTTCCGGGGGCGAGCGCGTTGACCTTGAAGGGCTCGCCGAGAGTCTGGGCGTAGAAGACGGTGAGCGCGTTCAGCGCGGCCTTGGAGGAGCGGTAGGCGGCGCCGTAGCCGTTGCCCGGGGTGAACTGGGGGTTGGGGCCGGTGCTCCAGGACAGCGATGCGGTGCCGCTGGAGATGTTCACGATGCGCGGCCGGGCCGAACGGCGCAGGGCGGGAAGGAAGGCGTTGGTGACGGCGACGACGCCGAAGACGTTCGTCTCATAGGTCTGCCGGAGGTCCGAGAGGCCCGTCTCGGCGGGCGGGTCGAGCGTGACGGCGACACCGGCGTTGTTGACCAGCACGTCCAGCCGGTCGACACCGGCCGCGGCGCGTGCGATGCCGTCCGCGTCGGTGACGTCCAGGACGAGCGGCCGGGCGCCGTCGCCGATCTCCGCGGCCGCGGCCTCCCCGCGCCCCGCGTCGCGGGAGCCGGCGTACACCGTGAAGCCCTCGGCGGCGAGCAGGCGGGCGATGTGGTGGCCGATGCCCTTGTTGGCACCGGTGACGAGTGCTGTGCGATCGTTCATGACAGCCACGGTTCCCCCGGCCGGCACCGCCCTGCCAGGGATCACCTGTACCTGGCAGGACGAGGAGGCAGCGCCATGGCGAGGCAGGAACTGGCCCGCTACCTGCGGGAACGCCGGGCGGCGCGGAGCGCGCGGGAGGTCGGTCTGCCGGAGGGCCCTCCGCGCCGTACGCCCGGACTGCGGCGGGAGGAGGTGACGGAGCTGGCTCACATGTCGGTCGACTACTACGTCCGGCTCGAACAGGCTCGTGGCCCCCGCCCCTCGGCTCGCGTCCTGGACGCGCTCGCCGGCGCGCTGCGGCTCGAACCGGCCGAGCGCAGTCATCTGTTCCAGCTCGCCGGCGCGGCCGCACCGCCTGCCGCACGACCCGTACGTCAGGCGCGTCCGCAGGTCGCGCAGCTCCTCGAACGGCTGCCCGGGACCGCGGCGATCGTCACCGACGCCGCCTACGGTGTGGTCGCCTGGAATCCGGCGGCCCGGGCTCTGCTCAGCGACGGCCTGGCCCGGCGCACGACCAATCTGGCCCGGCGGCGCTTCCTCGGCGCGGGGCAGACGTACGAGACCTCCAGCACACGGGAGTTCGGGTCCATCGCGGTGGCTCGGTTGCGCCGGGCGGCCGAGCGCTACCCACAAGATCCCCAACTCGCGCTTCTGCTGGAGGAGTTGCACGCCGAGAGCGCGGAGTTCCGGAGGATCTGGCAGACCCACCCGGTACATGCGCCGGGTCACCGGGCCAAGACCCTGGACCATCCTGAGCTGGGCAGGCTGCGGCTGAACTGCGATGTGCTGCTGGTACCGGAGGACGACCAGGAGGTGGTCCTGATCACCGGCGCCCCCGGCTCACGCTCGGCCCGCGTCCTGGAGTCCCTGGCCGTCGCCGCCGCCCCGGTCGCCCGGGAGACCGCATGACGCCGGCCGGTGCGACGAGTCAGGGGGCGTCGCCGACCCAGTCGAAGCGGCGCCGGTCGCCGGGGCGCGGGGCGTATACCGCCCGGCCGCCCGCGCCGAACCGCCCCAGCTCGGTGGCGAGGGCGACACTGGCACCCGGGTCGTCCGGCGTCCGGCCGGTGATGTCGAGCAGCAGCCCGTCCAGCGGGCCGCCGACCAGCTCGACGTAGCGCCGTCCCGGGCGCGGGCCCGGGTCGTCGTGGTCCCGGCCGTAGACCCGGCCGCGCAGCAGCTGCTCATCCTCGCTGTCCATACCGGCCAGCCTCGCAGCCACCACTGACAATGCGGGTGGCCGACGCCTTCGCGGGTGGCCACGGACTCCTCACCGGCAGGCTGGGGGCACCGGCCGGGCCCGGCGTGGGCGAGCGGTCCGAGTTCGGCCTGACCGTTCTGCTCGACGGCGTCGAGGCACGTCGGTGAGTGACGCGGCGGCTCACGCCAGGGTGAGGCCGTCGCGAAGGCAGACGACCGCCTCCCGGGCGGCTGCGGAATGCAGGGCTCTGAGCGTCGCTGCGTGAGCGGCGGTCATCAGCCGCTCCGGCCCGTCGAGGTCGGCGAAGGTGTGGTCGTCGTGCTCGGGGCTCAGCCGGATCGAGGTTCCCGCGTCGAGGACCCCGCCGTGGAAGTAGCAGTCGAGAACCGGTCCCGTGCCGCCGACGTCGACGCGGTGGTCGATGCCGATGAGTCTCGGCACGCCAGGCAGTTCGACGCCTGTCTCCTCGCACATCTCCCGGTGGGCCGCCGTGCAGGGATCTTCACCGTGATCGAGCATCCCGCCCGGCAGCCACCACGTACCGGCGCCCGGTCCGTCCGGTCCGTAGCGGAGCAGGAGGACCCGGCCGCCGCTGTCGTGCACGAGGACGCACGAGCCGATGAGCGCCCGCGGCTGTGTCCTGACCCATTCCTCGCGCGGCAACCACGTCCCGGCGGTCGCGTCCACGGATACGTCACGTGCTGTCATCGGCACCCTCCAAGATCACTCTGCCCCGTCGTGCCCACCCACACGCCCCGACGTCCGGGTGACACACGGAACGCCTGTCGCACCGCCTCCGAGAACCGGTGGAAGCGGACTCCGACGGCGGCTTGTGCCCGGTGTCCTGGGGGAAAACGGCTTCGCCGCGGGGCTTCGTCTGGGGGATGATTCGGCGCGTGAATGAGGTCGGGCACCGTCGCGAGCACGGACGGTACGCGTTGAGGGACACGGAGAACGACCATGTCTGGGGCATGTGCGCCACGGTGGACGGGCTCTTCGGGGAACCCTGGCGCGGAACCTACGAACTGTTCGGCTGGACTCCGGAACGCGCCGAGCCGCGCGGCTGGATCGGCAGCCGGGTGTGGCTGGTCCCGGAGAACGAGGAACTCGGCCCGTGGCTGCTGGAGGACGCGCTGAGCCAGGGCCGGCCCGCGGGGACGGACAGCGTCGTCCTCACCGGATCGGACGACTACGAGGGCCCGCCCGAGGGGTACGCGGGCCCCGTCCGCGTACATGACGAGCGCCGTTGGCTGGGTGCCTGCCGGGAATTCGTCCGCATCCTGCCGCCGGACCGGGCCCCCCGCTCCCTGGTCCTGCGAGGGCTCGCGCAGAGCGAGCGACTGCGGGCTGCGCTGGCGAAGGGCACCCGGCGGGCGCTCGACCTGGAGCAGGCCGCACTGGAGATCCACGACGACCTGGGCGAGCCGCTGACCGAGCAGCTGCTGTGGACCTCGGTCCGTGCCTGGCGCCCGTCCGCCCACGGGCCGGACCTGATCGACCTGGAGCTCGACGGGGAGTTCTTCACGCCCGTTCCCGAGCACGCCCGCTCCGTCTGGGAGCGTCGGCTCGCCGGACCGCCGGACACCCCGGGCGCCTGGGCCGGTCTCGACACCCGCTGCCGTGGCACCTGGCTCGATCTCGTCCGGGACCGGGCGGGCCGACGCACTCCCGGTGACCGGCCGGCCGGTCACGCCTACACACTCGACGGCCGTCACGTCACCGACGAACCGGGCCTCTACCTGGCGCTCGGCGAGGCGGTGAACGGGCCGGGCGGCTACTTCGGCGGCTGCCTGGCCGCGCTGGACGACTGTCTGCGCGGCCGCTTCGGCTACACCGCCCCGGCGACCCTGCTCTGGCAGAACGCCGGGACGGCCCGCGCCCACCTGTCCCGGACGCTGACACCGGACGGCGCTCACCACGACAGCTTCGCCGACGTGCTCGATGTCCTGGCCGAGGGCGGCATGCACGTCACCCTGGCCTGAACGACAGCCCCCGAGGGGTTCCTGTTCAGGCCTTCGGTGCGGTGGTGTGGCGGCTCAGGAAGGTGAAGGCCGCCGGGTACAGGCGCGTCCAGGTGTTGTAGTTGTGGCCGCCGCTCGGCAGCACCATGGTCTGCGTCCGGACCATCGTCGCGGCGGCTTCCTTCACGAACTGCTGGATGTAGTGCGGCGGGCTCAGCCGGTCCTCGGCCGACGTGGCCAGGAACAGGTTCACCACTGCCTTGCTGCGCTTCACCATGTACGTGGGGCTGGTGCGTTCGCGGGAGACCGGGTCCGTGATCACGCCCGTGTCGCCGGTGAGCGGGTCGGGATCCAGCGCGGCGCCGGAGCCGAAGACCTTCGGGTACGCCAGCGGGAGCCGCGTGGCGCAGAAGCCCCCGGTCGAGAAGCCCATGAGACCCCACCCCTTGGGCCCGGCGATGGTACGGAACTTCTGGCTGATCAGCTCCGGCACGTCACGCGCCATCCACGTGGCGACCTTCCGGTTGGGCTGGTCGGTGCAGTCGGTGTCGACACCGCCCGGGTCGACCACCGGCATGGCCAGGATGAAGGGGTGCGAGGCGCCCGATTTGACCACGCTCTCGAAGTCCCCCGGCATGCCGCCGTGCTCCAGCCAGGACGCCGGGCTGCCCGGCACGCCGTGCAGCAGCATCACGACCGGGAAGCGCGTGTGACGGTACTGCGGCTGGTCGTACTCCGGCGGTGTCCAGACGATCACCTGCCCGGACAGCTGCGAGTGCTTGCCGCGGAAGTAGGTGTCCAGCACTCCTGTGTCCGTGTGGGTGAACTTCGCGCGGTCGGCCGGCGGGCCGGGCATGGCGACGGCGGCTCCGTTGTCATTGCCGAGCAGATCGTCCCAGGAGGCGTACAGACCGTAGTCGTTGTTGATCCAGGTGGCCATCACCGAGATCGCGGTGAGCTGGCACAGACCGATCATCACCAGCCGTACCACCCATCGCACGGTGTGGGGCCCTCTGAGCCGTGACCAGAGCACCATGGTGCCGGCCACGCACACGACGGTGGCCACGATCAGCAGGACGAAGAACGACGTCCCGGTCAGGCTCATGGGCAATCCCCCCAGCAGGTGAATCTCAAACGGTTGTAGCCGCGCCACGGAATCACAGGTGAGCGCCGTTGATGAAACCGTGACCAGGGCGCGGTCGGACACCGTGGACCAGCAAGAAGACCGGTTCGCGATCAACTGGTCAGACGACTGTTGCCGCCCACGCGTTCCACCCTTGAGCCGGGTCGCGGTGCTGTCGCCTCTTTATGAGGGGCAATGGGTACGTCTGCGATGATGTGTCGTGCCGGTCGGACGTGAGGGGGAGGGGCGGGAGACATGGCCGTACAGCGTCGTCGATCGAGGGTGCTGTCCGTGTTGCCCTTCGCGGTCATGGGCGCCGTGGCGCTGGCCGACGTGGTGACCGGACCGTCGCTGGGTTTCCTGCCGCTGGTGGCCGTGGGGCCCGCGTTCGCCCCGCTGGTGGGCGGCTGGCGGCGTACCGCGTGCGTCGGCGTGATCGCGCTGCTGCTGTGCTTCGCGCTGGGCTGGTACGACGACATGACCGCGCCGCGCCGTGGCCTGATGGTCGTCGGCTCCGTCATCGGCGTCACCCTCGCCGGCCTGGTGGCAGTTTTCCTGCGCCGCGAGCGGGAGGCCGAACTGGACAGTGTCCGGTCGATCGCCGAGGCCGCGCAGCGGGTGCTGCTCAAGCCCGTGCCGAAGCTCGCCGGCCGGCTGCGGGCGGCCGTCTCCTACACGTCGGCCGTGGCCGAGGCCCGTATCGGCGGAGATCTGTACGAGGTCGTCGCCGCACCGCAGGGTGTGCGGGTGATCGTCGGGGACGTGCAGGGCAAGGGGCTGGAGGCGGTGGAGACCGCGGCGCTGGTCCTGGGCGCGTTCCGTGAGGCGGCCCTCGACGAGGCGGACCTGGTGGAGGTCGGCGCCAGACTGGCCCGCTCCGTCGACCGGCAGCTGGACGGCGAGCGCTTCGTCACGGCCATCCTCGCCGAGGTGAGCGCCCACCAGGTCACGTTCCTGAACTTCGGCCACCCCGCCCCGATGCTGGTGCGCGACGACGGCACCGTGGATCTGCCCGAACCGGAGTCCTACGCGCTGCCGCTCGGCCTGGGCGCGCACGGCAGCGCCGACCCGCAGCCGTACCGCGCGGCCTTCCTGCCCGGCGACCAGCTGCTGCTGTACACCGACGGCATCGTCGAGGCCCGCGACCGCGGCGGCCTTTTCTACCCGCTCACCGATCGCGCCCATCTGCTCAAGGACCACGATCCCGAGACCGCCCTGGAGACCCTCCGCCAGGATCTGCTCCAGCACGTCAGCGGCCCTCTCCAGGACGACGCCGCGATGTTGCTGCTGCGCTACCGGTGAGGGCCGGCCGCGAGCGGAGGGCCGGATTCCGTGTGGACCACGTCGCGCAGGACGCAGGAAGTGGGGCGAGGCGCCGACCCCGGTCGCGCTACCGGGTGTGATGCCGCCCGCCCCTCAGGCCGAGAGCGCTGATTCCCGCCCGTCCGGGTCGTGCGCGCACGGCGGCCCGCCAACTCGTCCAGCGACACGTGCAGCGCGGCGGCCAGGGCCGCGATGGTGAGGAAGGCGGGCGTCGGGGCCCGGCCGGTTTCGATCTTGCGCAGGGTCTCCGCGGAAACCCCTGCCGCGGCCGCCACCTCCGCCGTGCTCCGGCTGCCACGCGCTCGACGCAGCAGCGTGCCGAACCGCTCGCCGCGTTCCCGTTCCCACGGCGTCAGAGGAGTTCACACCATGACCGTGATACTAATACCGGTATAAGTATTGGAACGACGTGTTGCGGGGAGTCACGCACATGGTGGAGATCAAGACCGATGCCGCATTGGACGCGATGCGCGAAGCCGGGCGTGTGGTGGCCCGCGCCCTGGCCGCAGCCCGGGAGACAGCCGACGTGGGGGTGTCCCTGCGAGAACTGGACGAAGCGGCCCGGTCGGTCCTGGCCGAGGCCGGAGCCGGCTCCCCGTTCCTCGGATACCGGCCGTCCTTCGCCCCCGTGCCCTTCCCGGCCGTGATCTGCACGTCGGTCAACGACGCCGTGTCACACGGCATCCCCACCGGCTACCGGCTGCGCGACGGCGACCTGCTGAGCATCGACTGCGGCGCCGAGCTCGACGGCTGGACGGGCGACGCGGCCATCACCTTCACCGTCGGAACGCCACGCCCCGGCGACCTCGATCTGATCGACGCCACCCAGCAGGCCCTCGACGCCGGAATCGCCGCCGCCCAGGTGGGCCATCGCATCGGCGACATCTCCCACGCCATCGACACCGTGGCCCGCAAGGCGGGCTGCGGCATGCCGGCCGACTTCGGCGGACACGGCATCGGCCGCCGCATGCACGAAGACCCTCACGTCCCCAACCGCAGCCGCCCCGGCCGTGGCTTCCCCCTCCGCCACGGCCTGGTCCTCGCCATCGAACCCATGCTCATGGCCGGCGGGCGGAACACCTACCGCACCGACATCGACGGCTGGACCCTGCGCACCACCGACGGCAGCAGGGCCGCCCACATCGAGCACACCGTCGCCATCACCGACCACGGCCCCCGCATCCTGACCCTGCCCTGACCCGTTCCCGACCACCCGATCGGCCGGTGCGTCCGGCGCTTCTCGCCGTGCTCGCGGCGTTTACGATCCGTGCCCGTGGCAGAGGTACCCGATGAGTTGATCAAACTGGAACGGTGCGCCGAGGAAGAGCGCGCGAAGCTCGCCGGGCTCAGGGGTGAGGAGTACGAGGCGCGGTTGCGTCGCTGGTGCAAGGCGGCCGAGGCGGTGCAGGCGGCCATCACCGCGTTCGCCACGGCGAACGGAACCAGCCGGTTCGAGGTGGAGAAGTCCGTGAAGGAGGCCTTGCGGCACGCCCATGAGGATCCGGCCGTCGAATAGCGGGCTCGACGCCGGTGCCGGTCGGGCGACGTCCTGGGTCAGGGAGGTGGTCACGGCGGAGACGACGTCGGTCGCGACGAAGCTGCCGATCATGACCGTCCCCACGCCGATGACGTACAGCCCGCTGTCGTCGTCCGATCAGTCCGCACAGGCGGCGAGGGCGAGGCCGATCGCGCCGCCCGGCACGGCGCCGACCGCATAGCGCCGGGACGCCGCCCCGCACACCGGCACCAGCGCAGTCAGCACCGGCCCGATGACCTGCCAGACCTCGTACGGCCCGGTCGTCGAACCGTCCGCGTGCACGGGGATCGACACGATGCGGGTGAGGGGGTGCGTGCGCGCACGCCCAGCCGATGACGGCCTCGGTGACGGGGGCGGGTGTGAAGGTCACCAGGCGTCCGGGACCGTGGCCGCGTTCGGCCTGCGCGATGGCCGGCCGCAGCTCGGGGCGGATCGGGCAGGTCGCGGCGCGTCCGGCACGTGGTTCGCGGATGTGTGCGGGCAGGCGGCCGTGCCGCGACCGTCGCAAGGGGGGCGACACGGCCGTCGTTGAAACCGCGCGGGGTACGGTCCGCGATCAGGTGCTCGCAGACGAGTTTCTGCGTGCCGCAACTCGGCCTCGGCATGGGCAGGTTCGTCTCGCTGACCGCAGGTGGCAGGGGCAGGTCTGGCGGGCCCGGTGACGGCCGACTGTGCCAGGGCGGCATCGAGGAGGGCGCGGTTGGTGTCCACACTGACGCGCATGCCGAGGTCGGCAGCTGCCTCTCACTCGGCCGACGCCGCGTCGGCGAGGTCGAACACCACGGCCGCCGGACGCGGCAAAGATGCCTTCGAGACGGTCGGCCGGGACCAGGCGTTCGACCGGAGTGTCGCTGAACGTCCGGTTCCGCAGCAGCAGCGTGACGGCCGGCCGGCGTCGTATGAAGCCGAAGGATTGCCGTTCCCCCCTGCGCAGTCCGCCGATCGGACGTCATCGCTCCCGCCGCCGCCTGTCGGCACGCGAGAGCCCCTCGTTCCCGCCGAGGGGCTCTCGCGTGCCGCGTATGGGGTGGATGGCACGGCACGTTCCGGTGGGACGGGCTACGCGGTGGGTACCGGTGCCGCGCCCTCGTCCGCTGTGGTGATCGCCTCCCTCTTCACGAGCGCGTCGAGCGCGTAGGCGCCGGGGCCGAGGCAGGCGATCAGCAGGAACGTCCAGCAGAACATGACGGCCGGCTCGCCCCCGTTGACCATCGGGAACAGCGCGTGCGGCTGATGGACGCTGAAGTAGGCGTAGGCCATGGAGCCGGAGCAGATGACGGCCGCCGCCCGGGTGAACAGGCCGAGGGACACCAGGACGCCACCCACCAGCTCGATGACCGCCGCCCACCATCCGGGCCACTGGAGGGTGGGCACCGTGCCGCCACCGTGGGAGCCGCCCAGGACTCCGAACAGGGACGCCGCGCCGTGGCAGGCGAAGAGGAATCCGGTCACCAGCCGGAACACGGCCTGCACGAGTGGGCGCGCGGTGCGTAACGTCGATGCGAGCGAGAAGTTCATGGGGGTCACTCCTCAGTTCGGGGAAACCTGGCGGCGGACTCAGGATATCCACATGGACATGACACTCCACATCTAGCGCGGCGCCCAGGTCCGCACCAGCCGCGGGAAGCTCTGGATTTGCTCTGAGCCGGGCGTCACATCCAGGCAGGTGCCCGCCCGCGCCGCTACCGCCGGCGCGCCATGACGTCCGCCACCACACAGCTGACGTTGTCGGGACCGCCGGAACCGTTGGCGAGGGCGATGAGGTCGCGGACGGCCTGATCGGGCTCCGCCGACTCGGCGAGCACCTGGCGGATCTCGGCGGCCGGTACGACGGTGGACAGACCGTCGGAGCAGAGCAGGTACCGGTCGTCCGGCCGGGCGTCGTGCAGGCGCATGTCCGGGGTGCCGTCGGCTCCCGGGCCCAGCGCACGGACCAGCAGCGACCGTTGGGGGTGACAGGCGGCCTCCTCCGGGGTGAGACGCCCTTCGTCGACCATCGACTGCACCAGGGTGTGATCGTGGGTGATCTGGAACAACCGCCCCTCGCGCAGGAGGTAGACCCGTGAGTCGCCGATGTGCACGAGCGCCATCTGCGCGCCGGTCCAGAGCATCGCGGTGAGGGTCGTCCCGGTCGCCTCTTCGCCACAAGAGGCGGCACCGGCGACGCCTTCCACGGCCTGCCGGGCCCGGTCGACGGCGTCTTCGAGGAGGTTCAGGAGGCTGCCGGCCGCAATGCCTCCGGTCTCCAGGCCCTTGAGCGCGTCGACGGCGGCCCTGCTCGCCGGCCCGCCTGTGCGGCCGCACCCGTCGGCGACGGCGAGCAGGTGTGCGTCGGCATAGGCGGTGTCCTGGTTGCCGTCACGGACGCGGCCGGCGTCGGAGTGTGCGGCGTAGCGGATCTCCAGGGGGTCGGCGGACACGGTCATGGTGGGGTCCTTCCAGCTCAGGTGGTCGATGAGGAAGGTGGCGAGGTCCCGTCGCGCGGCGGTGTCGGCCTCCACCCGGGCCCAGAACGCCCGGATCTCCTGGGCCGCCTGGTCAGCCTGGTCCGCCTCCAGCGTGCAGACGTGCTGGATCCGGGCCAGGGGCATGCCCAGCCGCCGGAGCCAGGCGACCAGCCGGGCGCGGTCCAACTGCTCCGGTGCGTACAGGCGGTAGCCGGTCACCGGGTCGATGCGAGCGGGTGCCAGCAGGCCGAGCGCGTCATAGAGGCGCAAAGCCTTCGGGGAGAGCCGGGACGCCTTCGCGAACGCCCCGATGGTCAGCAACTCCATCCCCCGCCCCTCCTCGTACCGGGCACGTCGCCCGGCCCCACCGATGCTGTGGCCTCCCCCAGGGTGAAGGTCAACCGGTCCGCCCCGAACCGACCATGGCACACATGCGGATGACGTCGCTCAGGTCCGGTAGGCGGACTTCGCGAGCGCGACGAAGGAGTCGGCCAGTGGGTTCGGGTCACCCTCGTTCGTCGCCACCACCACGCGGCTCGGCGGCATGTCGGCCAGCGGGACCACGGTCAGCTCCGCGGGGAGTCGGTGGCCGAGCGGGGCCATGCCGACCGTGCCGTTCCAGAGCACGGCGTGCAGACACTCCTGGACAGCGCGGACCACCGGCCCCCGACGGGACCGGCCGCCGTTCCAGTACGTGCGCCACTCCGCGTCGGTGTCCTCCGGGAACCGGAACCACTGCCGCGCCGCCAGGTCGGCGAGGCACAGCTGCTCGCGTCGGGCCAGCGGGTCGTCGGCGCGCAGCACCGCGCCCACCGGGTCGGCACGCAGGTCGTGCACGGTCAGACCGGTCTCGTCGAACGGTGCGCGGGTCAGGGCGATGTCGACCAGTCCCGCGCGCAGTCCGCACGTCGGATCCGTCAGGCCGGTCTCGCGGACCCGGATACCGATGCCGGGGTGTCGGCGCCGGAACGCGGCGGCGAGCCGGGCGGCTCCCCTGTCGGTGCCGTCGCCCAGGATGCCGACGGTGAGCGTCGCGACGCCCGCCGTCGCGGCCACGCGTGCGCGTACCTGGTCGGCGTGGCCGAGCAGGGCGCGTGCTTCCTTCAGCAGGGTCGTCCCGGCGGGGGTGAGCGCGACCCCTGTCGCGGAACGGTGCAGCAACGGCGTGCCCAGGCCGGTCTCCAGCTGTCTGATCGCCCTGCTCAGCGGCGGTTGGCTCATGTGCAGCCGGGCGGCGGCCCGGCCGAAGTGGAGTTCCTCGGCGACGGCCACGAAGTAGCGCAGCGTGCGTAGCTCCATGACCGGCGACGATACCGGCGCGGTATGGCGTGCACCCAGTCGGTCTTGGACAGCCACGACACCACGGCGGTGGAATCGCCGTATGACACAGGACGTGACGCAGGACGTGACGCAGGACGCGCCGCAGGACATGGCACAGGGCTCGGCGCGGGAGACCGGGCAGGACACGGTCCGAAGCCGACCGGGAGACATGGCGGGCGTGCGCGTCCCCGACCCCGTCGTGAGGGTCGCCGGTGCCCGGGAGATCGCCCCCGACCTGCTGGTGATCCCGAACCAGCAGGCCCAGCTGGTGCCCAACGTCGGTGTCATCGGCGGCGCTCGGGCCGTGCTCGTCGTCGAGACCGGTCTGGGCACCGCCAACGCCGAGCAGGTACTCGCGTTCGCGTCGGAGGTGGCCCGGGGCCGTCGGCTGTACCTGACCACGACGCACTTCCACCCGGAGCACGCGTTCGGCGCGCAGGCCTTCGCCGATCGGGCCACGTACCTCGTCAACCGCGCCCAGGCGGACGACCTCACGGCCAAGGGCCCGGCGTATCTGGAGATGTTCCGGGACTTCGGCGGTCCGGTGGCCGACCGGCTGGCAGGCATCGGGGTGCCCGCTCCCGACGAGGTGTTCGACGGCACGTACGACCTCGACCTCGGCGGCCGTGTCGTACGGCTGCGGCCCGCCGGCCGGGGGCACACCAAGGGCGACCAGGTGGTCGAAGTACCGGACGCCGGCGTGCTGTTCACCGGGGATCTCGCCGAGACCGGGCAGTTCGCCATCTTCCCGTGGTTCCCGCCGTACGACACGGACGTCTCCGGTGTGGGCTGGCTGAAGGTGCTGGAGCGCCTGGCCGCCCGCGGAGTCCGGACGGTGGTTCCCGGGCACGGTGAACCCGGCGGTCAGGAGGTCCTTACGGCGGTCCGCGACTATCTGCGCGAGCTGCGTGACGAGACGTGGCGCAGGCGTGACTCGGCGATGGGCGAGGGCGAGATCGTCGCCGAGGTGCGGGCGCTGCTCGTCGCGCGGCATCCGGAGTGGGCCGGCCAGGAGTGGATCGAGCGGGGCGTCGGGTGTCTGTGTGCCGAGCACCCGTCGCGCGGGGTGTCGTAACGGCCTTCAACTCATCGAGTATGAACGTCACTTGAGGAACGCATCGTGGTGGCGCGACGCAGCGTCCGGGCAGCCGCGGCGCTCCGCCGAAAGGCGCCACCGGCTCCGCCCGGTGACGGGTTCAGGCGCCCGTCACGACCCGTACGAAGACGGCCGGTTCGGTGCCGTCGTTGGCGTAGGCGTACTCCTGGTCGCTGGCGATGACCGCACTCTGCCCCGGGGCCAGCGCACGGGGGCCGGTCGGCAGGGTCAGGGTCAGGCGACCGGAGAGCACGTGATGGATCTCCTGTGCGCCGGGGCGGTCGGGTTCGGCGTCATAGCGGCCTCCGGGCGCCAGGGTCCAGCGCCACAGTTCGGCGCGCGGGTCCTGTGTCGCGCCGAGGAGCAGCGCCCGGCTGCCGTCGGGGGCCTGCCACACGAGCGCCCCCTCGACGTGCTCGTGCGCCTCGTCCGGCGCGTCCCGCCCGGGCAGGGCCAGGGCGGCGAAGTCGGTGTCCAGGGCCCGTGCGACCCGGTCGACGGTGGCGAGGCTCGGGTTGGCCTGGCCCAGTTCGATGTCGGTGAGCATCCGCCGGCTCAGTCCGCCGGCCTCGGCCAGCTGCTGCACGCTCCAGCCGCGCTGCTTGCGCAGGGCTCGGATGCGCCCGCCGATGCGGGTCACGAACTCCTGCGGGGTGCTGCTGCCGGCGGCGACCTCACTGCTCATGGTGAGCACTATAGTGCACAAAAGGCTTGCGCGCCCCCAAGGTGAGCAATATATTGCCCATTATGCAAGCGATCGCCACATCACCCGCCTCCGAGGGGCGGCTTCGATGAAAATCCACGAGTTCGAAGTCGAGCGCTGGATGAACGACTTCGAGGAGACCTGCCGGTACAACCTCGCCGAGACCTGTGTCCGCTCCCTCACCACGGGCGAACTGCTGGACCTGTCCGGCCGGCGCGACGAGATACTGGCCGAACTGGCCGCCACCCCGCTCACCTACGGTCCGATCCCCGGCAGCCCGCGCCTGCGCGCTCTGGTCGCGGGCCTGTACGCGGCGCAGGGCCCGGACAACGTCCTGATCACCCACGGGGCGATCGGTGCCAACGCGCTCGTGCACACCGCCCTCGTCGAACCCGGCGATCACATCGTGGCCGTCGTCCCCACCTACCAGCAGCACTACTCTCTCCCCGACAGCTACGGCGCCCGCGTCGACCGGCTGGCGCTGCGCGAGGAGGACGGCTGGCTGCCCGATCTCGCCGCGCTCGACCGCCTGGTCACCCCGGACACCAGGCTCATAGCCCTCAACAACCCCAACAACCCCACCGGCGCTCTGATCGACGAGGCAGGCCTCATCCGGATCACCGAGATCGCCCGGCGCGCCGGGGCGTGGGTACTGTGCGACGAGGTGTACCGGGGCGTGGACCAGCACGGCGACGGCTTCACCGCATCGATCGCCGACCTGTACGAGCGCGGCATCTCCACCGGCAGCATGTCCAAGCCGTTCTCGCTGGCCGGGCTGCGCCTGGGCTGGATCGTCGCCCCGACCGGACTGCTGGCCGACGTCGCCACGCACCGTGACTACACCACCATCAGCGTCGGACGCGTCGACGACCTGCTGGCCTGTGTCGCGCTGGAGAACAAGGCCGCGATCCTGGCCCGCTCCCACCGGATCACCCGTACCAACCTCACCGTCCTGGACACCTGGGTGGCCGGCCGCGACGACATCCGCTGCGTCCGGCCCGCCTCGGGCACCACCGCCCTGCTGCGCTACGACTCCCCCATCGGCTCCTACGAGTTCTGCACCCGCCTGCTGGAGCGGACCGGCGTTCTGTTCACCCCCGGCGCGGCGTTCGGCATCGAGCACACCGTGCGCATCGGATTCGCCGACGACACCGAGACCCTGCGCACCGGCCTCCGTCTGGTGGGCGCGTTCCTGGACCACCTCGCCCGGCCGTGAGCCGTCAACCGCACCGGCTATCGTCTCGGCATGCGACGCACGGACCTCACCCGGGACAACGGCACATGGACGGGTCTGTCCCTGGAGGTGACGGGACGCCGCCGGCCCGGCCTGTGTCTGTTCAGCGCCCGGCGGCGGCTGCTGCTCGCCCAGCAGGCGCGCCCCGTACTGCTCGCCGCCGTCGACGAGCACTACTACGGCGTGGACTTCTGGCGCACCGACCACTACCGCTCGCTCCTGCCACCGTTGCGTGCCGAGACCGGGCGGGCGCTGGCCGGCCGCCCGGACCGCTGGGCGTACCGCTTCGCCGACCACTTGCTCGACGCGCCCGACAGCCCCCTGCACGACGGCCGTTGGCTGCTCTCGCCCGACAGCCCGCTCCTGCACCGGAACCACGGCCGACGGCCACACGCCGAACACTGGGCATCGATGCTCGTCGAGGGCCATCCCGACGGGTACATCGACTGGTTCGTACACCACGGCTCCTGGGAGGTCCTGCCGCTGCGCCCGCTGCCCGAGGCCGACGACAGCCGGGTCCGGGCGTACCGCAGGCAGGCGCGTGACGGCACGCTCCCGCCCGTGCTGCTGTGGTGGGTCAGCGGGCTGGACTGCCATCTGATCCTGGACGGTCATGCCCGGCTCGCCGCGGCGATCGCCGAGTCGACCGCGCCCTCGGTGCTGCACCTGCACCGCACCGCCCCGAGCGACGAAGTGGCCGCCGGAACCGAGCGGGCGGTGCACCACTACGAGGCCGAACTGGCCCGGTTCGCCGAGCTGCGCGCCGTGCACGGCTCCGCCGTACCCGACGGTGCCGCCCTCGCGGGACCGGAGCTGGCCCGCCGCCTCGGCGACCTGCACACGGGGCAACGGCCCAGCTGGGCCTGGCCACTTGACGGCGGGGAGACCCGATGGCGGTGCCTGGCGGACGAGGCGGCCGGCCGCCGGTGGCCTGACGGCGCGTCACCGGCGTGAGAGCGACGGGCGCTCACTCGGTGCGCAGCACCCGGGCGATGGTCTGCCGGGCCGCCGCACGCGCCGGTATCACCGCGCCCAGCGCGGCGATCGCCACTCCCGCCAGCACCAGCAGCGTCATCGCCCCGGGGTGCCACACGTCCAGCATACGTCCAGGGAAGGTGAGTTGGGCGGCGTGCTCGGTCATCGGGATCACCACACGGTACGCCGTGACGCCGAGCGGCAGCCCCAGGATCCCGCCGGCCAGCCCCAGCCCGGCCATGGACACCACCATCATCACCGTGACCTGCCGTGGCGTCATGCCGATCGACTTCAGCATCCCCAGGTCACGCTGCCGCTCCCGGGCGCTGAGCACGACGGTGTTGAACACGCCCATCGCGGCGACCAGCGTCAGCATCAGGGTCAGGGCGGACGCGGAGCCGACGACGGTCACGGCGTCCGCGTTCATCATGGTGTTCTCCGTCGGGTAGAGCCCCGGATCGGCGGCTTGTACGGCCTTCGCGTAGGCGCTGAAGTCGGCTCCGTCCGTGAGCCGCACCCAGTACTGGTTGGCCTGCGCGTCCGGCGACAGAGCCGTCACCGTCGACCAGTCCGCTCGCATCCAGTCCCCCGGCCCGGCCAGGACCTCCCCGACCAGCGTCACGCGCTCCTGCCGCCCGTCCGCCACGGTCAGGGTGAAGGACTCACCGAGCCGCAGCCCCTGCTTGGCCAGGAATCTGCCGGAGGCCACCACCTCACCGGGCCCCCGCATCCAGCGGCCCCGCGCGAGACCGTCCGGCAGCGTCGACCGTCCCCCGCGCATGCCCTCGACCGACACTCCTTCGCTCCGGCCGGGTATCCGTGCCTCGGTGAAGCCCACGGCGGCCACGTCCGCGACATGCGGCAGACCGCGCAGGAGGGACTGTGCCGCGGCGTCGTCGTGGTGCGGTGCGGTCTGGTCGAACCTGGGCTGTCCTCGCCAGACGGTCGACTGTGCCGTGCCGTAGTCCTGCTCCGCGCGGCCGTAGGAGATCATGGTGGCCGACAGGCCGGTGGCGAAGGTCACCGTCGCCACTCCGAGCAGGACCGAGGCGACGGTGAGCAGCGCTCGTCCCGGCCGGGCGAAGGGCAGGCCCAGCCCGAGGGTGACCGAGCGCGGCAGCCGGACACCGGACAGCCACCGCTGTACGGCCGGTCCCCGTCGGCGGTGCGCTGCACTGCCCGCACTGATGGCGCGGACCGCGGAGAGCCGGTGGGCGCGCAGAGCGGGGATCAGCGCGGCCAGCAGTACCGTCAGCGGCATGCCGAGTGCGGTGGTCGCATATGCCCAGGAGCTGATCGTCGGGTGCACGGTCACGGTGCCGAGGTCCGTGCCCTGGAAGACCTGATGCAACAGCGGCCGTGCGACCACCCCGCCCAGCGCCGTGCCGACCAGCGCGCCCACCGTGGCGGGGACGCACACCATCACCAGGTAGACCGCGACGACCTGACGGGATGTGAATCCCAGCGACTTGAGCACGCCGATGTGGCGGAAGCCGGACACCACCGCACCGCTCACCACATTGCCCACGATCAGGATCGCGACCAGCAGGCCGAGGACTCCGAAGGCCAGGAGGAACGGCACGAAGGCGTTGGGGTTGGCCGCGACCTGCGCCTTCAAGGTCAGGTACGACTGATGCGCGATCAGCGCTCCGGACGGCAGTCCGGCGCTCACCGCCACGGTGTCCCCGCTGATCTGACGGGCTGTCGCGGCGCGGTCGAACCGGTACAGCATCTGGTACGCCGTGGGGTGCAGGCCGGCGATCTGCTGCGGGGAGACCCACGCCTGGGCGGTCCCGCTCACGCTGGACGCGAGGCCGACGACGGTCAGCGGTGCCCTGCCGGACAGCTGGATCCGTTTGCCGATCGGTGAGTGCGGCCCGTCCGCCATCCCGG
Source organism: Streptomyces sp. MUSC 14 (assembly GCF_001866675.1). Lineage (NCBI taxonomy): Bacteria > Bacillati > Actinomycetota > Actinomycetes > Kitasatosporales > Streptomycetaceae > Streptomyces > Streptomyces sp. MUSC 14. The sequence goes on from NZ_MLYN01000017.1 coordinate 156,725, forward strand.
GCGCGTCGGGCAGCGCCAGCACGATCTGGCCCGTCCCGGTGGCCCAGTGCCCGGCGAAGAGGTCCAGTCGGTCGACGGCGCCGCCGGGGTCCGCCCGCCCGACGACCGTCAGGGGGCCGGGTGCCGTCCCGGGTATCCGGGACGCCGCGCTCTCCGGCATCGCGATCACGGCTTGCGGGAACGGCCCGGCCGAGGCCCGTACGCCCGGACGGTGCTCGGTCCGGCCCAGCTGTGCGCCGGAGACCTTCGCCGCGTCGAACGTGGCGACGACGTGCGCGCCGTGCGCCTGGCCGAAGATCCGGTCGAAGGGCCCGGAGACGACGTCGAGCAGGCCGAGCGCGACCACGAGGGCCATGCTGGAGACGAGGACCACCGCCCCGATCACGGTGGTCTGGAGGCGTCGGCGGCGAACAGCCGCGCGAGAGATCCGCCACACCGCGCTCATGCCGTCCGCTCCAGGGTCCGCTCGCCGGTGATCCGGCCGTCCGCCATCGTCACCAGCCGGCTGGCGCACCGGGTGGCCAGCCGCTGGTCATGCGTCACCAACAGCAGTGTCTGGCCCAGTTCGTTGAGATCGAGGAGCAGGTCCATCACCTGCTCCCCCGCGTGGCTGTCCAGGGCGCCGGTCGGCTCGTCCGCCAGCAGCAGCGCGGGGCGGTTCATCAGCGCGCGGGCCACGGCCACCCGCTGGCGCTCGCCGCCGCTGAGGGCGGCCGGGTACACGTTCTTGCGGTCGGCGATGCCGAGTTCGTCCAGCAACTCCAGTGCCCGGCGCCGGGCCTGGCGGGCCGGTGTTCCGGTGAGCTGGGCGGCGAGGGCGACGTTGTCGATCGCGGGCAGGTCGTCGATGAGGTTGAAGAACTGGAAGATCATGCCGATCCGGCGGCGCCGGAAGAGGGCCAGCCCGGTCTCGTTGATCCGGCCCAGGTCCTCGCCGTGTACGTGCACGGAACCGCCGCTCGGCCGGTCCAGCCCTGCGATCATGTTGAGCAGGGTGGACTTGCCGCAGCCGGACGGCCCCATCACGGCGACCGCCTCCCCGGCACCGATCTCCAGCGACACCCCGTTCAGGGCGGCGGTGTCGCCGTACTCCTTGCGCAGCCCGCTCACCCGGACAACTGCCTCGTCCCGCACGGCGACCGCCCCGGCACCCCGGCCCGTGCCGCTGATCTCTTCGCTGGTCATGACAGGGACGGTAGGCGCCGCGCCCCGCCCCGGTCGTCATCCCCCGGACTTAACCCGCGCCGGCGGTCATCCTGGGGATGTAGGCGCGCCCCGGACACCGCCTGGGAGTTGCGGCCACGGTGCTCACCATCGGACATGACTCCGGGAATGCGCGTGCCGGTCACGGCTGTTGATCCGTCCATGACCCAGGGCCCAGCACCTCGCGCACTGTCCGACCGAGCACTCTCCGACCTGCTCGGCGAGCAGCAGTTCGGCACCCTTGCCACCGTCAGGCGCGACGGCCGTCCCCATCTGACGACGATGCTCTTCCACTGGGACCCGCAGGCACGCGTCGTCCGGTTCTCCACGACCGCCGACCGCGTCAAGACCAGGCATCTGCGGCACAACCCGCTTGCCGCGCTGCATGTTCAGGGGGGCGACGTGTGGTCGTTCGCCGTGGCCGAGGGCACGGCCGAGGTCTCCGAGGCCACGGCGGTTCCCGGCGACGCGGTCGGACGGGAGTTGCTCGGGATGATCCCGCCGGCGGCGAAGCCGGAGGACGAGGACGCGTTCCTGCACCAACTGGTCGCCGAACGCCGGGTGGTCATCCGGCTGAAGGTGGCCCGGCTCTACGGTACGGCGCTCGACGTCACCGGATGAGCTGCCCGACGTACTCTGTTCCGCTGCGAGGCACCCCGGGACCGGTGACCGGCGGTCACGCGTCCGGGCCTCCGCGCCCGGCCAACTGCCCGACGACGACGTTCCGCTGGGTCTCGTTCGCTCCCTCGCCCACGATCATCAGGGGTGCGTCCCTGAAGTCCGGCTGGTGCTGCCAGATCGGCTTGCCGAACGACTCACGTCCCCGGGCGTACGCGAGGGCGGCGCGGCCGACGCAGAGGGCCCGGGCGGCGTCCTGCAAGCGGCCTTTCTCCAAACCCTTCATCATCTGCGGGAAGCCTTTACCCTCCGCCCCGCCGAGCAGGACTGAGCGTCGCCACCCACCGCGAGGCCCGGCACGCCACGGCCGCGGGGACGCCCGGAATTTCCGGCACGCCGCGGACGTCGATCGTTAGCCTGCTCCGCATGCCCGACGACATCATCCGGAGACCACGCGACGACAGGCCCGAGGAGTCCCGGCGGGCGTACCTGAGCCGGACGTTCGACGAGGACGCGGAACTCTACGACCGGGCCCGGCCCGGCTATCCGTCCGAGCTCTACGACGACCTCACGGAACTCGCGGGCACCGGCCCCGGCAGCCGTGTGCTGGAGGTGGGCTGCGGGACCGGGCAGGTGACGGTTCCGCTGGCCGGACGGGGCTGTCGGATCACCGCCGTCGAGGCGGGGCCGAGCATGGCCGAGATCGCCCGCCGCAACCTGGCCGGGACACCGGGGGCGGAGGTGGTGACGGCCAGGTTCGAGGAGTGGCCACTGCCGGTGGCGCCGTTCGACGTGGTCGTCTCGGCGACGGCGTTCCACTGGATCGACCCGGCGGTCCGGGTGGCCAAGGCCGCCGACGCGCTGCGTCCGGGCGGGGCCCTCGCCGTGGTGCGCACCCAGCATGTCCTGGGCGGCACCGAGGAGTTCTTCGTCGAGGTCCAGCGCTGCTACGAGCGTTTCGATCCGGCGACACCGCCCGGGCTCCGGCCTCCCGCGGCCGCCGCGGTCGACAACGCGGACCATGCGGAGGAGCTGGCGCGCAGCGGCCGCTTCGGCTCCACCGTCTTCCGCCGCCACGAGCAGGACCTGACGTACGGCACGTCGGAGTACCTGGACCTGCTGCGCACCTTCTCCGGCCACCGGGCCCTCCCGGAGGCGGCCAGGAACGGGCTGCTGCACTGCATCGCGAACCTGATCGACGGGCGGTACGGCGGCCGGGTGACCAAGCGCGTGCTCATCGAGCTGGCGGTGTCGCACCGCCGATGACGAATCGGTGCCCCGGCCGCGGGTCCCCTGCAGCGCATCCGCGCCCCTGCCCGGGGGAAGGTGTCGCGGAAGTCGGAACTGGCGGAGCGATTGCACGCGTCGAAGGAGCGCGGTCGTCACTGCTGTGCCGAACTCTCGGCGAGATGCGGATTCAGCGCCTCCACCCTCCATCGCTACTGCCGCGGCCCTGTGCTGCCGGACAGCTACGGAATGGTGGAGCGTGTCGCCCGTGAATGCTGCGCAGACCGGGTCGAGTTGGCCGAGCTGCACCGGCTGTGGGAGCAGGCCGGCGCCGCGCGCGGCCGCACGGACGACGCGCCTTCCCGAGAGGCACCTGCGCTGGAGGCAGCCGCCATCGAGGCAGCCGCCGTAAAGGCGCCGGTTCCGGGGGCGGACGCCGGACCGCTGCCGCCTCCACGACCGGAGCACGTCCGATGCCGCCCACGAACGCGCCCGGCGCACAACTGCCCACCCGCCGCTCCGCCTTACTGCGCTGGTCCGGCGTTCTGGTCCTGCTGCTCGTCGTCCTGGGAGCGGGGTCGGCGGCACCTGCTGCGCACCCCAGTTCCCGGCCGCGGTGCCCAGGTCGTTCTACGGAGTGACGGTGAACAGCAGCAGCGACGACATGCCGGCGTTCCGCGTGGGCGCCGTGCGGCGTGGGACAGCGAGCCCCGCCGGGCGCTGGTAGAGCCCGCCCGCGGCCACACCTTCGGCGGCACCGTCCTGAACCGCGCCGAACGCTCCGCTGGGCCCGTACGACGACGGTTCGCGCGCGGCCCCGCCGGGCGGCATGGACGACTGGGTCCGCTACGTACGGGCCGTGGCCACCCGGTACGCGGGCCGCATCACCGCCGACGAGCTGTGGGTGCTCGCGCCCTCCCCGCACTTCTTCACCGGTGACGCCGCCACGCCGACGCGCATGACACAGCGGGCCACCGCCGTGATCCGGCGGGCCGGCCCTCGGGCCACCCTCGTCTGCCCGTCGCGGGGGTGAAGCTCTGTCCACGGCACGCAGGTGACACTCCGGAGACCTTCGTACGCCTCGGCCGGATCATCGACGGGACCTTCCACAGGGCCGGGGTCCATCCCCGCTGTGGAACACCGGGACGACGTACCGCATGCCCGATGACAGCCCGCTGGACGAGGACCAGCCGGTCGCGTACGCGACGCGCTTCCATCTGATCGGCATGAATCTGCGCTACGGCCGCATGTAACTCTACAACTGGGGCGGCACCAGGATCCCGCTCGTCCTCCAGGCCGACGGCCGCCCGCCGACCGCCGCGGCCCGCGCCGTGGACCGGCTCCAGCGCCGACTGGCCGGCGCCCGGATCGCGGCCTGTGGGCACGGGCAGGACGACGGGCTGCCGAGCCGTGTACGGGAGTGCGGATGCCTTCTCGGCACACCCCGGGGGGCGTCCGTCGGTCCGGCCGTGCCCCACAGGCCGCGATGCGGGCACCGTCCACATCACCCGACAGCCCGTCCTCATCACGCTCTCCCCCTGAGGGGCGCGGGTGCCCGCCCGTCGTCGGAACCGATGCGCCGTGTCGGTGAGGTGTCGGAGGCTGTCGGTCCGTTGTCGGCGACGCGTCGGTGGGGGCTGACACCTTCAGGGAGACGGCCGGCCGGAGCTCACCGGGCGGCCCGATCCCAAGGAGCCATCATGCGGACTCACGTCACGATCATCGGTGCCGGTCTCGGCGGCCTCACGCTCGCCCGCGTCCTGCACCTCCACGACATCCCCGCGACGGTCTACGAGGCGGAGCCCTCCCCTGCGGCGCGTGCGCAGGGCGGGCTGCTCGACATCCATGACTACAACGGTCAACTCGCCCTGGAGGAGGCAGACTTGATGGACGAGTTCCGGGGTCTCGTCCTGGCGGGCCGGCAGGCGATACGGATCCTCGACCGGGACGGGACCGTCCTGCTCGACAAGCCCGACGACGGCTCGGGCGGACGTCCCGAGGTGCAGCGCGGCGAGCTGCGACGGATGCTGCTCGACTCGCTCCCGGCCGGCACCGTCCGGTGGGGGCACAAGGTCAGCGCCACCCGTGCCCTCGGCGCGGGCCGCCACGAGGTGACCTTCGCCGACGGCGCCGCCGTCGTCACCAGCCTGCTGGTCGGCGCGGACGGCGCATGGTCACGCGTCCGCCCGCTGCTCTCCACCGCGACACCCGGGTACACCGGCAAGTCGGTCGTCGAGACCTATCTGTTCGACGCCGACACCCGGCACCCGGCCGCCGCGAAGGCGGTCGGCGGTGGGTCGATGATCGTGCCCACGCCGGACAGGGACATCTTCGCTCACCGGGAGAAGGACGACACCCTGCACGCCTACCTGGGGCTGTCCGAGCCGCAGGACTGGTTCGCCGCCATCGACTTCACCGACACCGCCGCGGCGTCGGCACGGATCGCGGCGGAGTTCGCCGGCTGGGCACCCGAACTCACCGCGCTGATCACCGAGGCCGACACCGCGCCGGTCCTGCGCCCCCTCTACGCCCTGCCGACCGGGCACCGGTGGGAGCGGGTGCCCGGGGTGACGCTGCTCGGCGACGCGGCCCACCTCGCGCCCCCGAACGGCGAAGGCGCCAACCTGGCCATGCTCGACGGCGCCGAACTCGGCAAGGCCCTCGCCGCACACCCAGACGACGTCGAGGGCGCGCTCACCGAGTACGAGCGGGCCCTGTTCCCCCGCAGCGCCGAGGGAGCCGGCTTCGAAGGTGCCGAGGCGCAGGGGACCGAGTCCGGGGGCAACCCGGTGGACGACCTGATCAAGATGATCAACACGGCCACCGAGAGGAGTCGTTGAGGCACTCGATCCCCCCATCGTGTCAGCCTGTCGGTATGCCGACGCCCTCTCGCTCCAACGCGGTGCGCAGCAGTGAGAGGGCCTGGGCGGCCGCCGAGGTCTGAGGCCGGCCGAGAGCGCCTCCCAGCAGTTCCGTCAGGCGCTCGGTGAAGGTCCGCTCAGCGGCGTCGCTCAGGCGTGTGCCGTCGTCGGTGAGCGTGAGCAGCGACGAGCGGCGGTCGGCCGGATTCGGCTGCCGGGCGACCCAGCCGTGCCGTTCCAGGCGGTCGATCCCCTTGCTCGTCGCCCCGATCCCGATGGCGAACTCGGCGGCGAGGTCGGCCACTCTCGATCCGGGATGCTCCCGCAGGTAGCGCAGGAACTCGAACTGCGAGGTGACGATCCCGTGTTGCTCGCGCAACCGGTCGTTGAGCGCGTTGTAGAGGCGCGTCTCGCAGCGGACCAGGTCGGCGAAGAAGGCCCGGGGGTCGGCGGCGGAGCCGGTTGATTTATATGCCACGGCATATACTGTAGCGGCATCTACTTATGGAGTGCGGAGATCCGCCGGCGGAAGGGACACTCATGAGCAGGGAACAACGCGCGAAGATCGACGCGATGCTGCGCACAGCACGGCCCGAGGGCCCGCAGCCGGTCGAGGAGATCCGGTCGGGGTTCGAGGCGATGATGGCCACGATGATCGTGCCGGACGGCATCCGCACCACGACGGTGGCCCTCGGGTCCCGACGCACCCTGCTGGTCGAGCCCCGGGGCAGGAGCCCGCACGCGGGCACGATCCTCTACTTCCACGGCGGCGGTTTCGTGTACGGCTCGCCCGAGACCGCGCTGTCGCTGACGGGGAACCTCGTCGCCAGAACCGGTCTCAGGGCCTTCTCTCCGGACTACCGGCTCGCGCCCGAGCACCCGTTCCCGGCCGCGATCGACGACGCGCTCGCCGCCTACCGCGGTCTGCTCGACGCCGGCGAGGACCCTTCGTCCCTCGTGTTCGCCGGGGACTCCGCAGGCGGCGGCCTCACCGTCACGACATGCCTCGCGGCGCGCGCCGCGGGAGTGCCGCTGCCCGCGGCGATCGTCGCCTTCTCACCCGGGCTCGACGGCACCCGCAGCGGCGAGAGCATGGACACCAAGGCCGGCCTCGACCCTTTCTTCACGCGCGAGAGCCTGGCGCACACGGGCGCCATGCACCTCGCGGGTCAGGACCCGAACCAGGAGCTCATCAGCCCGGCGCTCCACGCCGACCTGACCGGTTTCCCGCCGATGCTGCTCCAGGTGGGCACCAACGAGGTGCTGCTGGACGACTCCACGCGCATGGCCGCACGGGCGAGGGAGGCGGGGGTGGACGTGATCCTGGACGTCACCGCCGAAGTGCCGCACGTGTTCCAGGCGTTCGCCGGTGTACTGGACGAGGCGGACCAGGCGCTCGATCGCGCGGCGCTCTTCCTCACCCAGCACCTGGGCACCGCGGGAACACCGGCCGCGTCGGTGTCGTGAGGGCCCGCACCGGGCCACTCCTCCGACCGTAGATCCATTATGCGGCGAACGGCCCCCGGTGCGCCTCCTTCTCGCGGATGATCATGTCGACGCCGACGGACCCTACGGTGGGACGGTGCCGGACGCACCCCACCGAAACGGAGCGCCGCACCATGCCTTTCGCATCCCCGGACGAGCGATACGTCACCCGTGACGGAGTGGACCTGGCCGTGCACGACCACGGCGGGGACGGGCCGCCGTTGCTCCTTCTGCACGGAGCCGGACGCACCCTGGCCGACTGGGCGGCCGTGGCACCGCTGTTGACGCCGCGCCACCGTGTCATCGCCATGGACCTGCGGGCACACGGCCGTTCGGGGAGCGGTGCGTGGACGTTTCCCGCGGTGCTCGCCGACGTGGCCGCGGTGCTGGACGCTCTCGACGTCCCTCGCGCCGTTCCCGTCGGGCACTCGCTCGGCGGGATGGTCGCCGTCCGGTACGCGCTGGACCACCCGGAGACGCCGGGCGCCGTCAACCTCGACGGCCACGGATACGGCCGGCCCGAGCAGTACGTCGGGCTGGACCCCGAGTACGTCGGGCGGAGACTCGAAGAGATCCGGGGCTTCGCCGCCCGGGCGGCGGGGCGGATCCTCCCGACGTCGGACATGGCAGCCGTGCTCGGCGGGCAGCGGGCCATGGCGGAGGGTCTGGGCATTGCCCGCGACCTGTTCGACGAGGGACTGCGCAGGTCGCTCGCCGAACGCGCGGACGGCATGCGGTGGTTGCGGCCCGAACGCGAGCCGGCGCTCCAGATGCTGGCGGCCATGGACGAGCTCGACCTGTTCTCCCTCTACCGACGCGCGCGCAGCCTCCTGCTGATCTGCCGAGCGGCACGCCCCAACCCGCCCACACCCGGCCTGCCGTGGTTCGACGAACTCATGTCCGCCTACGCCGAGGGGCTGCGCCGGGATCTGCGCGAGCTGGCACGGACGCAGCCCCGTGTCACGGTCGAGGACATCGACGCGACGCACGCGATGCTCCTCGAACGGCCCGGCGACGTCGCGGCACGGATCCTCTCGTTCACCGCCCGCACCACACCTTCCCTCTGACATCCGCGTCATGAACATGCCCCACCTGCATATTTGCGTATCGATGCAACAAGGGGCACACTCATGGAGTCGGGCCCTGTGCGCGTGCCGAGCACGGGCGGGGCACAGCCACATCACGGAACGGAGGCAGCCATGGGTGCAGACCCTCCCAGTCCGCGCTGCCTCCGGGGCATGCGCTGACTTTCTGACGTTCACCGGCCGGGGCCATGACCGCCCCGACGGTTCCTCTTACTCACCTGTTTTTGCCATGCTGCCTGGGTGACCCCTGTCCCGCCGTCGGTGCGTTGACCGCGGCCGGGCATGCCGGCCTGCCCAGAGTGGGGGCGGAGGTCTTCGTGATGTCGATCCGTACGGACAACAAGCCTGCCGAGAGGGCGCAGCGCACACCGCTGGTGGCGCGGCTGCCCGGGCGGCTGTCCCGTCTTTCCTGGGTGGACGCGGCCGTGGCGGCGGCCGTGCTGGTGCTCCTGTACGTGGTGCTGCGCGTGGGGCACGGCACCACCGTCGCGTTCAACACCCACCAGAACCTCCATGTCGACACCGATCCGGCACGGCTGCCGTACGACGCGGCCCGCTCGCTGCTGCGGATGTTCGCCGCGCTCGCGGTGTCGATCGTGTTCACCTTCGGCTACGCGTGCGCCGCCGCCAAGAGCAGGCGGCTGGAACGGATCCTTGTCCCGGCCCTGGACATCCTCCAGTCGGTGCCGGTGCTGGGCTTCCTGACCGTGGCGGTCACCGGGTTCATCGCCCTGTTCCCCGGCTCGATGCTGGGTCTGGAGTGTGCGTCGATCTTCGCGATCTTCACCTCGCAGGCGTGGAACATGACGTTCGGCTTCTACTCCTCCCTCACCTCGCTCCCGCGTGAACTCGACGAGCTGTCACGGTCGTTCGGGTTCACCCGGTGGATGCGGTTCTGGAAGGTGGAGGTGCCGGCCGGGATGATCGGCCTGGTCTGGAACGGCATGATGAGCTTCGGCGGCGGCTGGTTCTTCCTGGTGGCCTCGGAGGCGATCAGCGTCAACAACCAGCGGTACGCGCTGCCCGGCGTCGGCTCCTACGCCGGTGCCGCGATCACCGACGGCGATCTCGGCAAGGTCGGCTGGGCGATCCTCACCATGGCGGTGATGGTGATCGGCGTGAACTTCCTGTTCTGGCGGCCACTGACCGCGTGGGCGGAGAAGTTCAAGAACGAACAGTCCGAGGCGAGCGAGGTCCAGCGGTCCGTCGTACTGGACCTGCTGCGCCGCTCGCACTGGCCGCAGCTGCTCGGCCGGGTGCTGCGCCCGGTGGGACGCGCGCTGGGCACGGCGGGCCGCGTCCTCGGCCGCGACGACCGGTCGCTCGTCGTCGACCGCACCCGCCGGCGCACCGGCGACGTCGTCTTCACGCTCGTCGCCGGCGGGCTGATCCTGTGGGGTCTGCTCGACCTCGGCCACTACCTCCACGACCGCACCGGCCTCGGCGTGTTCGGCGAGCCGCTGCTGCTCGGCCTCGCCACCCTCGCCCGCGTCGTGGTCCTGGTCGCACTCGCCACCGTCGTCTGGGTACCGGTCGGCGTGAAGATCGGGTTCTCGCCCCGGCTGACCCGGATCGCCCAGCCGATCGTGCAGATCCTGGCGTCCTTCCCGGCCAACTTCCTCTTCCCGCTCGCCGTCTGGTTCTTCCTGCGGACCGGCCTGTCCATCAACATCGGCGGCACGCTGCTGATGGCGCTCGGCGCCCAGTGGTACATCCTGTTCAACACCATCGCCGGCGCCATGGCCATCCCGAGCGATCTGCGCGAGGCCATGGACGACCTGGGCGTCACCGGCCTGCAGCGCTGGCGGCGACTGATCGTCCCGGGGATCTTCCCGTCCTACGTCACCGGCGGGATCACCGCGTCCGGCGGCGCCTGGAACGCCTCGATCGTCTCCGAGGTCGTCACCTTCGGCGGCACCACTCTCACGGCGACGGGCCTCGGCGCGTACATCGCGAAGGCCACGGAGAGCGGCGACTACCCGCATCTGCTCGCCGGTGTCGCGGTGATGAGCCTGTACGTCGTCGGGCTGAACCGACTGGTGTGGCGGCGCCTGTACCGGCTGGCCGAGACCCGCTACTCCCTCTGAACTTCCCCTCTTCCACAAGCATTTGGAGCACGTCATGGTGCTGAACGTTCTGCGCAACCTCCGTGCCGACCGCCGGGCCCGGGCCGGCCTCGCCCACCTGACCGCCGAACGGCCCCGCCGGCCCGCCGACGGCGAGCTGCTGCTGGAGACCGCCGGCCTGACCAAGTCGTACGCCGGTGCCGACGGCGAACTGCCCGTGCTGTCCGGCATCGACCTCCAGGTCCGCGCGGGCGAGGTCGTCGCCCTGCTCGGCAAGTCGGGCTCGGGCAAGTCCACGCTGCTGCGCTGCCTGGCCGGGCTCGTGCCCGCCAGTTCCGGCACCGTCGCCTACCGGGGCACCCCGCTCACCGGTGCCAACCCGGGTACGGCCATGGTGTTCCAGACCTTCGCGCTGCTGCCCTGGCTGACCGTGCAGCAGAACGTCGAACTGGGCCTGGAGGCCAAGGGAGTTCCGGCCGCCGAGCGTGCCGACGCCGCCCGGCAGGCCATCGATCTGATCGGCCTGGACGGCTTCGAGTCGGCGTACCCCAAGGAGCTGTCCGGCGGTATGCGCCAGCGCGTCGGCTTCGCGCGCGCCCTCGTCGTGGAGCCGGACGTGCTGATGATGGACGAGCCGTTCTCCGCCCTCGACGTGCTGACCGCGGAGAACCTGCGCGGCGAGCTGATGGAGCTGTGGGAGTCCGGCCAGTTCCCCACCCGCGCCATCGTGCTGGTCACCCACAACATCGAGGAGGCCGTGCTGATGGCCGACCGGATCGTCGTCCTGGGCGCCCGCCCCTACGGCACGATCCGCGAGGTCTTCGACGTCGGCCTGGAGCGCCCCCGGGACCGTAACTCGGCCGCTTTCGACGACCTGATCGACCGTGTTTACCGGACCATGACCGGACGCCAGAAGGAGGGCCGTGTCCCCGGCCGGCACGAGGCCGTGGAGCTGGAGAAGCGCACGCCCGCGAACACCCCGTTGCCGCCGGCCAGTGTCGACGGGCTGTCCGGGCTCGCCGAGCTGGTGCTCGACCGCGGCGGCCGCTGCGACCTGGCCGACCTCGCCGACGAACTCGGCCTGGCGGTGGACGACCTGCTGCCCCAGGTCGACGCGCTCGACCTGCTCGGCTTCACCACGCTCAGCGGGGACGACCTGCTGCTGACCGACACCGGTACGGCGTTCGCGGGCGCCGACGTGCAGGAGTCGAAGAAGATCTTCGCCGAGGCCGTGCAGCACGCCCCGCTGGTCACGCTGATCACGCGGAGCCTGCGGAACAACTCGGGCGGCACGCTGCGCGCCGGTTTCTTCCGCGATCTGCTCGCCCACCATTTCACCGCCGAGCAGGTCACCCGCCAGCTGGAGACGGCCACGGACTGGGGCCGCTACGCCGAGCTGTACTCCTACGACGCCGAGCCGCAGGAGTACCACCTCGACGACAGCGACGACACACGTCTGGTCGTGATCGCCACGCGGCGGGACTGACCGCGCGCCGCGACCGGCGGCGCCGGTGTTCCGGGTGGCAGCGCTCCGGGCGTCAGTGTTCCGTGGCCGTGCGCCGGACCCCGGCCACCCGTGCGGGGGCGCCGCGCTCCTGCGCGACGACCGCCTGCACGGCACCGGCCGGCTCGGGCTCCCCCGCCGTCCCGGCCTCGTCCGTGGCCAGCACCGCGCTCTCCAGCAGTGCCCGCACCTGCGGGCCCGCGGCGCGGTAGAAGATGCGCGTGCCCTCGCGCCGCGAGGTCACCAGTCCGGCCGAGCGCAGTTTCGCCAGGTGCTGCGAGGTGGCCGCGACATGCGCCTCGATCAGCTCGGCGAGCCTGCTGACCGGCAGTTCCCGCTCGCTCAGCGCCCACAGCAGCCGGTAGCGCGAGGGGTCGGCCACCGCCTTGAGCACGGCCACCGATCGCTCGGCCCGCTCCTCGTCCCACGACGCTACTTGCGCTTCCATGCAAGTATGGTAGCCGGTCACGCGCACGACGTCCGGTGGCATTCCGGGCCGACGCTAGTTGCATATGTGTGCAAGTATGGAGAGAAGCGTCGAGGAGGACAGGAGGAGGTGAGCGACATGGATCCGAGTAGCAGTCCGGGCCCCGACCGGCCCCCCAGTCCCATGTCCCCCGACTCCTCGGGCATCCGGTAGCCCTCCCCGGCAGCACGGCCGGGCGGACGGCCGCCATGCCCTCGACCTGTCCCGCCGCGGCGGGGCGAGGGGAGGTTCCCATGGCGAACCTGACCACTTTCGACTTCGTTGTCCGGCTCTCCGTCGGCGTCGCCTGCGGTGCCCTGATCGGCGTGGAGCGCCAGTGGCGCGCCCGGATGGCCGGGCTGCGCACGAACGCCCTGGTCGCCGTCGGTGCCACGCTGTTCGTCCTCTACAGCGAGGTCGTCGGCGACCCCGGCAGCCCCACCCGGGTCGCCTCCTACGTCGTCTCCGGCATCGGCTTCCTCGGCGGTGGCGTCATCCTGCGCGAGGGCGGCGGCGTGCGCGGTCTCAACACCGCGGCCACGCTGTGGTGTTCGGCGGCGGTCGGCGTGCTCGCCGCCTCCGGCCGGCTGACGCTGTGCGCGATCGCGACGGCCACCGTCCTCGGTGTGCACGTGTTCCTGCGCCCCGCGGGCCGACTGATCGACCGCGTGCCGCAGCGCGACCCCGACAACGAGGGCGTACGCGCCACCGTCCACCTGGTCTGTGAGCGCGCCGACGAGACACATGTGCGCGCCCTGCTGTCCCAGGCCCTCGCGAGCGACGGCCTCGCCCCCACCGGACTGCGGGTACGACGTGACGACGAGGGCGGTACCAGCCTGCGGGCGGCCGTCGCCCTGAACGGCGACCCCGCCCGGGCGCTGGAACAGCTCATCGCCCGGCTGTCCCTGGAACCAGGCGTACGGGACCTGCACTGGCACCTGGACGACACCTCCGTCGACGCGGAGCGGGAGGCGGTGGCATGAGCGGGCTCGACGCCCGGCACGCCCGCCACGCCGTCCGCCGGGCGGCCCGCCAACTGGCCGAGGACGCACCGCGGTTGACCGCCGGATCTGCGAGCGCCCTGCGGGCCGGCCTCGCCGCCCGCACCGCCCGTCTGCGCCGGGCCGCCCTCGCCGCGTGGCTGACCGGCGTACCCGAGGACGTGATCGCCGCCGACGGACACCTGCCCGTGAAGGTCGTGCACGCATGGGTAGCGGCGGGACACGCGCCGCGACATCCTGACGGCGGACGGGGGTGACCGAGGACGGTGCCGGAGGGGACATGGACGACGTGTCGGCGGCCGGCGGACGACGGGCCCGACGGATCGTGGCCGGCCGACTGCGCGAGGAGGCGTTCGCGAGGCGGCTGGCCGAGCGCTGTTCCGTATGGGAGACAGACGTCGACGTCTCCTCGTTCAGGTCGGGGGGCATCCAGCCGGCCTTCGTCGCCACCGCGGTCGACGGCGACGGCGGCGATGCCGGCGACTGGCATGCACGGGCGCAGGCGGTGCTGTCGCGGCGCGACGACGTGGAGCTGTTCGCCGCATCACCCGGCCGGCCCACCCCTCCGGTCACTCCAACTCCCCCCGCTCTCCGTGGGATTGACGGCCGGGTCGGGTCCGCGCTGGATGCGGCTGCGGATCGTCGTGGACGAGTTCATGGCCCGGACACCCGTCCCGGACGACTGCCGCCGATGACAACGGCCTCGCCTCGGAGAGCGGGTGGCGGGCTCCCGGCCTACTCCGGGGCGAGGGAGCTGACGAGGGCGAGGTCGTGGTCCGGAGTGAGACAGGGTGTGACGGTCACGCGGCCTTCGGGTCCCGTGTACGCGGCCGTCGGGAACGTGGTGACGTCACGGCGGTCGGCGAGGTCGCCGGTCAGCATGCCCAGCCGGACCTCGGGGCCGCCGTACGCGCTCAGGCGCAGGTCCCACCGTGCCTGAGCGCCTGGTTGGTGCTCGGCCACGGCGGCGAGGGGGATGCCGATCTCGAAGTCACCGTAGGGATCGACGTAGCACTGTCCGTCGAAGGCCCATTCGTGCCGCCCGTGGAGCCGGGCCCGGAATCGGTAGTGGTGGGCGCGGGCGGCGCTGCCGTGGAGCGAACCAGTCAGCCGGATCGCCGTGTCGCCGGTGGCGATGGACGACACCTCCGCATGGGCCGGTCGGTGCCAGGTGCGCAGGGCCAGGCCGCCGTCCGGTGCCGGGTACGGGATCCACGCGCTGCATCCCGCGTCGGCCGGGCGGCGTGCGGCGGGGTCCAGGAGCCGCGCCGTCTCGACCGGGCCCGCGAGGACCGGGCGGGACCGGTTGCCGCTGACGTGCTGGACGAAGACGGCCCAGTGCCCTTCGGCGAGGACCCGCGCTCCCTTGTCCAGCCTCGCCTGCAAGGACGTTCCGGCGCCCGGTTCCCGGGGCTCCAGCCGCAGTCTCACCGTCTCGCCCGCCGCCGCCGTGTCCCGCAGCATCAGGACGAGATGCCAGGCGTCGGGCGCGAGTGCCGGAGCGGGGTCGGCGGTGCGGAAGGCGAGCGAGCCGTCGGGCAGGACCCGGCAGCCGACCCGGACCGGCGAGCCGAGTCCGGCCAGGCCGACGCGTTCCAGCGCACGGCGCCACAGCGGGAGGCCGCGGTCGGTGTCACGGCGTGCCGCGCGCGGAAGTCGGCTGTGCCCCGCGCGGGAGGCGAGTTCGGGTTCGAGGTCGAGGAAGAGGGCGTCGTACTGCGCGGCAATGTGCCGGGGGCGGAAGCGTACGGAGGTCCGGCGGGCCGCGGCGGCCATCCGGTGGCGCTCGGCGTCGTTCTCGATCAGGCGGCACAGCGCGTCGGCGAGGGCGTCCTCGACGGCTCCCTCCGCCGGGACGAGCAGGCCGTCCTCGCCGTGCGTGATGATCTCGCGGGGCGCGTGGTCGCAGTCGGTGCTCACCACGGGCACCCCGCAGCTCATCGCCTCCAGGAGGGCCGTGCCGGAGGGTTCCGTGCGGTGCGGCACGACGGCGATGGCGCCCTTGGCCCACTCCGGGTGCATGGGCGTGCGCGCGCCCATCAGTACGACGTTGTCGTGCAGAGCGAGCTCGTCGACACGGCGGCGCAGAGGGCCGCGCTCGCGACCGCGGCCGTAGACGCGCAGCGTCCAGTGCGGGTGTACGGCCACGACCTTGGCGAAGGCGTCGAGGAGCCGGTCGTACCGTGCGGTCGGCGTGAGCCGTACCGCCGCCACCACGGTCCGCGACGTCCCTGCCGAGGGTTCGGCACAGGGCTCGGGGGCACAGACGGGGATGGCGGTGACGCGCGTCGGCGCGGAGTACAGGGCCCGGCGCCAGGCGCGCGCGTCCGCGGCGGACACGGTCACGTAGGCGTCGAGCCGGGGCACGGCCGCGTCGAGGTCGTCCCTGAGAGCGTCCGGGTGGAGGGCGCGGGCGGCGTGTTCCTGGCCGATGCGCAGCTGGTCCGGGCGGCCGTGCTCGGCCAGGAAGCAGGTCAGGTACGGCCGGGTCGAGATCACCACGTCGGCGTCGGCGTCCTTCAGGTGGGCCGCGAGCCTCGCCTCACCGAGTGCGCTGGGCGGCGTCGGGCCGTCGTGCACCGCGTCGTGGGGGCACACGGTGCCGGGGGTCCGCTGCCGCGCGGCGGTGCCCGCGTAGTGCCGGGAGCCGGGCCGCAGGTCCACCAGGGTGCGCATCCGCACGCGGGGTGCCGGTGCCGGGCAGGGGTGGTCGGCGGTGCGGTAGTTGGAGACGACCTCCACGTCGTGCCGGTCGGCGAGGGCGCCGGCGAGTTCGAGCGTGGCGCGGGCCGTGCCGCCGGCGTCGTAGGCGTCGTAGAGCAGGAAAGTGATCTTCATGGGTCTCTTCGCGGCGCGCTCAGCCGAACATTCCGGCGATCGCTGTCGCGGCGCCGTGGGCGAGGGCGCCGTACAGGTCGGGCCGGAGCACCCCCAGGACCGCGGCCGACGCCGCGATGATCAGGAAGGCGGCCTCCCTGCCGCCGCCGAGCTGTCCCCTCACCGGGCGTCCGCCTCCGGCGCCGCTGTCGCCTGTGCCGCCTCTGTGCTGTGCGTCATGTGTCCAGGCTGGTGCCGGACCCGGTCGCCGCGGTATCCGCCGCCCGGCCGGGTCTCCCCCGCCGGGCGGCGGGAGGACACCCCCCGATCGGCTGGTCCGCACACCGGGGCAACCCTCGCGGCGGCCGGGCCCTCTTAAGGTCGTAGGCGTACGAACAGGTCGGACAGGGGCGGGACGCAGTGCATGTGATCCGGGTCGTGGTGGTGGACGACGAGGCCCTCGTCCGCTCCGGCTTCCAGCTCATCCTGAACGCCGCCGAGGACATCGAGGTGGTCGCGACGGTCAGCGGCGCCGACGCCGTGGCGCGGGTCCGTGACGAGCGTCCGGACGTCGTGCTGCTGGACATCCGCATGCCGGACGTCGACGGGCTCACCGTGCTGCGCGAGGTGCGCGGGCTCCCGGACGGGCCCGTGGTGGCGATGCTGACGACGTTCGACACCGACGAGTACGTGCTGGCGGCGCTGCGTCACGGGGCGGCCGGTTTCCTGCTCAAGGACACCGAGCCGGAACAGCTGGCCCAGATGGTGCGCACGCTCGCGTCGGGTGGCATCGTCATGTCCCCCAAGGCGTCCCGCGCCCTGCTGCTCGGCCACCCCGGTGCCGGGGCGGTGAACGCCCAGGAGGCCGAGGAGTCGGCCCGGGTGGAGCGGCTGACGGCACGCGAACGCGATGTGCTGATGCTGGTCGCGGAGGGGCTGTCGAACGCGGACATAGGGGCGCGTCTGCATCTGAGCGCCGGCACGGTGAAGGATCACGTGAGCGCGATCTTCACCAAGCTGCGCGTGACCAGCCGCATCCAGGCCGCGCTCATCGCCCAGCGGGCCCGTCTCCTGGACGAACGGCGCCGGCCGAAGGCCGACCGGTGACCGGCCGGTGAGCGGCCGCCGGACGGGCTGGGCCCGGGTTCCGGCGCCCGTGCGGGACGCCGGGCTGGTCGCCGTGGCGGTCGGGGACGCCTGGCTCGCGGTCTCGGACGGCTCGTGGCCCGAGGTGGGCCTCGCCGGTCTGGCCTGTGCCGCCCTCGCGCTGCGCCGCTACGTCCCGCTCGCCGTCGTCCTGCTCACGGTGCCGGCCGCGGTCGTCTCCGACCTCGTCGTCGCCCCGCTCGCGGCCCTGTTCGCGCTGGCCGAACGGAGGCGCGACCGCCGCCTGTCGGGAGCGTGCGCGGTACTGATGGCGGCGGCGTCCGCCGCGCCCTGGCCCTGGCACGACCCGGACTCGCGCGACCGTACGTGGACGCTGATCCAGTTCGTCTACACCCTCGCGGGCACCGCCGCCCCCGTACTGCTCGGTCAACTGGTGCAGGCGCGGCGGGACCTGTCACAGCGCCTGGCCGAGATCGAGGAGGCCAGGGAGCACGAGCGGGCCCTGCACGCCCAGGCCGTGCTCGCCCGGGAACGCGCCCAGCTGGCCCGGGAGATGCACGACGTCGTCTCGCACCAGGTGAGCCTGATCGCCGTCCAGGCCGGCGCGCTGCAGGTCGGGGCCAAGGACACGGACGCCCGGGAGGCCGCCCGCACCATCCGTTCGCTGAGCGTCGCCACGCTGGACGAGCTGAGGAACATGGTCACCCTGCTGCGCGCCTCCGGTGGCCGCGCCACCGAGCTGACGCCGCAGCCCACGCTGGCCGACATACGCAAGCTGATCGCGACGAGCGGCATCGACGCCGAACTGACCGGTGTGCTGCCCGACACGGTCAGCACACCCGCCCAGCGGGCGATCTACCGCACCGTGCAGGAGGCTCTGACGAACGTGCGCAAGCACGCTCCGGGGGCCGGGGCCACCGTGGAGCTGTGGTGCGAGGGCGACGACGTCGGTGTGACCGTCACCAACAGCCGCCCCACCCGCCCGTCCCTGCCCCTGCCCGGGTCCCGGCAGGGCCTGGTCGGGCTGCGGGAACGCGCCGAGATCCTGCACGGCACGTTCTCCTGCGGCCCTACCCCCGACGGCGGCTACGGGGTCCGTGTCAGGATCCCGGCCCAGCCCACGTGACCTCGTCGCCGGAACGTGCTCGACGGGCTCAGGCCAGGGGCAGGCGCATGAGCGTCAGGTCGAGCCAGCGGCCGAACTTGGTGCCGACCTCCGGGAGCGTGCCGGCGACCTGGAACCCGAAGCGTTCGTGCAGCCGGATCGAGGGTGTGTTCCCGGCTTCGATACCGGCGATCATCACGTGGTGGCCGGCCTCGCGCGCGGCCGTGACGAGGGCGGCCAGCAGCGCCGATCCGATGCCGAGCCCGTGCCGGTCCTCGCGGACGTAGACCGAGTTCTCCACCGTGTGCCGGTAGCCGTCCAGCTCCCGCCAGGGGCCGTAGGCCGCGAACCCGGCGACCTCGCCGTCGACCTCGGCGACGAACGCCGAGCCGCGCGCCAGATGGGCGGCGAGCCAGGTGACCGCCTGGTCCGAGGTCTGCGGGGCGCGGGTCCACAGGGCCGTCGAGTGCTCGATCGCGTGGTTGCGGATCGCGCGGATCGCCGCCACGTCGTCGGGCCGGGCCGGGCGCACCGTCACGGCCGCCGCGCTTCTTGCGTATATTGAAGCCATGTCCAACATAGTAGATCCTCTGGTGGGGCAGATCGCGGCCCGCGTCCGCACCGAGCGGGAACGGCGCCGCTGGACGCTGGCCCAGCTCGCCGACGCCTCCGGCGTGTCCCAGGCGATGATCAGCCGGATCGAGCGCGCCGAGAGCAGCCCCACGGCGGTCGTCCTGGGCAAGCTGTCCGCCGCCTTCCGGCTCAGCGTCGCCTCCCTGCTCGCCCTCGCCGAGGGGGCGCCGGAGGGCACCGCGCACGAGACCGCCGCGGGCGAGACGGGCGTGCGCAGGCCTGCGGACACGGCCGAGTGGCGCGACCCCGCGACCGGATACCGGCGCCGCCAGATCACCGGTCCGCGCTTCCCCGCGGAGATCGCCGAGATCCGGCTGCCCGCCGGCGCACGCGTGCCGTATCCGGCCGCCGCCTTCGCCTTCGTCCGCCAGGTCGTCTGGGTCCTCGACGGCCGGCTGACCTTCCATGACGGCGCCACGGTCCACGAACTGAACGCGGGCGACACCATCGAGCTGGGCGAGCCCGCCGAGCGGGTCTTCGCCAACACCTCGGACTCCGAGTGCCGTTACGCCGTCGTCCTGACCCGCGGCACCACGCCGTGACCCGGCCGCTCCCCCGCGGCGGCACGCTCCTGCTGGCTTCCATAGCCGGCACGGCAATCGCGAACAACTACGCCATCCAGCCCGAACTCACCAGTGTCGCAGCCGACTTGGGCGTGCCGCTCGCGGTGATCGGACTGGTGCCGACCGCCGCGCTCACCGGCTGCATGACCGGGTTCGCCCTCTTGCTGCCCCTGACCGACCGCCTCGCCCCCAACCGCCTGGTCGGCATCCAGCTGACCGCGCTGGCCGCCGCCCTCGCCCTGGCCGCGGCGGCACCCGGCGCGGGCGTCCTCCTCGCCACCTATCTGCTCATCGGCGCGGCCGCGAGCGTCGCGGCCCAGGCCGGCGGCATCGCGGGGCGGCACGCGCCAACAGGGCGCCGAGGAACGGGAGTTGCCACGGTGGCCGCCGGCATGTCGGCCGGCATCCTGCTCAGCCGGCTGGTGGGCGGGGCGCTCGGCGGAGCCATCGGGTGGCGGCGGATGCTCCTCGTCTTCGCCGCACTCGCCCTGCTCGGCGCCATCGCCGCCGCCACGCTCCTGCCCCGGCAGCGACCGCACACCGAGCGCGGCTACCGGACCGCGCTGGCCTCGCTCCCGCCCCTGCTGCGCCGATTCCCGGAACTGCGCCGCGCGGTGGCCGCCGGCGGGCTGTGGTACTTCGCCTTCAACCTGATCTGGGTCACGCTCGCCCTCGCGCTCGCCCGGCCGCCCCACTCCCTCGGCCCGGGCGCCATCGGCCTCTACAGCCTGGCCGGACTGCTCGGCTTCGCGGCGCTCCCGCTGACCGGCCGCCTCACCGACCGGTACGCCCCGGCCACGGTGATCACCGCGAGCATGCTGGCCGCGGCGGCGGGCACCGCGCTGCTCGCCACCGGACTCGGCAGCCCGCCGACCACCGCCCTCGGGCTCGCGGTCTTCGACGCGGGCTGCTTCGCCGCGCAGGCCGCCAACCAGAGCCGGATCATCGCCCTCGCCCCCGACCGGGCGGGCAGCCTGAGCAGCGTGTACCTCGTGCTGTACTTCACCAGCGGCGCCGTCGGCACCGCCGTCGCCGCGCCGCTGCTCGACGCCCTCGGCTGGCGCGGGATCAGCCTCACCGCCATCGTCGCGCTGCTCCTCGCGGCCGCCGTCGGCAGCCGGTCCCTCAGGGTTCCAGCAGACGGTCCGGCCCCAGCGGAACCTCGTGCAGCAGGAGCCGGCTCCTCAACTCCCGCACGCCGAAGTCGGCTTTGAGCCGGTCGATGACCGTCTCGAACTCGCGGGCGTCGGCGCAGGCCACGCGCAGCTGGTAGTCGTAGTCCCCGGTCAGCCGCATCGCTCCGACGACCTGCGGCACGTGGGGCAGCTGCTCCTCGAAGGCCGTGCGGTCCACGCCCTCGCGCAGCCGGACGTCGCTGAGCAGTTCCATCCCGCGCCCGAAGGCCGCCAGGTTCAGCTCGGCGCGGTATCCGCGGACGACACCGGCCGCCTGGAGGCGGCGTACGCGGTCGGCGACGGTGTTGGCCGACAGGCGGACCTGCCGCCCCAACTCCTGGTAGGTGGCACGGCCGTCGGTGAGGAGGATCGTGAGGATCTGCCGATCGATGCGGTCCATGGCGCCATGCTACAAATACTCGGCGAGATCTGGAGATGACCGAGTTAACTTCGGTCGTCTCCGGTGTACCGCCGTGAAGTCCGAGCCAAAGTCGGCGCCTGCGGTGCCAGGCTCACAGGCATGGAGATATTGCTGCTCCGCACCGCCCTCGCCCCCTCCCTCGTCCTCCTCGTCTCCGTCGTCGCCCGGCGTTCGGGCCCGCGCCGCGGCGGGCTCCTGCTCGGCGCGCCGACGACGTCCGGGCCGTTCCTGCTGCTCGTCTGGCTCAGCGGCGGAAGCGCCGCGGCCGCACACGCGGCGCGCGGCAACGTCGCCGCGCAGCTCGTCGTCGCGGCCTTCTGCCTCGCCTACGGCCGGCTCGCCCCCGTCCTGCGTCCGGCGCGCACCCTGACGGCGGCTCTGGCCTGCGCGGCCGGAGCGGGCCTGATCGCCGCGCTGTGCACCGACGTCTGGCTGACAGCGGCATCGGCCCTGGCCCTGGCCTTCGCCGGGCTGCGGGCCTGGCCCGCCCCGGCCCCGACGCATCGGCCCCAACGCGCCGCCCGGATCCGGGAGATACCGGTGCGGATGGCAGTGTCCGCCACGACCGTGCTGCTCGCCGTGCGCGCCGCGGCCGCGCTCGGCCCCTTCGCCGGCGGCATCCTCGCCGCACTCCCCGTGCTGCTCGCCGTGATGGCCCCGTCGACCCACCGCGCGACCGGCGCACAGGCCGCGGCCGCGATGATGCGCGCCGCCCTGAGTGTCACACCGGTCACCCTCGCCTTCCTGCTGACGGCGTATACGGCGTTCGCCGCCTGTGTGACGACGCGGTAGAGGATGTCCGTGTCGCATAGAACGCCACACGGAACGCCGCACAGAACCCTCGCGGAACGTCGTCGGGAACGAGGAGCACACGACACACATGGACATCAGGCAGCTGGCGTACTTCCTGGCGATCGTCGACCGCGGGGGCTTCCGCCGCCCGGCCTCGGCGCTCTGGCCGCGCGGCGCGGCGGCCGGCTGACCTCGGCGACCAAGTCGAACGGCATCGTGCACATCATGCCGTTCTGGGACGAGCTGGTCGCCGAGCGGGCCGCCCGGTTCCCTCGGGTCGCCTGGGACCAGGAGCACATCGACGCCCTGGCGGCCAAGTTCGTCCTCGAACCCTCCCGCTTCGACGTCGTGGTCGCCTCCAACCTCTTCGGCGACATCCTCAGCGATCTCGCGGCCGCGGTCGCCGGATCGATCGGCATCGCCCCGGCGGCCAACCTCAACCCGGAGCGGGAGTTCCCGTCGATGTTCGAGCCCGTGCACGGTTCCGCCCCCGACATCGCGGGCCGGGGCATCGCCGATCCCCTGGGCGCGATCTGGGCGGCGGCCCTGATGCTCGACCATCTCGGCCACCCCGCCGCGGCCGGGCGCATCACGGACGCGATCGCCTCGCTCCTGGCCCGGACCGACGTCCGCACCCGCGACCTGGGGGGTACGGCGACCACCGCCGAGTTCACCGACAGGCTGCTCCGACTCCTGTGAAACCGCCAGGCCCCGGCAGCACGGTCGTACGCCCCGGTTACTGTGGCGGACCGGCATCGGCAGCGAGGGGATCCATGGCGCACGGACAGGACGGGGAGCGACGGGCCGGGGGTCGACCGCGGGAGCTGTCCGCTGCCGCGGCGGCCCTCGCCGCCCGGTGCGAGCCACGGGTGAACGAGCTGGCCCGGCACATGGCCCGCGAGGTGTTCGGGGAGTTGCACGGCTACCCCGAACTGCCCGCCGATGTGCGGGACGTGGAGATCGCCGCGACGGCCCGGCACGGCATGCGGCTGTTCCTGCGCGGGGCCGCGGGCCGGCCGGGACCGGACGCGCTGGAGTACTTCCAGGAGCGCGCGGCCCAGCGCGCCGAGGAGGGAATGCCGCTGCAGCTGCTGCTGCGCACGTACACGCTGGGCGGGCAGGAGCTGTTCCGGGCGCTGCGGGAGAACGCGCGGCCCGCGGAGCGGGACGCCCTGGCCGAACTCGCCGAGGCACTGTTCGCCTCGGTCGACCGGCTCGTGGGCGCCGTCGCCGAGAGCTATCTCGACGAGCGCACCGCTCTCGCCGCCGAACGCCACGAGCAGCGTCACGCACGGGCCCGCGCGCTGCTGGAGGGCCGCCCGCCCGCCGACGGGTCCACGCCGGAGGGGCCCGCGCTGGTGCTGTGCCTGCGCTTCGCCGATGCGGCACCCACCGACGGGAGTCCGGGCTCCCCGGTGACGGTACGGCGGCTGGTGCGGCGGGTTCAGGCGGTGCTGGACCGGGCCTTCGGCACGGACGTACCCGCCCTGCTGGGCGCCGAGGGAGGACACGCGGTCGTACCGGGAGGGGCCGAACCACCGGGCCGGACAGCGGAGTTGTTGCGTGAGGCGGCGGGAACGGGGGTGCGGCTGGCCACGGTCGGCGCCGCCGGGACCGCTGACGTCCCGCGTGCGGCGCGGCTGGCCGCCGAGGTGCTGCGGGTCGCGGCGGCGTGCGGGCGGCCGCCAGGGCTGCACCGGCTCGACGACGTCCTGCTGGAGTACCACCTGTCCCGTCCGAGCGAGGGCAGCGACCGGATCGCCGCCCTGCTCGACCCGCTGGCCGGCCGGCCCGAACTGACCGAGACCCTGCGCACGCATCTGGAGGAGCGCCAGGACCGCCGCGCCACGGCCCGCCGGCTGAACCTGCACCCGAACTCCGTCGACCACCGGCTGGCCCGTGTCCAGGAGCTGACCGGAGTCCGTCTCACCGACCCGCGGGACACCGCGCTGCTCCTCGCGGCCCTGCTGCTGCGCGAGACGGACCCCGGCGTCACGGCGTGACGATCGCGAAGTCCGGGTCCGGCGCGTCCAGCAGCGATCCGAAGGTGATCAGGGCCCCGGCATCTCCGTCGAGGTCCACCGCTCCGCCCGCGATCTCGTCGGCGAACGTCGTCGCCCCGGCCAGCACGGCGTCGAGGGTGGTGCGGGCCAGCCGCAGTACGGCGGTGGGCCGCTCGCCCCGCGGGGCGTCGCCGGGCATCGGGGTGAGCGCGCCGCGGGACAGCAGGAGCGTCCACTTCTCGCCGGTGTCGGTGAACTCCCAGCGCAGCAGCAGCCGTCCGGCCTCGGCCGCGCGCGGGCCGTTGACGCGAACGGACATGGAGCGGAAGACCTGCTCGGCCGTCAGGGCGGCCAGGATGTCCGGGGCGGCGCGGGTCGGTGTGCCGAGGACGCCGCCGCGCAGTTCGGCCGCGCCCATCAGGCAGAAGTTGCGCCAGGGTCCGCACTCCGCGCCCTGGCCGAGCCGCTCGAACGTGTCGGCCTGCAGGGCGCGGGCCTGTGTGTGCCCGGGGTCGGCGAACAGGACATGGCCCAGCACCTCCGCGACCCACCGCAGATCACCGGCTTCGTACGACGCCCGCGCCTTGGCGACCACGCTGTCCGCGCCGCCCATGAACTCCACGTACCGGCTCGCGGCCTCGGTGGGCGGATGCTGCCACAGGTGCGCGGGGTTGCCGTCGAACCAGCCCATGTAACGCTGGTACACCGCTTTGGCGTTGTGGCTCAGGGAGCCGTAGTAGCCGCGGACGTGCCAGGCCCGTTCGAGGGCGGGCGGGAAGCGCAGCTGCTCGGCCATCTCCGCGCCCGTGTGCCCTGCGTTGATCATCCGCACGCACTGGTCGTGCAGATAGGCGTACGCGTCCCGCTGCTCCTCCAGGAACCGCACGACGCGGTCCTGCCCCCAGGTCGGCCAGTGATGGGAGGCGAAGACGACGTCGGTGTCCGCGGCGAACAGCCGTATCGTCTCCGTCAGGTACCCGGCCCAGGCGCTGGGATCGCGGACGAGGGCCCCGCGCAGGGTCAGCACGTTGTGCAGGGTGTGGCAGGCGTTCTCGGCGGCGCACAGCACCCGCAGGTCCGGGAAGTGGAAGTTCATCTCGGCGGGGGCTTCGGTGCCGGGCGTGAGCTGGAAGACGATCCGCACCCCGTCGACGGTCTCGGTCTGCCCGGTGGCGGTGACGTCGACCGTGGGCGCGATCAGGCCGACGCTGCCGGTCGAGGTCGTCAGCCCGAGCCCGCAACCGATCTGCCCCGCCGGTCCCTTGGGCAGCGCGGCCCCGTACATGTAGGCCGCCCGGCGGGCCATCGCCGTCCCCGTGATGACGTTCTCGCCGGCCGCGTGCTCCAGGAACCCGGCGGGTGCGATGACGGGCACCCGGCCGGCAGCCACGTCGGCCGGATCGACGACCCCGCGCACGCCGCCGAAGTGGTCGATGTGGGAGTGGGTGTAGATCACGCCGGTCACGGGGCGCTCGCCGCGGTGCGCGCGGTACAGGGCGAGCGCGGCGGCGGCGACCTCGGCGCTGATCAGCGGGTCGATCACGACGACTCCGCGCTCGCCCTCCACGAAGGTGACGTTCGACAGGTCCAGGCCGCGCACCTGGTAGATGCCGGGCACGACCTCGTACAGCCCCTGGCGGGCCACGAGCCGGCTCTGCCGCCACAGTCCGGGGTGCGCGGTCGGCGGGCAGTCGGCCGTCAGGAAGCCGTAGGCGTCCGCGTCCCACACCACCCCGCCCCGCTCGTCGCGCACCACACAAGGCTCCAGGCGGGCGATCAACCCCCGGTCCGCGTCGGTGAAGTCCTGCTCGTCGTCCCAGCCCGGGGTGGTGTCCCCGGGCCACTGCTCGCTGCCGGTCATGGTGGTCGATCCTGCCGGTCCCCGGCCGCCAACGCCTGATGACGGGTCACAGAGCGGACGGTGACCCGTCACAGGGGCAATCCAGGAGGCACGTGGTTCTGTCCATGGCCGCGGGTCCCGCCGGTGGGTGAGGGTCGCCGCATGACCGATACGGGCCGCACGGCCGGTCGGGGCCGGATGCCGGACGGGCTCGTCGCGCCGGCGCTCGGCGGGTTCGGCATCGGGCTCACCGAGTTCCTGGTCGCCGGGCTGCTGCCGCAGATCGCGCCGGCTTCGCGGTGTCCGAGGCGACGGCGGGCCGGCTGGTCTCCGGGTACGCGCTGAGTGTCGCGGTCGGCGCGATCGCGCTCACCGCGGCGACGGCCCGGCTGCCCCGCAAGAGCGTCCTCGTCGGCCTGCTGGCGTTGTTCGTCATCGGCAACCTGTTGTCCGCCGTCGCACCGGACTACCCGGTGATGCTGCTCGGGCGGATCGTCGCGGCACTGTGCCACGGTTCGTTCTTCGGCATCGGCTCGCTGGTCGCGCGCCGTCTGGTCGCACCGGAGCGGAAGTCCCGCGCGGTGGCGGTCATGTTCGCGGGGCTGACGGTCGCGAACGTCCTGGGCGTGCCGTTCGGCGCGCTGGTCGGCGAACGGGAGGGGCTGGCGGGCCGCGTTCTGGGCGGTCACCGCGATCGGTGTGCTGGCACTGGCGGGGATCGTCGTGCTCGTGCCCGCCCGGTCCAGCCACCCTGGCCCGGAATCGCCCGACGGTCTGCGGGCTCAGCTCCGTGCCTTCCGCTCCCGGCAGGTCTGGCTGACCCTCGCGGACACCACGCTCGGCTACGGCGCGATGTTCGGCGCGTCCACCTATCTCGCCTTCACCTTCACCGAGGTCGGCTGCTTCTCCCCTGCGGACGTCGCCTGGCTGCTCATGGTGTACGGCGTCGGTCTGGTCGCCGGCAACCTGATCGGCGGGCTAGCCGCCGACCACGACCGCGACCGTGCCCTGCTCCTCGCCCTGCTCGCCCTCACCCTCACCCTCACGCTGACCGCGTTCGGACTGCTCACGGGCAGCGCCCCCGCCTCGGTGGTCCTCGTGTTCCTGCTGGGGGTGTCCGGGTTCGCCGGCGTCCCCGGCATGATCACGCGCGTGACCGACGTCGCCCACGGCGCGGCGCCGGCCGCCGGCGCCAACGTCTCCGCGTCCGACATCGGCAACGCCCCCGGCGCCTGGCTCGGCGGTCTGGCCACCACCGCGGGCCTCGGATACGCCGCGCCGCCCTACGTCGGCGCCTGCATCGCCCTGGCCTCCGCGGTCGTCATGGCCGTTGCCGCACACGACGCCCGGTCCGCGCGGTGAGCGGCGGGGCCATCAGGGTGCTTCCAGGTGGTGTCGGGCAGCGGGGGTGGGCCCGCTTGGCCATGCTGGGCCGAAAGTGGCACTCTCCCTCCCCGCGACAAGGAGCACGGTATGGCCTCGGACTCGGTCGAACGCTTCATGGCGGCCCTGGACCCGGAGCACCGGGACACGGTCGGCGCCCGGCCCCGCCAGGAACAGGAGCAGCTGGCGGCGGCCTGGGAACGGGAACTGGAAGCGGACGACGAGCTGGACACCCTCGACGAGCTGTCCCCGCCGGCGGCGGAGGCCGAGGCAGCCCGCCGTGTGCTGGAGCGGGAAGCCGGCTAGCCGGCGGGCGGCGGCGTCGCCCGCAGGACCTGCTCCAGCGTGCCGGCGGGGTGGCCGGTCAGGTCCTGGACGGCGGTGGTCACCCCGGCGAGGGAGCCGTCGGCGATCGCCGTGTAGGTGGAGACCCAGGCGTCGAGTTGCCAGTCGGGGGCGTCGTACCCCGCGCGGGAGGCGTAGGCCTGCTCGACGGTCTCCGGCACGTACGAGACCGGGCGGCCGGTGACGGCTGTGATCGTCGCCGCCACCTCGGCGAGGGTGAGCGCCTCGGGGCCGGTCAGCTCGTAGGCACGACCGGTGTGCGGACCCGGATCGCGCAGGACCGCGACCGCCGCGTCCGCGATGTCGTCCTGCGCGACCACGGCGGCCCGGCCGTCACCGGCGGGGCCGCGCAGCGCGCCGTCCTCGCCCACGAGGCCGGGCATGAAGTCGGCGTAGAGGTTGTCGCGCAGGAAGGTGAAGGGCACGCCGCTGGCGCGGATGTGCTGCTCGGTGTGCCAGTGGTCCCGGGCCAGGGTGAAGGTCGCGTCGGGTGCGGCGCCGCAGAAGGAGACGTAGACCAGGTGGGCGACGCCCGCCTCGGCCGCCGCGTCGACGAAGGTGCAGTGCTGCGCGACGCGGTCCGGGGACTCCGAGGCGGAGACCATCAGGACGCGGTCGGTGCCGCGCAGGGCGCGCACGAGGGCGTCGTGGTCGCCGTAGGCTCCGGGTACGGCGGTGGCGCCGGGCAGTTCAGGGGCGCGGGCCGGGGTACGGCACAGCAGGGTCTGCGGAGTGCCTGCGGCGGCCAGGCGGCGGGCGACGCGTCCGCCCAGCCGGCCGGTGGCGCCGGTGACGGCGTAGGTGGCCTGGACCTCGGCCTGGGCAGGAGCCATCGTCGTTCTCCTCGGTGCGGTTCCGGAGTGCTGCGGTGTGTCGGTCGGCACTGTAGTTCGCCCGGTGTGCCCGCTCAGGTCAGGTCCGCAGTGTCGACGGGCAGCTCGGCCAGGCGCCACTCCAGCATGCCGTCGTTCAGCCGGAGCGCGCGTCGGCCGTGGCCGGTCAGCAGGCGGACCGCGTCGTGGGCGAGGACGCAGTACTCGCCGCGGTAGTAGACCACGATCTCGGCCTCCTCGGGCAACTCGGCGACACGGTCGGCCAGTTCGCCGACCGGGATGGAGAGCGCGCCGGGAATGTGTCCGGCCCGGTGCTCCTCCGCCGGGCGCACATCGAGCACGACGACACCGCCGGCGGCGACGCGCGCGTTCAGCTCTTCGCGGGTGACCTCCGCGGCACCGTCGTCACCGAGATAGGCGTCGCGGGCGGCGGGCACGGCGGCCTGGTGGTTCTCGGCGACCTTGCGCAGCAGTGCGAACAGCAGGGCCACGTCCTCGCCGGTGAGCCGGTAGTGGATGCGCACGCCCTCACGGCGCGTGGCGACGAAACCGGCCTGCTTGAGCGTCTGAAGGTGCGCGGACGCGGTCGTCAGGTTCAGCCCCGCGGCCTTGGCCAGGGCGTCGACGGTCCGCTCCCCCTGCGCGAGCAGATCCAGCAGCTCCAGCCGCTTTCCGCTGGCCAGCGCCTTTCCGCTGGTCGCGAAGGCGTCGTAGAGCCGCGTCTTCGAACCGGTCGCGGGTTCCCGGTGGTCTCCGGCCCTGCATCCTCCATAATTCCATGGAATATCGTGGAGGACGGGCGGCGTTCCGACCACCCTTGCCGACGACCATCTGACGGCGACCAGGGCTCCGGCCGGGCCCGTGCGGCTCTGGCTGCGGGAGAACCCGGGTCCAGTTCACGCTGCTCGTCGTCGTCAACGTCTGTGTGGGCGGTCTGGTCGGCCTGGAACGCACCACCGTCCCGCTCATCGGCAGCCACACCTTCGGGCTCACCAAGGCTCTCACCAACCTCGCCGCCGGCGCGCTCACGGCGCGGTTCCGCCGCAAGCAGCTCCTCGTCACCGGCTGGCTCATCGGCGTCCCGGTGCCCTTCGCGCTCGCGTGGGCCCCGTCCTGGGGCTGGATCGTCGCCGCGAACGTACTGCCCGGCCTCAACCAGGGGCTGACCTGGTCGATGACGGTCAACATGAAGATCGACCTGGTCGGCCCGGCCCGCCGCGGACCGGCCACCGGGCTCAACGAGGCAGCCGGATACACCTCCGTGGGCGCGACCGCCCTGATCTCCGGCTGTCTCGCCACGGCCTGCGGCCTGCGCCCCGTCCCCGAGCTGATCGGTGCCGTCTTCGTCGCCGCCGGACTCGGCCTCGCCCTCGTCGTGCGGTACACCGCGGCCCACGTGGCCCTCGAACTCGCCCGGCACACCGAGCCGTTGCCCGGCACCGGGAGCACCGGCCTGTCCGCCGCCTTCGCCCGTACCTCCTGGCACGACCGCTCCCTGCGCGGCGCCAGCCAGGCCGGCCTGGTCAACAACCTCAACGACGGCCTGACCCGGGGCGTCTTCCCGCTCCTCTTCACCGAGCACGGCCTCGGCATCGCCGCCGTCGGACTGATCAAGGGCCTCTACCCCATCCTCTGGTGCATCGGCCAGATCCCCACCGGCCACCTCGCCGACCGCATCGGCCGCAAACCCCTCGTGGTCACGGGCATGTTCGTCCAGGCCGGCGGCTTCGTCCTCGCCCTGGCCCTCCTGGACCGTCCCCTGCTCGCCGGCGTCCTCTCCGCGGTCGCCCTCGGCATCGGCACCGCCCTGGTCCACCCGGCGCTGATCGCCTCGATCTCCGACCACGCACACCCGGCCCGGCGCGCGAACGCCCTGGGCACGTACCGCTTCTGGCGCGACATCGGCTACGCCGGCGGCGCCGTGATCGCCGGGCTGCTGGCGGACGCCTTCGGACTCGACGCCACGGTGATCACGGCCGCGGCCCTGACCGCCGCCTCCGGCCTGCTCGCGGCCCGCTGGATCACGGAGCGCCACCGGGCCGCTTGAGGGCACCGGCGGCCAGCCGGTAGCGGAGTTCGGGCACGCACACCCCGTCGTACTCGTCGGTCTGGACGGCGCCGTCGGCGGCGTACCCGGCCCGTGCGTAGAAGCGGCGGGCCGGGGTGTTGCCGGTGAGGACCCAGAGCACCATCTGGTCGAAGCCGTACGCGCGGGCGTGTGCGTGCACGGCCCGGAGCAGCGTGCGGCCGATGCCGGAGCCGATCAGCGCGGGCCGGACGTACAGGGCATGGAGCTCACCGGTGGCCGCGGTGGTGTCGGTGTCACGACAGGGTCCGAGGCAGGCCCAGCCCGACACGTGCCCGTCGGTGTCGACCGCGACCAGGTCGGTCCTGCCGTCTCCCGGCTGCGTGACGCGCTCGCGGTGTCGTCGCGCGTCCGCCTCGACCGTCATCCGGTCGAGGCAGGAGCGGGGCACGATCCCGGCGTACGCGGTCCTCCAGCCGGTCACGCGTATCGATGCCACGGCCTCGACGTCGCCTTGCGCCATCGCTCGTACAGTCACCATCCCGGCACGCTACGGGACCCGCCCGCACGACCACCCCCGAATTGCCGCGCCGCTCGGGCCCGGACGGAGGGCGCGACGGAAATCCCTTGGCGCGCCCTCCGGTCGGCATGCCCACGCCCATGACCGACAGAGCCGGCGCCCCTGTCCGCACCACCCTCACCCTCCCGGTCGCCGTGCGCGACCTGACACCCGGGGATCTGCCCGCCTGCACATGGTCCGGCTCGGCCACCCATCTGCGCCATGTGGAGCGGGAGTTGGCGCGCGCGGCGGCGGGCGAGGTGGACTATCTGGCCGTGTGCACCCCGGCCGGCCTGCCCGTGGCGATCGGCGGCGTCGACTACCGGGCCCGTGCGGGCGCCGGGACCATCCGGCAGCTCGCCGTACTGCCGGCGCTCCAGTCCCGCGGACTGGGCACACTGCTGATCCGGGCCGCCGAGCGACGCGTCGTCGGCCGTGGGCTGCGTACGGCGGAACTCGCCGTGGAGGAGGGCAGTCCCCGGGCCCGCGCCCTGTACGAGCGCCTGGGCCACGTCGCGTACGGCCGCGCGCCGGACGCCTGGGACGAGGAGGGCCCGGACGGGTCGTTCCGCCGGTACGAGACGATGTGCGTCCTCCTGCGGAAGGAGCTCTGAGCGGGACCTACCGGGCGTCGTGCTCGGGGAAGAGGACCGCTGCCACGTGCTGGGTGTCGGCGTACTCGACGACAGAGGTGATCTTGCCGTCGCGGACGGTGTAGATGCCGAGGCAGCGGTTGTCGTAGACGCCGCCGTACACGGTCCTGGCCCTGGAGGTCCATTCGGCCACCACGCGGTCGCCCTCGGCGATCGTGCTGATCAGTTCGATCTCCAGGGTGCCGGGCACCAGGATCGGTCCCATGCTGCCGAGGAACTCCCCGATGATCCGGTCCCGTCCGTGCCACACCTTGGAGATGGGCAGGTCGCCCGGGTAGTGCCAGGTGGCGTCCTCCGCGAAGCTGTCGTGGACGACGTCCGCGTCGCCGTCGCGGACGGCCTCGACGTAGCGGATGACCACGGCCCTGGGGTCGGTGACGGTCGTCATGGTCGTACTCCTTCGGTGGTGGGTGAACTGGCCGGTGGAAAAGGCCGGTTGGCCGGCGCTGCTCAGGAGAGCGTGAGGACGGCCTTGCCGCGGATGCGGCGGTCGCGCAGGTCGGTGAGGGTGGTGGCGGTGTCGGCCCAGTCCGTGACACGGCCGATCTCCGGGTGCAGCCGCCCCTCGGCGGTCAGCCGGACCAGCGCGGCCAGGTCGTCGTCGAGGCGGGTGTCCGCGTCGAGGTAGTGGAAGTGACGCAGGACGGCCGATTCGGGACCGTCGAAGAAGTCGAAGAAGTCGAGCGTCGCCGGCCTGCGGCCCGCCTGCCCGAACCAGATGAGGGCGCCGCGCCGGGCGAGCCGGGCCAGAGCGGTGGCGAGGGCCTGCCCACCGGTCGACTCCAGCACGATGTCGTACGGGCCCCGGGCGTCTGCGACGTCGTGGACGATGTCGGCGGCGCCCAGCTCGGCCAGCCGGGCGCCGCGCTCCGCGTCCCGGGTCACGGCGGTCACCTGGGCCCCGGCCGCGGCCGCCAGCTCGGTGACGTAGTGGCCCACGCCCCCGGACGCGCCCGTCAGCAGGATCCGGCGGCCCACGACGGGGCCGGCCGCGCGCAGCAGCCGCAGCGCGGTGAGCCCGGCGAGGGGCAGGGCCGCGCCCTGAAGGGTGCTGACCCGGTCGGGCAGTTCGGCGAGGGCGCCGGTCGGCACCGCCACGTACTCGGCCCAGCCGCCCGACATGGGGTGCCCGACGACCCGCGTGATCCCGCTCGGCCCGCTCCCGTCGGCGGCCGGCTGCACCACCAGTCCCGCGATGTCCTTGCCGGGGCGGTCACCGGGCAGGGGCTTTTCCAGCTTGAAGGTCTCGCCCCGGTTCACGGAGAACGCCTCGACCTTCACCAGCGCCTCGTCGGGGCGCGGTGTCGGCTCGGCGACGTCGGCCAGCACGACGGGCTCGGCGGGGTCTCCGGTCGGCAGAAAGGCTTTCATCGGTGTCGTCCTCCTCGGCGGCCTGCGGCACCATCGGCCGGTGCGGCGGTGGGTGCGGCCTCGGGAACCATCTGACCGCCGCGGGCACCGGCCCGGCCAACAACCGGACCCGTCGGGCGACAACGCCTCGTTGTCGCCTATGGTCAGCGGCATGGATCTCGACCTCGCGCTGGTCCGCGCCTTCGTCACCACCGCCGGGACACTGCACTTCGGGCGTGCCGCCGAGGAACTGCGCACCAGCCAGCAGGCGCTGTCCAAGCGCGTGGCCCGGCTGGAGGAGCTGCTCGGCGTACGGCTCTTCGAGCGCCAGGGCGGCGTCCGGCTCAGCGAGGCGGGCGAGCGGTTCCTGCCGGGCGCGCGCGAGGCGCTCGCGGCCGGCGAGCGCGCCGTCGCGGCCGTGACCGGCGCGGGAGCGGCCGTGCGGATCGACATCTGGGGGCACCTGTACGCGCCGATGCGCACCGTCGCCGCCGCCGTCCGGGCGGACGGCCCGGTGCGGTGGGAGCCAGGTCCGGGACGTGACTGGCCGTCGGTCGCCCAGGCCTTGGCACGCGGTGAAGCGGACCTGGGCTTCGGCCGCGTGCATCCGCTGCCCGGGGGACGGGACGCGGCACTGACCCAGCGGCTGGTACGGCTGGAGCCCGTCGACGTGGTGCTCGGCCCGTCCCACCCGCTGGCCGGTGCCGACGCGCTGCGCCCCGCCGACCTGCGCGACAGCGCGCTGTGGAGCCCGGCCGAACTGAGCCGCCTGGACTTCCTGTGCCGTTTCGCCGACGAGTTCGGCATCACGCGCCGGCACGACGGCCCCAACCTGGGCCTCGATCACCTCCTCCAGCACGTCCGCGCCGACCCCGAAGGCTTCGCCCTCTTCCCGGCCGACGCTCCGCTGCCGGACCACTCGGGGCTGCACGGCATCCCGCTGGTCGGTCCGACCCCGCTGTACGCGTGGTCGCTGGCCTGGCACGACGCCTACCGTCACCCGCTGCTCGACACCCTGCTGCGGGGCTTCGCCGAAACCGGCCGCGCCCGCCGCTGGCTGGAGTACACGCCGGGGCGCGACTGGCTCCCCGACACCGACCACGCGAAACTGACGATGCGTTAGGCAGTCGTCAACTCCACTTCGGTAATGCGCAGTTCAGAATCCACAATGCACGGCTCACGGTACCTCGGAAGGTTGCGGCAGCAGCCGCAGGGCGTGCAGGGCCACCGAGAGTTCCGCGACCGCTCGGGGGTCCTGGAGGGAACGGCCGGTCAGCTCCTCCAGGCGGCGCAGCCGGTAGCGGACGGTGTTGCGGTGACAGTACAGCTGCCGTGCCGCGTCGGCCGCCGAACCTCCGGCCGCGTACCACTGCTCCAGGGTCGCCAGCAGCCTGTCGCGCTCCTCACCGGGCAGGGCCAGCACGCGCGCGAAGACGGTGCGCGCGATCCGGGTGGCCTCGTCCACGGACGCGGCCACCAGCATGGCGACCGGGCTGTCGTCGAACCGCAGGACGCCCGTGGCCTCCCGCGGCACCCGGGCCAGCGCGAGGCGGGCCAGGCGCAGGGCCCTGGGGGTGTCCCGCAGGGCGCGGTACCCGGGACTGGCACCCACCCGGGCCGTGGGCACTCCGCCGAGGACGCGCAGGGCGGCGCCCTCGCCGTCCGGGCCGCGCACGGCCATGATGCCGACCTGGAGGTCGGGCGACAGCCGCCAGGCCGAGCGGATCCGTTCCGCCAGCAGCAGGGGCTCGATGCCGGGCAGCGCCTCGCGGCCGGGCACGGGGACGGCGGCCGCCACGACCACGAAGGGACCCTCGGCCGGCAGGCCGAGCGCATCGGCGGCTTCCCACAGGGTGGTGCGGTCGGTCAGCATGCCCGTGAACAGGGCCTCGACCAGTACGGAGCGCTCGCGGTCACGTTGGAGCAGCAGTTCCGCGGCCGTCTCGCGGTAGGCGTCGCTGGCCGCGGCCGCGAGGCCCTCGTTCACCCACCACGCCGCGAGGGCCACGAGGGTGTCGGTGGTGACGGCGTCCGCGGCACGGGCGGCGGACGCCAGCTCGGACCACAGGAACTCCGAGCCGACCCGGTAGGCATGCAGCAACTCCCCCAGCGGCGCTCCCTCGCGTGCCGCTCTGCGGCCCGTCTCCTGCGCCGGCTCCATGCCGGCCGCACAGCCGTGGGCCAGCTGCCCGAAGACCAGCTCGATGTTGCGCCGGCAACTGGCGGTCAGCTCCTCGAAGGCGACGGGGCCTTCGTCTCCGTAGTAGCCGACCTCGGCGCGGATACGGCGGGCCATGCGGACACCCAGCTCGTGCCCGCGGCCGAGCAGCGCGGCCGCGACGGGGGCGATCTCGGCGGGCGGTGGCGGTGTGCGGCTCATGTCCGGCAGGTTACAAACGGACGTCGGCGTCCACGAAGGCGGTGTGCGCGGGCACAACGGGGCCGTCGTGCCGCTGTGCGCGGGCACATGGTCCGCGAGGCGGGGGGCTACGACGATGTCCTCAACGTTACCGGCCGGTACCGGAGTTGTGCTTCCGTCGTCCCGTCTCCCCAGGAGCAACCGTGCCCAGAGCCGCATCGCCGAGCACGCACCGCAGCCACCGCGCACCACGCACGACAACCGCCGAGGCCCCCGCCACCGCACGGCCCGCCCGCGGCGTGAAGGCGCTCTTGCGCTGGACGTCCGCCCTCGCCGGCGGCGTACTCCTCGCGGCCGTCTCCACCACCACCGCCCACGCGGCGCCCTCGACGGCCGGCGCCTACGTGGCGCTCGGGGACTCGTACGCCGCCGGCGCCGGCATCCCCGACCAGTCCGCGGGCCTGTGCATGCGCTCCGACCACGACTACGGTCGGCTCGTCGCCGCGTCCCTGGGCCCGCGCACGTACCGGGACGTGACCTGTGCGGGCGCGAAGGTCGGTGCGCTCACGACGGCCCAGAG
Source organism: Streptomyces sp. MUSC 14 (assembly GCF_001866675.1). Taxonomy (NCBI): domain Bacteria; kingdom Bacillati; phylum Actinomycetota; class Actinomycetes; order Kitasatosporales; family Streptomycetaceae; genus Streptomyces; species Streptomyces sp. MUSC 14. Next base: position 192,785 of record NZ_MLYN01000017.1, read on the forward strand.
GGACGCCGGAGTCGTGGTCAACGGCCCCCAGCTCGACGCCGTCGCGCCGGACACCACCCTGGTCACGCTCACCGTCGCGGGCGACAACCTCGGCACCTCGGACTTCGGCTTCGGGGACCTCGCCGTCACCTGCACCGCGCTCTCGGTGACGGATCCGCTCGGTGCCCCCTGCCGCGACTACTACCAGAACACTCTCCACGAGCGAACGGACACCGCGGCGGCCCAGCTCGGCAGCGCCCTGCGGCTGATCCGTGCGCGGGCCCCGCAGGCCAGGGTGCTGGTCGTCGGGTATCCGGCGGTGCTTCCCGACGACCCCGAAAAGTGCCTCGGCAGGCTGCCGGTCACGACCGGGGACATCGCGTTCCTGCGGTCCGTGCTGGGCGATCTCGACGACACGCTCGCGGCCACCGCCCGGTCCGACGGCGCCACGTACGTGGACACGCTCACCCCGACCCGGGGCCACGACAGCTGTTCCGCGGCGCCCTGGATCGAGGGACTGGTCCCCGCCTCCCCCACCCTGCCGCTGCACCCGAACGCCACCGGGGAACGCGTGATGGCGAACGCCGTCCTGGACGCGCTCGGCGCCTGAGCGGACACGACGGTGGGGCCGGCCGGAGTCCCTGCTCCGTCCGGCCCCACCGGGTCCGCGGCCGATGTCACCTCTCCCGGTGCTGGCCCCGGATCCGCTGGGCCACCTCGTTCTGTTCCGTCTCCCACCAGGGGCGTACCCGCTCGGTCTCGGCAGACGGGGCCCGCTGGGCGTGCTCCACGGCGGGGGCGGGCACGACGGCGGGGGTGAGTTCCGCGTCCAGGCGGCGGTCCAGGGCGGCGTTCTGGACGCGCTCGGCGCGCGCCCACTGGTAGAGGAGGGCCAGCAGGAAAGGCAGGGCGACCAGCTCGGCGATGCTGAGCATCGCGCCGCCGCCGATCTGCTGGTCGTGCCGGACGTCCGGGGACCAGGTCGGCGCGTGGTGCAGGTACCAGGCGCCCGCGATCAGCGTGCCGTGCGTCATCACCACGACGCCCGGGACCGCGTCGACGATGCCGTCCAGGAAGACGAGGGCGGCCCGGACCGGGTGGGTGCACCAGCGGGGCAGCGTCTGCTCGTGGGTCAGCATCGGTACGACGAAGAGACAGCCGGCCACGAGCAGGTGGAGGTACATCAGCTCGTGCAGCCAGCCCACGCGCAGGGCCGTGGCGAAGTACGGCGTGAAGTAGACCGTCAGTTCCGTGGCGAGCACGAGGGCGGTGCTGATGAAGGGGAAGGTGAGCACACGCACCAGGCGGCCGGACACGGCCCGGCGCAGCCGTCCGGCGGCGCCCTCCGGCAGAGCCTCGACGGCGAGCCGCAGCGGGTCGCCGAGGGCGAGGCCGAGCGGGGCGACGAGGTCCAGCAGCACGTTCTGCACGGCGGCCGGCCAGAACAGCACATGGTCGTAGACGGCCAGCGCGGACATCGTGGCCACCACCAGCGCACCCAGGCCGAGCAGCACGAACGCGGCCACGCGGACCGGCGGCCACGGCTCGCCCCGCTCGCGCAGCCGCGCGAGGCCCCAGCCGTAGAGCGCGCCCAGGGCGATGACCAGCAGCAGGGCGGGGATGTCCAGCTGCCACGTGGACAGCAGTCGTCCTGTGGTCAGCTCGGGGAGCTGACCGGCCGCCAGTGCGGTCGGCGCGTGGCCATCCATGCGGAACGTCCTCCTTCGGCTCGGTACGGGGGCCTCGGGGCGGAAGAGTCCGGCTCGGGTCCACCAAGGGACGGTAGTCCCCGGCAGCCCGCGGCCCGGCATCGGGGTGCGGCACGCCGGGGTGAACGGCGTGGATCAGCCGAGACCGAACCAGCCGAGGAGCGTCTGGACGAGGAGGATCGTCGACATGGCGGCGACGCCGACGACCACGGCGGTGGCGGCGACGCGGTAGCGCGGGCCGTTGGCGGCCGGGCCGAGGACCGAGCGGCGGTTGGTCAGCACCAGGAGGTAGACCAGGACGATCGGGCTGATCAGGCCCTGCAGGACCTGGGTGCCGATCAGCAGCTGGATGACGTCGACCGGGGTCATCGCGACCACCGCGCCCAGCACGATCTGGGCGGTGAACAGGCCGAGGAAGAGCGGGGCGTCCCGGAAGCTGCGGGAGACGGAGCGCTCCACGCCCGCGGCCTCTCCTATGGCGTAGCTCGCCGAGAGCGGGACGACGGCTCCGGCCAGGGCGGATGCGCCGAGCAGACCGAGCGCGAACAGCAGCTCGGCGTTGCGGCCCGCGACCGGCTTGAGCGCCTCGGCGGCCTGGGCGGCGGAGTCCAGCGGGCCGGTGCCGCCGATGGCGGAGGCCGTGGCGATGATGATGGTCAGGCTGATGACGCAGGCGAAGACGGCGCCGAGGACGGCGTCGGCGCGGATCAGCGGGTAGTCGGCGGGCTTGGCGCCCCGGTCGACGACGCCAGCGGCGGCGTAGAACTGCATGTACGGGCTGACCGTCGTGCCGATCAGGGCGACTGCCAGCAGGATGAAGGCCTTGTTCGGTTCCATGTGCGGCACGACGAGGTGGTGGCCGACCGCGCCCCAGTCCGGGTGGCCGAGGATCATCGCGACCGGGTAGGCGAAGAAGGCCAGCGACATGATCAGGAAGATGCGTTCGGCCCAGTGGTAGGAGCCGAACAGCACCAGCGCCCAGAGCAGCACCGCGGCCGGCGGGATGACCGCCCACTTGGGGACGCCGAGGAGTTCGAAGGCGGCCCCGATGCCGGCGAACTCGCTCACCACCAGGCCGGTGTTGGCGAGCAGCAGGCAGAACACGGCGAGCGCGGTCAGGCGGAGGCTGAACTGCTCGCGGATCAGGGCCCCGAGGCCCTTGCCCGTGTAGGCGCCGAGGCGGACGGCCATCTCCTGCACCATCACCAGGGCGAGGGTCACGAGCACCATGAAGAACAGGGTGCCGTAGGTGAACTGGGAGCCCGCCGAGGCGTAGGTGGCGATGCCGGCGGCGTCGTTGCCCGCGTTCGCGGCGACCAGTCCGGGTCCGGCCACCGCCGCGATCATGGTGATGCGCCGCCAGCCGGTCCGGCGTGCGGGCGTGGTGGCCTGCGGTGCCGCGGTGGCGGTGTCGAGGTCGCGGGTCACTGCAGGAACCTCCGGAAGTGCAGCCGCCCGCGTTCGGGCAGCATCGCGTCGAGCAGGTCGTCGGCCAGGATCCGGCCGAGCGGGCGGTCGCTGTCGTCGACCACCAGGAGTGAGGAGGCGCGGGCCGCGACCAGTTGGTCGGCGGCCTCGGCCAGGGAGGTGTCGGCACGGACGGTGTCCGGCGGGCCGAACTGGGCCAGCCAGGTGACGAGGTCGGATATGGGGGTGGTGTCCTCGGCCACCGCGACGTCGAACAGCGGGATGTCGCACAGCAGCCGGTCCGTGCCGTCCACCACGGCGACCGCGTCGATCTCGGTGCGGTGCTCGTGCTGCTCGGCCAGCCGGCCGCGCACCTCGGCGACGGTCTCGTCCGGCCGGGCGGTGATCAGCAGCGTGGTCATCGCACCGCCCGCCGTGCCCTCCCGGTGGGCGAGCAGCCGGCGCAGTTCGGCGGCCTCGTCCTTGGGCATCCGGTTCAGCAGGGCCTCGCGCTCCTCGCGCCTGAGGTCGCGCAGGGCGTCGGTGGCCTCGTCGGGCTCCATCTCGTCGACCAGGCGGGCGGCGTGTTCCGGCTGTGCCTCGCGCAGCAGGTTCTGCAGCTCGGCGGGCTCCATCTCCTCCAGCGCGTCGGCGGCCTGCTCCGGTTCCAGCCAGTCGAGCAGCTGCTGGCGTTCGGCGCGGCCGAGGTCTTCGAGGATGTCGGCGAGGTCGGCCGGGCGCAGCCGGTGCAGCGCGGCTCGGGAGGCGCGCAGCCGGACCTCGGGCGGGCCCTCGGTGGCCTGCTCGGCGAAGGGGGCTATGGCCTGCCAGTCCAGCACCCGCTCCGGGGTGGGGCGGGCCTGCCAGCGGCGCGGGCCGAGCCGGCGCAGCAGGGTGGGCAGCGAGACGTCCACGCCGACGAGGACGACCTGGTCGACCAGGGGCGCGAGATACAGGTCGGCGGCGCGGGTCACCTGGACGCCGTCGACGTCGACCAGCTGGTGGTCGAGCACGTCCTTGGCGAGCAGCGCCTCGCCGGGACGGCGGACGAAGTCACGCAGGTCGACGCGGGCGGTGCGCAGCCGCACGTGTCCGGCGTGCACCTTGCCGAGGGCGTCGGCGGGCAGGAAGGTGTGGCGGCGGCCGATGCGCAGGATGAGCCCGGTGACCGGCGGGTAGGAGTCGGTGCCGTAGAGCCGGGCGACGACGTCGACGACGCGGCCGACCTCGTCGCCGGACTGATTGGTGGCCGGTCCGCCGATCAGCCCGGCGAGGGAGACCAACGAGGTACGGACCGCCTTGGACGTGGTGGCACGGCGCTCCAGGTTGACCCGGCGGTCGCGCAGGCGGGCCGAAGTGGACATGAGCAGAGTGTGGGCAGCCAAGATGAACACCCCCTTGCCCCGGTATGGCGGGGCTACGGGCGGCCCGTGGCAGCGCATGTCGTCCCCGCGCCGGCGCACCGGGCGCGCACCGGCGCACGGTCTGCCGACCGGGTGACCCGGTCGGGGATCAGCGACGAGGAGGCTGCTGCGGGCCGCGGAAGGACGGCGCGGACAACACGATGAGGGGCCGACTATGGCCCGGACTACTGTCCATGTCGCCTCCTCCCGGTCACGGCCGCGCGGAGAGTGTCGCGGTCCTGTGGCGGAGGGCAGCCGGAGCCGACTCGGCCCGGCACACCCCTTCTCGTCAGAGCTTTGGCACTCCACGGCGTGATCCCCGTAGGGGGAAGCCACTTGGGGTCACCCCTTGGGCCGGGGAGACCTGTCCTGATCCGGAGCGTCTCTCGACGGGTGGGATCAGTGGCCTGTGTCCGTGAAGACGCCTCACCGAACGAGGTGCCTTTCGTTTGTCCGCACCAACGATACGCGTACCGCAATCCGCCTTCCGCACCCATGACCTGCCCTTGACCTGCACACTACGGAACGGAGACCAGACCGGCATCAGTACACGTCCCGCACATACCGCTTGTCGGCGCCGAGTTGCTTCACATAGGTGGCGGCCTCGGCCTCGTCCAGGCCGCCGTGCGCGACGGCGATCTCACGCAGGGCCCGGTCGACGTCCTTGGCCATGCGGGAGGCGTCGCCGCATACGTAGAAGTGGGCGCCGTCCTGGAGCCAGGACCACAGGAGAGGGCCGTGTTCGCGCATCCGGTCCTGGACGTAGACCTTGGCGCGCTGGTCCCGGGAGAAGGCGGTGTCGAGGCGGGTGAGCGTGCCCCCGGCGAGGAACGCGGTCAGCTCCTGCTCGTAGTAGAAGTCCGTCGCCCGGTGCTGTTCGCCGAAGAACAGCCAGTTCGGGGCGCGGTGGCCGCGGGCCCGCCGCTCCTCCAGGAAGCCGATGAAGGGCGCGACGCCCGTGCCGGGGCCCACCATCACGGCCGGGGTGGCGGGGTCGGCGGGCGGGCGGAAGTGCGGTGCCCGGTGGACCCGGACCGGCACCGGGGTGCCGGGCTCCGCGTCCGCGAGGAACGGCGAGCACACGCCCTGGCGGGGCCGCCCGTCCGGGTTCTCGTACCGGACCACGGAGACCGTCAGGGACACCAGGTGGGCGTCGGTCAGGGGGCTGGACGATATGGAGTACAGCCGGGGCTGCAGCCGCCCCAGCACGTCGGCCCAGTCCTGCGCCGCGGCCCGGACGCCGAACCCGGCGACGACGTCGACGGCCTGGCGCCCCCACGACCACTGCGCCAACTCGCCCTTGTTGTCGGGCCGGAGCAGCTTGCGCAGCTCGCGCGGGTCACGGGTGCGGTCGGCGGCGAAGCGCAGCAGGTCGGGGGTGACCCGGGAGATGTCCAGGTGCCGGAGCAGCGCTTCGGCGAACGACACCTCTCCGGCATGCCTGACCTGTACGGCCGTGTCCGCGTCGACGCCGGTGACAGCGAGCCATTCGGCCACCAGCTCCGGCCGGTTGACCGGTTGTACGGACAGGGCGTCCCCGGCCTCGTAGCCGAGGGGGGCGTCGCTGTCGCGGGTGTCGAAGGTGAAGCGCCGGACCTCCTTGCCGGCGCCGGGCAGGCTGAGCAGGCGGTTGCCGATGAGGCGGGCGGTGACCGGGGTGGGGCGGGCCGGCCGGGGTGCGGCCTGCGGGGTGGCAGGGGCCGCGGGCTCGGCGGGCGGCGGCTGCTCGGCGGTGCCCAGCGTGGCGAGTATCCGGTCGAGCCAGTCTCCGGCCTCGCTCTCGTAGTCCGGTTCACAGTCGGTGCGCGGGGCCAGCCGTGTCGCGTCCAGCTCCGCCATGCGCCGGTCGAGACGCCGGCCGTGGCCGCAGAAGTCGTCATAGGAGGAGTCGCCGAAGGCCAGGACGGCGTACCGCCTGCCGTCGAGGCGTGGTGCGTCGGGCGCGGCGAGGGCGTCCCAGAAGCCGGCGCCGTTGTCGGGGGCGTCGCCGTCGCCGAAGGTGCTCGTGATGAGCAGCAGGTCGGCGTCGGAGGGCAGCGTGGCGGGATCCGCCTCCGCCATGGGCAGCAGGGCGGCGCGGTGGCCGTCCGCGGTGACCCGCTCCGCTGCCGCGGACGCGAACTCCTCAGCGTTCCCGGTCTGCGAAGCCCAGAGGATCACCACCTGGCGGCGGGAAGCGTGCGGCTCCGTCGCGGCCGGGGGTGTCGCGTCGCTCGTCCTGGAGTACATGCCGGCCAGGACGCCGTTGACCCACAGGGCGTGCTCCGGGCTGAACGGGGCGTCCGGCGGCAGGACCGGGACGCCGGGGGCGCCGGACGGGATGCCCGCCAAGAAGCCGGTCAGATAACGGCGTTCGTGCGCGGCGAGGACCGGCGGAGGCGGGGCGGGCTCCAGCCCGAACGGGCCGGGAACGGACACCGTGGACGGTGCGGCGGGGGGCAGAGAGACCGGGGCCGGGGCCGCGGCCTGTGCGCCCGCCGGCACCGGGGGCCGCACCGTCACCGCGGTGGCGACCTTGGTCAGCGACACGGCGCACATCTTGAACTCGGGCTGGAACGACAGCGGGTCGACGGCGTCGTTGGTCACCGCGTTGACGCTCAGGTACTCCCCGAACAGGTCGTTCCAGTGGAACGGCGCGAAGCAGCAGCCGGGCCGCACCCGGTCGGTGACGACGGCGGGCAGCACCGCCCGCCCACGTCGCGAGGCGACCTCCACCGAGTCCCCGTCGGCGAGGCCCAGGCGGTCCGCGTCCTCGGGGTGCACCTCCACGAACGGGCCGGGGTCGAGCTTGTTGAGCTTGGCCACCTTCGCCGTCTTGGTCAGGGTGTGCCACTGGTGCTGGAGCCGGCCGGTGTTGAGCACGAACGGGTAGTCGTCGTCGGGCATTTCGGCCGCCGGGACGTGCGGGCGGGCGTGGAAGACCGCGCGGCCGCTCGCCGTCGGGAAGGTGAGCGTGCCGTCCTCGCCGACGTAGCGGACCGGGTTGCGGTCGGGCCCCTGCTCCGTGGCCGCCGGCCACTGCACGGGCGTGGTCCGCAGCCGCTCGTAGCTCACCCCGCGCAGGTCCCAGCCGGTCACCGGGTTCCAGGCGCGCTTGATCTCCTCGAAGATCTCCTCCGCGCTGTCGTACGCGAAGCCCTTCTCGTACCCCATCTCGCGGGCCACGGCGGCGATGATCCGCCAGTCCGCGGTCGCCTCGCCGGGCGGGTCGGCGGCGGGTCGGGCGAGGGTCAGGTTGCGCTCGCTGTTGACCAGGACGCCCTCGGTCTCGGTCCACAGCGCGCCGGGCAGGACGACGTCGGCGTAGGCGTTCGTCTCCGTCTCGGCGAACACGTCCTGGGTGACGACGAATTCGGCGGCTTCCAGGCCCTCGATGACCGTCTTGCGGTTGGCGACGGAGGCGACCGGGTTGGTGCAGATGATCCAGCAGGCCCTGATGTCCCCGTCGGCCATCTTGCGGAACATCTCGACCGTGCCCTTGCCGACCCCGTCGGCGCGCAGGGCACCCGGCTCCAGTTGCCACAGCTCCTCGACGAAGGCCCGGTCGGCGTCGGCGAGCACGGAGCGCTGGCCGGGCAGTCCCGGCCCCATGTAGCCCATCTCGCGGCCGCCCATGGCGTTGGGCTGGCCGGTCAGCGAGAAGGGGCCGGAGCCGGGGCGGCATATCGCGCCGGTGGCGAGGTGCAGGTTGACCAGGGCGTTGGTGTTCCAGGTGCCGTGCGTGGACTGGTTCAGGCCCATCGTCCAGCAGCTCGTCCACTCCCCCGCCTCGCCGATCAGCCGGGCCGCCTCGCGGATGTGCTCCTCCGGGACGCCGGTGATCTCCGCGACGGCGGCGGGCGGGTAGTCGGCCAGGAGGCCGGGCATCGCCTCCCAGCCCTCGGTGTGCGCGGCGATGAAGCCGGGGTCGGTGTGGCCGTTCTCGTGCAGCAGGTGCAGCAGTCCGTTGAGCAGCGCGAGGTCGGTGCCGGGTCTGATCTGGAGGAACAGGTCGGCCTTGGCGGCGGTGGCGGTGCGTCGCGGGTCGACGACGATCAGCCTGGCGCCCGCCGACTTCACGCGGTCCATCATCCGCAGGAAGAGGATGGGGTGGCAGTCGGCCATGTTGGACCCGATGACGAGGAAGACGTCGGCCCGGTCGAGGTCCTGGTAGGAGCCGGGCGGTCCGTCCGCGCCCAGCGACAGTTTGTAACCGGTGCCGGCACCGGCCATGCACAGCCGGGAGTTCGACTCGATCTGGTTGGTGCGGATGAAGCCCTTGGCCAGCTTGTTCGCCAGGTACTGCGCCTCCAGGCTCATCTGGCCGGAGACGTAGAGCGCGACCGCGTCGGGGCCGTGCTCGTCGATGATCGCACGCAGTCGGCGGGCGGTCTCGGTGACGGCTGCCGCGAGGGACGCCGGCCGGGGCTCCGCGCCCCGGTCCGGCCGGACCAGGGCGCCGGTCAGCCGGCCGGGGGCGGCGAGCATGTCGGCGGTGGTCGCGCCCTTGGTGCACAGGCGTCCGAAGTTCGCGGGGTGTTCCTTGTCCCCGCTCGCCTTCAGGACCGTACGCCGTCCGTCCGGTCCTGTGCCGACGTCGAGGACCATGCCGCAGCCCACTCCGCAGTACGAGCAGACCGTCCGCACCTTCGTCGTGCCCTCGCTCCGCGAGCCCGGCGCGGCCACGGGCGCCTCCCTGTCCAGTGCTCGACCTGATCTCACCCTTCGTGACGGTACGAACGGCTCATTACGCCGGTGTCTCCGCACCTGATCATCAGCGGTTACGCCTGCCGCACAGCTGCCGGCGGGCGCGTGTGAGCCCGCCGCGAGGTCCCTGGAACCGTGGCGGAGGAAGGGGCCGGGCAAAGGGGGCGGCCCCGGTCGGCGCGAACGCCGTCCGGGGCCGCCGGGTGCGGAAGGGGTCAGTGGCGCTTGCCGTGGCCGCCCCAGGACACGGCGTCGAGCACGCGACCGCGGTCGTCGCGCAGCGTCGCGGCGTCGGAGTTGTTGTCCCACACCCGGATGCGGCGGTCCTGGTAGAGGTCGGTCTTGGTGTTCCGGCCGACTCCGGTGTGGACGCGCACGGTGGCCCGGCCGGCGAGCCGGACGTGGTGGAAGGTGTACGTGTGACCGTTCCGGTCGGACAGCGTCCAGCGGTCCAGGTTCACCGCCCGGCGCGAACTGTTGGTGACCGCCACCCACTGGTTGTTCAGCGTGCGGTTGGAGTGGTCGGCCCGGCTCTGACCGTCGTGCCGAACGCCGCTGATGTAGACCACCGAGTGCGTACGGCCCAGGTGGTGGCCGTCGGCCACGGCAGGCAGGGCCGCTGCGCCCACCAGGGCGGCGGCCACGGAAGCGGCGGCCGTCACACGACGGACGGAAGAAGAAACGGACACAGGGTCCCCCTTCGCGAGAGCGCGTTGGCGCGGGTCGGCGGCCGGTCGGCCGCGTACGCACACCCTCCAGCCTGTGGCGACCTTTGTGAGGGAAACGCGCAGAGCATTACGTTTCCCGCAGCAATCCATAACTCTCGGATGCAATGACCATTTACGTCCTGAATGCCGAAATTCAGTGGCATATCGGGCCTGTCCGCGCATGCCCGACCGGGCGGTCACCCGAAAGTGAGTAACAGGCACGTACTCCGTCCGGATCAACCGCCCGGGTGACGGGCGCGAGGGGGCTCAGCGCACCGGGAGGACCCGGGTGTGCTCGGCGCGTACGGCGTCCAGGCTCCGCGGGTCGAGGCCGAGCAGCCGCAGGATCGTCGGGGCGATCTGCGTGGTGTGCACCGGGCTGTCGACGCGGACGCCGTGCGGGGTGGCGGCGCCGGTGACGACGAGCGGGACGTCGAGGTCGTCGGCGTGGGCGCCGCCGTGCTCGGCGATCTTGCCCTTGCCGCCGGTGTAGACGACGCCGTACTGGGTGACGCCGACCAGGTCGGGCACGCGGGAGTCGCCCGGGCGGGCGTGGAAGTAGCCGGCCGCGGCCGCGCCCGCGTACAGGCTCTTCAGCCCGCTCGCCGTGAAGGACCGCGCCCTGCCGTCGATGCCGTTGCCGGTTCCGGACCGGGAGAGGAGGTAGGCCTTGGCGAAGGCGGTGGCGGTCTTGGACCGGTCGGTGAGCCAGATCAGCATGGCGTCGTCGTCCACCGCGTGGGCGACGAGGTCACCGGCGCCCGGGTGAGCGGCCTTCCAGGCGGCGTTCAGGCCGTCGAGGAGGGGGCCGTCGTCGATGCGGGTCAGCGCCTTGGGGTCGGTGGGCGACTGGCCGTGCTTGGACGACAGGATGACCGTGGTGCTGTCGGCGAGGTGCTGCCTGCGCAGCTCGGCGAGGAAGGCGCCGACCTGCCGGTCCACGAAGTCGAGGTTCTTCGCCAGCAGCGGGCCGGGCACGCCCTTGGCCAGGTAGCCGCCGGTGAGGCCGTCGGACGTGGGCAGCTTCTGGGCGGTGGAGACGGACTGGAAGTTCATGCCGAAGACCGCCGGCGTGCCCACCTTGTGGGTACGGCCGTGGTCGTAGCCGTCGATCTCGTTGAGGACGGCGCTCACCTTGTAGCCGTCGTACTGCCGGGTCGCGGCGCTGTCCTTCGTCCAGTCGTCGCCCGCCGCGTAGCCGATCGCGTTGCTGTTGATCTCGGGCGCGAAGAGGTCCTGGATACCCTTGCCGGAGGGGCCGTTGAGGATGTCGTAGGCGGCGTGCTTGTCGGACCAGGCGGTGCGCAGTCCCGCGCTGCGGGCCACCTCGAAGACGGTGTTCACGCGCAGGTAGGAGTGCGGGTAGACCGGTCTGCACGTCTTCGGGTCGACGGGCAGCTTCGAGGGGTCGAGGAGGCGGTTGGGGTCGCCGGTCATCCGGAGGATGCTGCCGGGCAGGCCCTTCAGGCCCTGACCGGCGTCGAGGGCGTTCTTGTCCTTGTCGAGGTCCTCGGTGAGGTCGACCTCGGTACCGGGCTTGGCGCCGGTGCACGTGGTGGTGCCGGCCGGCAGGAGGGCGGAGCTGTAGGTGTCGTCGTAGTAGACGCCTGTGACGCCCGGGTCACCGCCGGTGAGCTGGCCGACCATGCCGGGGAAGGAGTCGGACGGGTTCGTGGTCGCCGCGTGGGTGTACTCCACGCCGCCGCCCGCCAGTTGAGCGAGCGCGGAGTGCGGGTGGCGGGCCGTGTACCAGGCGAGGTCGGACTGGTGCAGTCCGTCGACGGACAGCAGCAGAACGTGCCGGGCGGCCGGGTGCCGCTGCGCGGGCGCGTGCGCGGAGGCGGGCGCGGCCGCCGCGGTGAGCGCGCCGACGGCGGCCAGCGCTGCGGCCGCCGCCGTGACGGTGCGTGCGGGGTGGGACGGGCGTCGGGACAAGGGTTCTCCTCGGACAGTGCTGAGCGAGCGAGATCATGCGGACCGTGCACGGACATCCGAGAGGAGGAACGTGTACGGCAGCGGACCGGCATGTCCCGTTCAGCCCAAGAAACCCATCAGCGCACGCAAAGTCGTCCCACAGGTGCGGTCAGCGCCGCGCGCGTGCGGTGGTGACCGCGCTGTTGACGGTGCCGAAGTCCACGGCGCCCTCCATCGCCGCGTAGGTGCCCGAGTCCAGCAGTTCGGCAGCCGCGCGCCGCATCGCCCCGTACGCGGTCTGGGCGAGTGCGGTGCCCACGCTGACACGGCGGACCCCGACCGCTTCGAGAGCGGTCACGGCGGGTGCGCCCGGCCCGGCCATCACGTTGACCGGCAGCGGGGCGCGGCGGACCAGTTCGGCCACCGTGTCCAGGTCCACGAGACCGGGGACGAACAGGCTGTCGGCGCCCGCCTCGGCGTAGGCCTTGGCCCGGGAGAGCACGTGCTCCACACGGCCCTCGGGGTCGCCGATGCCGAACAGGAACACGTCCGTGCGCGCGTTGAGCCACAGTCCGGGCAGCCCGGCCTCCTCGGCGGCGGTGCGGGCCGCGCGCAGGCGTGCGGCCTGCGCGGGCATGTCGTGCAGCGGGCCGCCCGGCGCCAGTGAGTCCTCCAGATTGACGCCGACCGCGCCGGCCTCGACCACGGCCCGGACGGTGGCCTCGACGTCCTCGGCGTCAGGGCCGTAACCGCCCTCGATGTCGGCGCTCACGGGCACGTCGACCACCTCGGCGATCCGCCGTACGGCCGCTGCCATCTGATCCCGGGTCAGGCCGTGCCCGTCGGGCCGTCCCGCCGACCATGCCACTCCCCCGCTGGTCGTCGCGATCGCCCGGGCACCCGCCTGCGCGATGAGCGCGGCGCTCGCGGCGTCCCAGGCGTTGGGCAGCACCAGCGCGCGGCCGTCCGAGGACGCGTGCAACGCGCGCAGGGTGGCGGCCAGTTCTCGCTGAGCGAGCTGAGCGGTGTCGCGGTGAGTCGTCATGTCCCCGTTGTACGTGACCGGCGGCGGTGATGCTGGCCGGTTTGCGACAGGACCGCGAGCGGACCGGGGCCGCGTGCTGCTCCGTGCTGCGGAGCCCGCCTCACCCGCCCGGTCGGGTCGGCGGTCCCACCAGGCCGCTCTGGTAGGCGATGACGACGGGTTGGGCACGGTCGCCGGCGTCGAGCCTGGTCATGGCCCGCTGGATGCGGCCGCGTACGGTCAGTGGGCTCAGGACGAGTCGTTCGGCGATGTCGGCGTTGGACGTGCCGTGCGTGGCGGCGAGGGCGGTGACCTCGCGTTCGCGGTCGGTGAGGGTCTGCACGGCCTCGGGGAGGTGACGGAAGCCGTCGGTGTCCGGGGCGGCCAGGAAGCGGGTGATCTGGGCCCGGGTGGCGAGGGGTGGCAGGAGGGCGTCGCCGGCCGCGACGGTGCGGATCCCGGACAGCGGGTCGCCGGGGCTGACGCCCTTGCCGAAGAAGCCGCCGCCCCGCCCGCGTCAACCCGGCGACACGACTCCGTGGGTCGCGCGGATCTCACCGGTGATCGCGGTGACGGCGGCCATGGGGTCGGTGGCGCCCCTGGCGTCGACCACGATCGTCAGGGGCCCGTTGAAGCCCGCGCCGAAGCCGTGCGCGAGGGCGTCGTGGGCGCGCCGCTCCGTCGCGGAGACGGTTTGGACTCGTCGCCCGGCATGCCCGTCCCCACCCGGGTGGCGGGCAGCGCCAGGGCGCCCGGTCCCGCGATGCACGCCAGCAGGACGGCCACCGGGCGGCGCAGGACGAAGCGCGCCCAGCGGGCACCCGCGGTGCCGGTGGACCGGGCGGCACGGCCACGCTTGCCCACGGACCGGGACACGACGGCGTTCGGCCACATGCCGAGCGGGGTCGGGGCGAGGGTGAGGGCGACCAGGACGGCGACGGCCACGGCGCCAGCCGCGCACAGGCCCGTCTTGGTCAGCATCGGCACGTCGGCCACGGCCAGGCCGGCCAGCGCGATGACCACGGTGAGCCCCGCGAAGACCACGGCCGAGCCCGCCGTACCCACGGCGAGACCGGCGGCGTCGGCCGGCGCGTGCCCCGGCGTCCCGTTCCTCGCGGTAGCGCGAGACGACGAAGAGGGCCGAGGGCCAGGGTCGCGGCCATGCTGACCCCGGCCCCGACGACCGCCGCGAGCAGGGGAAGTCCGGCGGCCGCGGGGGAGCCGAAGGTGATCAGCAGGACGATCGCGGCGGGGCCGATGCCGATGACCTCCGACGAGCCGCCCGCCGCGGTCTTCGAGGCGAGCGCGGTGCCGCCGGTCTCGACCGTGAGGCCGCAGTCGCGGGCCCGGGCGATGGCCTGCTCCAGCGCGGCCTCGTCGGAGGCGGTGAGCGCGTCGGCCTTCACCGTGAAGTTCACGGTGGCGTAGGCGGTGGCGCCGTCCTTGCTCACCGCGCCCGCGGTGAACGGCTTCACGGCACCCGAGACCTTCGGCTCGCCGACGGCCTCCGACACCGGGGTGTCGACGGCGGCGCGATGGCCGGACGAGGTCACCTTCTCCCCGTGCGGTGCGACGAACACGATCCGCTCGGCGGCGCCGTCGGCGGCCGAGCCCGGGAATCGCTGCCCGATGAGATCGAAGGCCCGCCGCGCCTCGATGCCGGGCATGAAGGACGTGCCGCCGTCTGAGGCGGCCGGAGCCCTGACGGCGCCGACTGCCACGGCACGGAGCAGCACGGCCCACACCAACGCCACCGGCCGGCGCCACCGGAAGGGGGACCTGACCAGCCTGGCGGGCGGAGGGGTGCCCGGACATCGTGCCGGTGCCGGCAATACGGCCTGGTGACAGGGCACGAGCCGAAGCGCTCCGCTCCGCCTCGGGGAGGAGCACGGCGTACTGCGCGGGGAGGACACGGCGGATCGAGCGACACACCTCAACTCCATTCCCTCACCCCTTACTTCACCTCTTGACGCAAGAGGTCCAGACCTTTAGGTTCGCGGCGCGACCACGCCCCGTCCGAGGCTCACGCATGAGGAGTTGAGGTGCGAACCCCCTTTTCCCCCACACGAGTTCCCGCCGGTCCGGCATCCGGCGGCCGACGCCGGCCGCGGCTGCGCCGGTCGGTCCCGGCCGTCGTACTCGCCGCGCTGGCTCTCGTACTGACACTCCCCGCGCAGGCCGACGCCGACGTCCTGACGCTGCTGCCGCAGAACGCCGACGGCCTGGAACAGACCTTCTCCCCCGCCTACGACTACGACTACGACGGCTGCTACGCCACGGCCGCCATCGGCGCCGACGGCCGGATCAACCCCGGTCTGAAGCTCGGCGGCGACGTCAACGGCCACTGCCACGACTACGCGCAGCTCGCCAACGCCAACACCTATTCACGCGAGAAGTGCAACAACGGCTGGTGTGCGGTCGTGTACGCCAGCTACTTCGAGAAGGACCAGGCGACCCTGGGTCCGGCGGCCATCGGGCACACCCACGACTGGGAGCACGTGGTGGTGTGGATCAACGACAACGAGGTCCAGTACGTGTCGGTGTCCCAGCACACCGGCTACCAGGTGGCCGCCCGCTCCTCGGTCCGCTTCGACGGCACCCATCCGAAGATCGTCTACCACAAGGACGGCATCTCGACCCACGACTTCCGCTTCGCCAACGCCAATGACGAGCCCCCGGAGAACGTGACCGGCGGCTGGTTCTACCCGCGGCTGGTGGGCTGGAACGGCTACCCGCCCGGGTTCCGCGACAAGCTCATGAGCGCCGACTTCGGCGCGGCGACCATCAAGATCAAGGACGGCGACTTCGCGTACGCCCTGGTGCACTCCATGCCGTCGGGCATCCCCTTCGACCCGAACGCCTGACACCTGTGACCTGACACCTGACACCACGCCGGCAGGGGCGCACCGGCTCGTCTCACGTCATGGCATCGCGCACTTCTCCCGTACCGTCGGCTCCGGTACGGGAGAATGCCGCCATGATCGAGGGCATCCACACCGAGAACGCTCCGTTCGTACGCTTCCCCGACGGCACCGAGCCGCCGCTGTCCCAGGGGATCAGGGTCGGTGACCTGGTGTTCACTTCCGGACAGGGGCCGCTCGACCCGGCCACGCACGAGATACCGGACGACTTCGGCGACCAGGTCCGCCAGGTGCTGCGCAACCTCGTCGCGGTCGTCGTGGCGGCGGGCAGCCGCAAGAACCTGATCGTCAAGTGCACCTGCTACCTGAGCGACCGACGCGATTTCGCCCGATTCAACGTCGTGTACCGGGAGTTCTTCGCGGACTGCCCGCTGCTCCCCGCCAGGACGACGGTCGTCGCCCACCTCGTCCGCGACGGGGTGCGCGTCGAGATCGACGGCGTCGCCGCCCTCGCCCCCGTGACCGGGAAACCGGAGTTCGCGGCGCCGTGAAGGCGGTCGAACACCACTTTGTCGCGGTCCCTGGCTCCCCTACTCTGGCCCGGTGACAACCCAGGTGATCGTGCTCAACGGTGGCTCCAGCTCCGGCAAGTCCGGGATCGTGCGATGTCTCCAGGCCATCCTGCCGGATCCGTGGCTGGCCCTCGGCACGGACACACTGGTCGACGCGATGCCGGCGGCCATGCGGGCCTCGGACACCGGGATCGGCTTCGCCCAGGACGGAGAGGTCACGGTCGGGCCGGAGTTCCGGCGGCTGGAGGCGGCATGGATCGAGGGGGTCGCCGCGCTGGCCCGCTCGGGCGCGCGGGTCGTCCTCGACGAGGTCTTCCTCGGCGGGGCGGAGTCACAGCAGCGCTGGCAGAAGGCTCTGGCCGACCTGCGCGTGCTGTGGGTCGGGGTTCGCTGTGACGCCGATGTCGCAGCGGGGCGGGAGACCGCCCGGGGTGACCGCGTCACCGGGATGGCCGCCACCCAGGCGGACCTCGTCCACCGGGGCGTGACCTACGACCTGGAGGTGGACACCACCCACACCGAGTCGATGGAGTGCGCACGGACCATCGCGGGACACCTCCGGTGAACCACCGTCGACGCAAGAAGCTCTCCCGGCATCTGCTCACCGCGATCCTGTACGACGACGTCTCCCGCGTGGCAGCGCTCCTGCGCTCCGGGGCGGACCCGGAGCGGGGTGACCGCGACGGCGCCACCCCGCTGTACCGCGCGTCCGTGCACGGACAGGCCGCGATCGCCCGGCTGCTCCTGGCGGCCGGGGCCCGCCCCGACACCGAGAGCGGCGGACTCGGCTCGGAGGGCACCCCGTTGTGCGCGGCCGCGTGCTGGGGGCACACAGAAACGGTGCGTGCGCTGTTGGAGCACGGTGCCGATCCCCTGCTGCGCGAGGACGACGGCACCGGCCGCACCGCCCTGGAGTGGGCGCGCGACTGCGGCCATTCCGAGACCGCGGCCGTGCTGAGCGCCGCGGAGGCCACCGCTTCGGGCGTCTGACACGGCGGCAGGACGACTACGGCTGCGCCCGCATCCCGGGAAACAGCGCGCGGTCCCGTTGCGGGTCCGGAGCGATGAACACCGCGTCGGCCACGACCAGTCGGGCATCGGGGTCCGCCTCGGTCGTGATCGATCCGGTCACGGACACCTTGCGGCCCGCCGCGCCCGTGACGCGGGCGCGCACGCACAGCGGTCTCTCCAGCGGGACCCTCCGCCACGTGGCGTGCCCCGCCAGGATGGCGGAGTCCACGTCGCAGGGGGTGGCCGTCACCGGGGCGACGATCGCCTCGCCGTCGCCCTGGAGCCTCGGGTCGGGGCCTCGCGCCACTCGACGGTGCGCCGGGCGACGTAGGTCAGTTCACGCATCGGTGCGCTGCCCCTTCGCGAGGGCCACCAGGTCGGCGTGGCGGATGACGGAGCCGCCGGCGCCCCAGGTGCCGTCGGCCTGCTCGTGCACGAGCACCCACACCCGCGGCGCGTCGGACTGCTCCAGCCCGGCGGCGGCCAGCACGGTCTTCGTGACGTCCTCGACCAGACCGGCTTTGCGGCGCTCGGACAGGGCGCCTTCGGGGACGGTCACCTGCACCAGGAGGCGCAGCTCGGCGTCCTCGGCGGTGGTCTGCGCGCCCTCGGGCAGTTCGTCGAGGTAGCTCCAGGCCTGGGCGCGGAAGAACGCGGTGTCGGGGGCGCCCTCCCAGCGCAGCAGCACCGCCGCGAGGTCCCGCTGAACACGGTGCCGGCCTGCTTCGGTCAGGGCACCGGCGGGGGCTGTGAGCCGGATCATCGGCATCTGGGCACTCCTCCTCTATGACAGTCGTTATACAGCGCCGTCACGCTAGACTATGACGGTCGTTATAGCCAGTGGGGCAGAAGGGACCGAGAACGTGAGCAAGCCCACCCCGACGCCGCGCGAGCGGATCGTGGCCGGTGCGGCCGACATGATCAGTCGGCGCGGCCTGAACGCCACGAGCATCCGCGAGACGGCCAAGCACGCCAGGGCGCCGCTGGGTTCGACCTACCACTACTTCCCGG
Organism: Streptomyces sp. MUSC 14; assembly: GCF_001866675.1. Classification (NCBI taxonomy): domain Bacteria; kingdom Bacillati; phylum Actinomycetota; class Actinomycetes; order Kitasatosporales; family Streptomycetaceae; genus Streptomyces; species Streptomyces sp. MUSC 14. Next base: position 211,069 of record NZ_MLYN01000017.1, read on the forward strand.
ACGGCAAGCAGCAGTTGGCCACCGAGGCCGTCCGCTACACCGGCGAATGGATCGCCCGCACCCTGCGCAAGGAGCTGGAGGCGGGGCCGGTCGCCGGGCTGCGGGCCTTCCTCGGCCTGTGGCGCGGGATCGTGGTGGACAGCGACTTCCGGGCCGGCTGCCCGGTCCTCGCCGTGGCCATCGAGGAACCCCCGAGCGACGAGACACCCGCCGCCCTGGTGGCCGCCGCCGACGTCTTCACCACGTGGGAGGGCCTGCTGGCCGACTCCCTGCGCGCGCACGGCGCCGAGCCCGCACAGGCCGCGCAGCTGGCGACGCTCACCGTCGCGGCCGTGGAGGGCACGGTCGCCATGTGCCGCGCCAAGCGCAGCACCCAGCCCCTGGACCACACGGCGGACCAGCTCCGGGCCCTGATCCTCGCCACGACCACGGACTGACCGCACCCACCGAGCCCGGACCGGTTCCGGGCGGGGGTCAGTCCGCCGACGCCGTCAGGGACTTGACGGCCGGCCGGAGGATGTCGACGACGCGATCGGCCTCGGCGCCCCGCAGCGGGGGCAGGCCGAGAAGCTGATGGCCGATGGTGATGCCGAGCAGGGTGCTGACGAGCAGGGCGGCACGCAGCTCGGGGTCCTCGGCCGCGGGCATGGCCGCCGCGACCGCCTCGATCTGGCGGGTCAGGGCATCCCGGACCTGGTCGGCGGCGGCCGGGTCGGTGAGCATGGAGCGCATCATCGCCAGCACGCCCTCGGGGAGACCGCCGAGCTTGAGGCCGAGGGTGGCCAGCAGCTGATCCGTGAGCGCGTCGGCGTCGGTGGCCGTCGGCAGCACGGGGACGGCCTGCACAGCCTGAGCGAACAGGTCGCGCTTGGCACCGAAGTACTGCATCACCAGGGCCGGATCGACGCCCGCCGCGCTCGCCACGGCGCGGATGGTGGTGCGTTCGTAGCCCTTCTCGGCGAACAGCCGGCGGGCGCTGGCGAGGATACGCGCCTCGGTGGCGCGACGGCGCTCGGCACGCGACCGGTGTGGCATGGACACCTATTCACTCTACAACCGTTGACCAAGGGTCCGGCGCGCTTTTACGCTCAGTGAGTCAACAACCGTTGAGCGAATGGGGCGATCCCCGTGCCGGACCTGACGACACCTGCCGCTCGCACCCCGCGTGAGGTGCTGGCCCGCTACTACCAGGCCATGCGGGACAAGTCTGCCGACGATCTCGCCGATCTGTACGCCGTGGACGCGGTGCACGAGTTCCCGTTCACCTCGCCCGGATTCCCGCCGTGCTTCGAGGGCCGCGAGTCCGTGCGCGCGGGATACCGGGCGGTCTGGGGCGCCAGCCCCGCCCGGGTGACCGAGATCAGCGAGGTCGCGGTCCACGAGACCGCCGATCCGCGGGTGATCGTCGCCGAGCACGTCGTCCACGTCGCCGTGGGAGCCCCGCCGGACCGGCCCACCGCCTTCGCCGTCCCCGGCCTCCTGATCCTGCACGTCCGGGACGGACTGCTGTCCCGCGTCCGCGACTACATGGACAGCCCGGCGGTCGCCGACGTGCGACCCCGGGCCGACCCGGATTCGGCCCCGCGGTGATGCGGCCGACGGGGTACGGCTCCGCTACTTCAGGATGTTCACGGCTCGGGCGACCACGAGGACCACTGTCACCAGGGACACCGACGACTGGAGCATCATCAGCATCTTGGACCAGCGGGACAGGGGCATGACGTCGGTCGGGCTGAAGGCGGTGGCGTTGGTGAAGGACAGGTAGAGGTAGTCCAGGAAGGCCGGTTCCCAGTCCGACGGGGCGATCTCCGGGCTCTGCATCTGGACGAAGAGGAAGTCCGCGTACCGGTGCTGTCCCTGGACCCGGGCCATCGGGCCGCCCCGGTCCCACTCCCAGTACCACAGGGCGAACACGATGACGTTCGTGACCCAGATGACGCCGCCGGTCAGCAGCAGCGGCACCGCCTGGTCGGCTCCCTGACCGTTCACCAGATCCGCGACGAGCCGGACCGCCGCCCAGCCGTTGGCCAGGCTGATGACGCAGATCAGGGCGAGGCCCAGCCATCGCAGCCACCGGGTGCCGGGCTCCACCCGGCGGGGGTTGGCGGCGACCAGGCCGGCCAGCAGCACCAGTTCCAGCACGGGCATGGCCCAGGCGGGGTGCAGGAGGATGAGCCGGTGCGGCAGCGTGAGCTGGAGGCCGACGGCCGTGAGGATCACGACGGTGACCGTCCAGCGTGGCTCCCCCCGGGTCACTCGCTGCCAGGCGGGGACGAGTTCCCGCTCACCGCTCTCCAGCAACCGCTCGATCCTGGCGAGGCGGCTCTCGGCGTCGCCCGTCCCGCCGCCCGTGTCGTCATGCATGCCGTCGTTCATGAAGAGGATTGTCGCGGGTGGCCCCCTGCCTGCGTGAACCCCCCTCACGCCTCGGGCGGAATGCTCGACGCGCGCGCCGGAGCCGGACCGGGCCGACGCGAGCCCACGGGCAGGAGGGTGCGGCCGTGTGTCTCGTTGATGACGGTCGCCGCCGACGCGTACCAGGCGGCCAGCCCCGTGAGGATGCCGAACCATCCGCCGATCTGGGTCAGGGCGTGCGGCTCGGACCCGGTCTGGAACGCGCCGATGGCCAGGAAGACGAAGGTGAGCGTCAGCAGCACCAGCACGGCCAGCACCGCGAGACCGACCCGCAGCGCGGCGACGGCCATGTAGGCGGTGAAGACGGCCCACCCGAGCAGGAACAGGCCGAGGGCGTTGTGCGCGTCACCGGCGAGGGCCAGGCGTGGCGCGATCCACCAGTAGCCCAGCCAGAAGGCGCCGTACGAGACGAACACCGTGGCGCCGAACGTGTTGCCGCGCCGGAACTCGAACAGGCCCGCCGCGAACTGGGCGAGACCGCCGTAGAACAGGGCGAGCCCCAGCACCGGAATGATCGCGGCGCCCTCCTTGAGCAGGTTGGCGTTGATGACCGAGAGCAGCAGGGTGGTGAGGGCGAAGCCGGCCAGGCCCAGCGGGGCCGGGTCGCCGCGGGCCGCCGCGGGCTGGGTGTGCGCGGGCGGCTGCTCCGGGTGCAAGGTCCTCGTGTCCTCGTTCATGACCGGTTTCCTTTGTCTCCCGTTGTCCGTCTTTCCGAAAAGTACCCGTTTGTCGTATTCATTAGGCATGTCCGGGCCGGGTGAATGCAGGCCCGGACATACGAGGAGGAGGCCGAGGCGTCGGCGGCCTTCTCCCAGGAGCCGTACTCGGCGTGCAGCTGGTCGGCGGTCGGGCCGAGCGGGTTGCCGTACTTGGCCATGTCGCGCCCGAGCCGGCTCCTGCGGGGTCTCGCGGCGGATCTGGCACGCCACCGGCTCGGGGCTCGTACAGGCTCCGGTGCTCGGCGGTGCCGTGGACAGCGGGGCCACGACGACCGGGCCGCCGCAACAGTCCGCGCACCGGGCGGGCGCCGCCGCGATCACGGTGGGCAGGGTGGTGGCAGCCACAGTGGCCAGAACAACGGCGGCGTCGCAGGACGCACGGGGTGAAGGACGGTACACGCAGGGTGCCGGTCTTCGGACCTGCGGGGGCCGGGGGCGGGTGGCGCGCGCGAAGACCACACCAGGGAGCGACACAGGCGGTCGGTGACGCGTCGATCCGTCAACTCCCTTTGTCCGAAGGCACGATGCCGACGGCATCCCGAGAGCAGGACACCGCCGGGCCCCGGACTCGTGACCGGTCCCAGGCTCTGGCCGGCCTCCAGCAGCGTCGGGGCCCTCAGGGCTCGCGGTGCTCGTGGGCAGCCTGTTCCAGTGCCGCCGCCTCTTCCTGGGCCAGGCGGGTCTCGGCCTCGACGTCGATCGAGCGGGTCAGCCACCAGTACAGCAGGGCCGAGACCGGCAGGCCGATGAACAGGGAGATGTCGGCTCCGCCGAGCGCCTTGGCGGCGGGGCCGACGTACAGGGTGCCGACGGAGAAGAACGGGATCATGGCCGCGAAGCCGACCACGTAGGCGATGATGCCGTGCCAGCCCCAACGGCCGTAGATACCGTGGGGGTTGAAGATCTCCGCGATGGCGTAGTGGCCGCGGCGGACGACGTAGTAGTCCATGAGGTTGACCGCGGTCCACGGGATGAAGAGGTAGAGCACGAGCAGCAGGAAGTTGTTGAAGTTCTCAAGGAAGTTGGCGGTCGCTGCCAGTGCGCCCACCAGCGAGAGGGCCGCGGTCAGGCCGAGGGTGAGCAGGCGTACGCCCAGCGTCGGCCGCACCCGCTTGAACGAGTCGATGCCGCTGATGAGGGTCAGCGAACCGCCGTACATGTTCAGGGCGGTGACGGACACCAGGCCCAGGGCGGCGAAGAGCAGGACGATCGTGCCGAAGCCGTCGAACACCTTGTTGCCCGCGGCGTTGATCGACTTGATGGTGTCGAAGTCCTTGCCCGCCCAGGCGGCCAGCAGGGTGCCGAGGACCATCAGCCAGATACCGCCGAGCGCGGAGCCGAAGTACGTCCAGTAGAAGGTCTTGCGGACGGTGACCTTCGGCGGGAGGTAGCGCGAGTAGTCGGAGACGTAGATGGCCCAGCTGATCTGGTACCCGGCGACCACGCCGAACTGGGCGAGGAACGGCGTCCACTTGAAGCCGCCGAGGTCGAAGGAGCCCGCCGGGTAGTGCAGAGTGGCCAGGACGCCGACGGTGAAGATCCCGAAGATGACGAGGAAGGTGTACGTCAGGACCCGCTCGGCCTTGTGGATGATGTCGTAGCCGACCAGCGCGATGACGAGCGCGACCACGGTGACCACGACGACCCACAGCTTCACGCTGCCGTGCAGGGTGGTGTGCAGGGAGTCGGCGGCGAGGATGCTGTTGAAGACGTTGAAGCCCGCGTACTGCACATAGGCGAACAGCCATACGAGGAGGGCACCGACGTAGCCGAACTGCGGGCGCGACTGGATCATCTGCGGCAGGCCCAGCTGGGGCCCCTGCGCCGAGTGGAAGGCCATGAAGAACGTGCCGACGACCGTGCCGGCGACGATGGCCAGCAGCGACCAGACCAGATTGCCGCCCGAGGTGATGCTGATCAGGCCCACGGCCAGGGTGGCGATCTGGGCGTTGGACATGAACCACAGCGGGCCCAGATGCCAGAGCTTGCCGTGCCGCTCGTTCAGGGGGACGTAGTCGATCGACCGGACTTCGAGGCCTGACACCCTCGGCTCCGCTGAAGTACTCATGACGCCTCCCGAACCCGGTCCGTCCCTGAGGGACATTGTTCTCCCGCAGGGGCCCGCTGACGAGTGCTGAGGTGCGGGTTCGCGTGATCGTTACCGGCGTCAGGCGGGGAACGCGTCCGAGAGGCGGACGAAACGGTGGCCGGTGGCGAGCAACTGCGGGACGGCGCTCGCGATGCCCTCGGCCGTGCCGCCCTCGGGGTGGTTCATGTGGCAGATGACGATGGAACCGCCGGGCGCCGCCGCGACGGTCTCGTGGACCTGCCGGTGGGTGAAGGTGGCGCCGCCGTCACCGTTGACGGAGAAGCTGGCGAAGCGTTCCCCGAGGTCGCGGACGATGTGCGAGGCGACGTCGTCGCAGTACGCGGTGCCGGAGCGGAAGAACCGGGGCGGGGCGCCGAGCAGCCGGGTCAGCTTGGCCCGGTTCCCGGCGACCTCGTCGTACACCTCACCCGCGCTGCGGGTGCCGGGGATGCCGTAGGCGGAGCGCCCGGAGACCGACAGCGGGAGGTGGCGGGTGCCGTGGTTGGCGATCTCGAACTGCGGCTCGCCGGCCAGCCGGTGGAACTCGGCCGGATTCTCGTCGATCCAGCGCGAGTTGAGGAACAGGGTCGCCGGGACCTGCCGCTTGCGGAGGAAGTCGATCAGGTCACGGTCGAAGCCGCTGCCGCCGCGGCCGCCGCACGCGTCGAAGGTCAGCGCGATCTCGTTCCTCGCGCGCGGCAGGGAGTGCACCACTCCGGGCGCGTCAAAGCCCCAGGAGTGCGGCACGCTGTGCCCGTAGCGGGCCACGATCCGGGCGCGGGTGACGGTGGGTCCGGTCGCGGCCCCCGAAGCCGGGGCGGTGGCGCGGGACGGTACCGGGGCCGGACCCGTCTGCGACGAGCCGGGGGAGGCGGCGGAGGCGTCAGTGCCCTTGTTCGGGCCCGCGCACCCGGCGAGCAGACCGCCCGCCATGGCGGCGAGCACCACGCGACGACCGGCAGTCATCCGTCCACTCCTCCACGCCTGAACCAATGCGCTTGATCCCATGCACCTGAACCAACGCAACTGAACCCACACGACTCGTCGAACACACCTGGTGGAGGCCGCCGCAGCCGACAGTCTCCCCCATCGGCCACCGTACGCAGCGCGGCGGCCCCGGCTGTGAAGACGCAGGTAAGCGCCGGTAAGAGGTCGTCCAGAATCACTCGACATGCGGCATGTCCCACTGCCGCCGACTGCGCCACGGTGTCCGGCGGCCGTCGCCGAAAGCCGGTTGAGATGCCGCCCTGCGGTGGGGAAGGCTCCGGGGTCATGGAGTTCTTCTGCTACCACCGCGACCGCCCCGGCTCCTTGCCACTGCGCCAGGAACTGCTGCAGGAACACTGGTCCTACATGGACCGGTACGCGCGGGAGATGATCGCGCGCGGCCCCACCTTCGCGGCCGACGGTACGACGCCCACCGGCAGCGTGCACATCGTCGACCTGCCGGACCCCGCCGCCGCGCGTGCGTTCGCCTTCGACGAGCCCAACTACCAGGCCGGCGTCTACCGGGACGTCCTGCTGCGCCGGTGGCGCAACATGCTGGGGCGCACCATGTGGGACTTCCCCGGCGGCCGGACCGACGGCAGCCGCTACCTGGTGCTCGGCCTCGGTGCGGAGCCCGCCGCCGAGCCCGCGCCGCCGGCCGACCGGGACGTGCTGATCGCGTACGGACCGCTCCTGTCGGACGACGGTACGGCCCGGCTGGGCACGGCGGCACTGGTGCGCGCGCCGGACCCCGACACGGCTCGGGCCGTCCTCGCCGCGGACGTGCACGCGGTGGTCGAGGTCCACGAGTGGGAGTTCGGCGGACGCCGGACGTGAGGCGAAGCCGCCTGCCGGGGCCCCGCTCCGGCAGGCACGCCCACCCGCCCGCGTCGCCACGACGGCTCCGGCGATGCCGCCCTCGTCGGCCTCGTCGGCGTTCTCCAGGGGGCTCCCCGCACGAGGACTTGTAGCCCGTGATCAAAGGGCGAGCGGGGCCCGGTCATGTCGCGATACGGTCCGACCATGCCCCTGCCGGCGAAGACCGCCTACTCCCCGTCCTCCGTCACCGCGGACGACCTCGACCTCGCCCTGCGGCTCGCCGTCGCCCTCCTGCGCGAGGCACCCCCGGACGCCTGGGACGGCACGGCCGGCTCGCTGGAATGGGACTGCTGGGAGACCGTCGAGCATCTCGCCGACGACCTCTTCGCCTACGCCGCCCAACTGGGCCCCAGGACACCGCCGTTGGAGGGCGAGGTCCCCTTCGTGTGGCAGCGCCGCCGGCCCGGCGGACCGGCGAACGTCATCCACGCCGACCGCACGGCGGGGTCCGCCGGGCTGTTGCAGGTGCTGGAGGCGAGCGGCGCGCTGCTGATCGCCATGGTGCGTACGACGCCCCCACGGGTCCGCGCCCACCATGTCTTCGGCATCTCCGATCCCGAGGGGTTCGCGGCGATGGGGATCACGGAGACCCTGGTGCACACCTACGACCTGGCACAGGGGCTCGGCCTGGCCTGGCGCCCGCCCGCCGATCTGTGCGCGCGGGTGCTCGCCCGGCTCTTCCCGGACGCCCTCGGGTCCATGGATCCCTGGCGCACCCTGCTGTGGGCCACCGGACGCGGCGAACTGCCCGGCCGCGCCCGTCTGACGACCTGGCGCTGGGACGGTACGCCTCGCGCCCAGGGGGTGCCCGACAACGCCCTTGGCGAAGAGGGCGCCTACGGGTGGTAGAGGGCTTTGGCGCGCTCCATCTCGACAGCCTGGCCCTCCCCGAGATGCAGGAAGTAGTTCACCTGCCAGGACTGAGTGCCGGCTGCCTGACGGCTGGTCGTGGTCACCCATGGCGGGTAGACGCGGAACCCCCGCTTCCCGCCGGAACCGCCCCTGGACACGATGCCGCGCTCGCACAGCACCTCGCGCGGGAACACGAACTGTCCGAAGCCACCGCCGTCATGACTGCTGACGACGAAGAGGTCGACTCCGTCATCGGCGTCGAACGGCCGGATCGGGCCTTCGGCGGACCGCTGCCACACGGTGACGAACTGGCCGACCTTCGTCGGGGTGGTCCTGGCCACGCGAAACCTGACCAACAACCCGTCGATCGTGAACCCGTGAGCCGCGTATTCGGCGCTCTCCGGTTCGGGCACCGGCCGCGAACAGGCAAAGCCACCCGGGTCGTACACCCGTGTCCTCGCTGCCAGCAGATCACCGTGAAGCCCTGCCCAGGGCTGATTCGCCACCATCCTCACATCCTGCCAGCACGCCCGCCGGAGCCACCCGCGTGGCATACCACGGGCGTACGTCCCCGGGCCGATGCCGAGCGGGTGACGGCTCATTAGTCTCACGTCATGCTCACCTCACCGGCCGACCCGCTCGGCGCCGCCGTACCCCGCAAGGACTTGCCGCTGCCGAGGAGGACGACGGTCGCCGACGGGGCGTGCGGCGCGCTGTACGTCTTCCTGGTGCTGGTCCTGCTGACGGGCGCACCACGTGCCTCGGGCGTTCTGTACGCCGTGGGATGCCTGCTGGCGTCGAGTCTGCTGACCGGGGTCGTGCGCCGGAGGCCGGCGGCGGTTCTGGCGCTGACGCTGGTCGGGGCCACCGCCGTGGTGGTCCTCCCGCACCGCCCCGCCGCCATCGCGCTGACGTTGCAGGGGCAGGCCCCGTTCGTGTCGTTCGTGGCGGCGGACCTCGCGCTGGGGCTCATCGTCGCCACGCGGTCCCGGCGGGCCGCCCTGGCCGCCGTGGCGTCGGCGTTCGCCGTGCAGCTGCTGGTGACAAGCGTCTTCTCCCACGGGGACTTCCTGGTACTCAACGGTGTCATCGGCCTGCTGGCACTGATCGCGTCCTGCATGGTCGGGCTGCTGTTCCGCGAGCGCCGCGAGCATGCGGTGGCGCTGCGCGCGCAGGAGGTGGCGGAGGCCGTCACGGCCGAACGGCTAAGGATCGCAAGGGAGTTGCACGACATGGTCGCGCACAGCATCGGCATCGTCACCATCCAGGCCGGGGTGGCCGGCCGGGTCATCGACACACAGCCCGGGGAGGCACGCGAGGCGCTGCGGGCCATCGAGGACACCAGCAGGCAGACCCTGTCCGGCCTCCGCCGCACACTGGTGGCGCTCCGCCGGGCCGACCCGGACACGACGGCCGCGGCGGGCGCCGGGGAGGACTCGCTCGCGCCCGTGCCAGGGCTCGCGGACCTCGAACGGCTCGCCGCGGCGACCGCGGGCGCGGGAGTACGGGTCGAGGTGCACGTCGGCGGGGAGCAGCGGCCGTTGCCGGCCGAACTCGACCTGGCCGCCTACCGTATCGTGCAGGAGGCGCTGACCAACGTGGTCCGCCACGCGGGCACCGGGCACTGCCGGGTGGCCGTGGACTACGGGGACGAGGAGCTGACGGTGGAGGTCGTCGACGACGGGCTGGGCGCCACCGGTCCCGGCCCGGGGCACGGCTTCGGGATCATCGGCATGCGCGAGCGGGCGGGGCTGCTGCACGGGCGGCTCAGCGCGGGTCCGCGCCCCGAGGGCGGCTTCCGGGTGGTGGCACGGCTGCCGTTGCCGGAGTCCGTCGCGGCCGGGACCGATGCCCGATGAGCATCCGGGTCGTGCTCGCCGACGACCAGCCGCTGGTGCGGTCCGGGCTGCGTGTCCTCATGGCCGACCACCCCGACCTGGAGGTCGTCGGCGAGGCCGCCACCGGTGACGAGGCGGTCCGGCTGGTCGAGGAACTCGCCCCCGACGTCGTGGTGATGGACATCAGGATGCCCGGGACGGACGGCATCGAGGCCACCCGCCGGATCACGGCCGGCCCGACGGCGGCCCGGGTCCTCGTCCTGACCACGTTCGACGAGGACGACCATGTGTACGGCGCGCTGCGGGCCGGGGCCGGTGGCTTCGTCGTCAAGGACATGGCGCTGGACGACATCCTCGGCGCGATCCGCGTCGTCGCCGCCGGAGACGCGCTGATCGCGCCCGGCGTGACCCGCCGCCTGATCGCGGACTTCGTCGGCCGCCCCGCGACCGCACCGGAACGCCGCGTCCGGCGTCTGGCGGGCATCACCGAGCGGGAACGCGAGGTACTGGCCCTCGTCGGACGCGGTCGCTCGAACACCGAGATCGCGGAGGACCTCTTCATCACGGTCGCCACCACCAAGTCCCACGTCTCGCGCCTGCTCACCAAACTGGGCGCCCGCGACCGGGTCCAGCTCGTGATCACCGCGTACGAGACGGGGCTGGTCGAACCGTACTGAGCCCTCACATCGCGTGCACACCGGCGTCGACGGCCTCGGTCCAGTACAGATACCCCTCCCCCTGGACGAACATCTCGCCGATCTCGTACCGGCACCACTCACGCCACTCCTCGGCGAAACCGGCGCGGTCGCGCAGCCAGGCGAGCGGTACCGCCGGGAAGTGGGCGCGCACGACACGGTCACCGCTCACATGGATCTCGGCCGCGATCATCAGCCCGCTCTCCGCGTCGATCTCGCGCTCGACCTCGGCCACGCTCACTCCGCGGCCCGCGAGTTCGGCGACGTACGCGAGCACGGTCTCCATGCCGTCCCGCTCGTGCTGCTCGTCCAGTTCGAAGAGGTCGGAAATGTCCTCCGGGCTCCAGGACCTGGGCGTGGGCGTGGGCGTCATGTGTGATGGACCTCTCCGAAGTCGTCGAAAAGGGACAGCCTACGGCCAGGAGCCGTCGCCGTCGGGGAAGGAGATGTCGGCGACGTTGTCGGCGTACGACCCCCAGGTGGAGGTGTCGGTCAGCCGGCGCCGGACCCGGGCGGCCGTGACGCCCCGGATGGTGATCGCCTCCCGGCGGCCTCAAGGACGGGCCGTCGCGGAACACCTGCTGATCGCGAGTCCCGCCCGGGCGCAGCGCGTCGCCGGATACCGCGCAGCCGAGGACCTGTGTGCCCCGCTGCGGGAGGTGCCGATGGTGACGTACGCGGAGGATCTTCCGATCGTTCGGCGCTACTGGCGGACCGTGTTCGGCGCGGGCGCCGGGTACGGCCTGCCGGCCCGTTCGCCGTGCGAGGAGCACCTGGACTCCGGGCGAACGCCCGGTTCAGGGGCGCGCGGTGGTGAAAACACCCTGGGCGCAGTGGGGAAAGCCCCCGGCGGGGAACGGTGACTGGCAGGCTGTTTCGGCCGCAGCGCCGTCCGCAGACTCGTCTGCATGACGATTTCCACCGACACCGCCGCGGCCGCCGGCACCACAGACACCCCCGTCGCGTCCGGAGCGCCTGCCGCCCGCTCCCGCACGACCGGCTCCGCCTCCGGCAGCGACTTCGCCCGGCTGTCCCGACGCGTCACCGAGGCGGGTCTGCTGGAGCGGCGCCCCGGCTACTACACGGCACGGCTCGGTCTGGTGATCGCGCTGCTGGCGGCCGCCTGGGGGACCTTCCTCGCGCTCGGCGACACCTGGTGGCAGCTGGCGGTGGCCGCGTTCCTGGCGTTGATGTTCGGGCAAGTGGCGTTGGTGGCCCATGACTTGGCGCACCGGCAGGTCTTCGGAAGTGCCCGCAGGAGTGAGATCTGGGGCCGGCTCTTCGGCAATCTCGGGATCGGCATGAGCTACGGCTGGTGGATGAACAAGCACACCCGCCATCACGCCAACCCCAACCACGAGGAGCTCGACCCCGATGTCTCCCCCGACATCCTGGTGTGGTCCACCGAGCAGGCGCGCAACAGCCGGGGGCTGGCCCGGCTCATCGGCGGGCACCAGGCGCTGCTGTTCTTCCCGTTGCTGACGCTGGAGGGGTTCAATCTGCATGTCTCCAGCGTCCGGGCGCTGCGTGCGCCGTCGATGAAGAAGCGGGTGCTGGAAGGCGCCCTGCTCTTCCTGCACATCCTGGCCTATGTGTCGGCGCTGTTCCTGGTGCTCTCCCCCGGCAAGGCGGTGGCCTTCGTCGCCGTCCACCAGTGCCTGTTCGGTGTCTACCTCGGCTGCACCTTCGCGCCGAACCACAAGGGCATGCCCACCCTCACCGGTGACGACCGGCCGGACTTCCTGCGCCGCCAGGTGCTCACCTCCCGCAACGTGCGCGGCGGCCGGCTCACCGACGTGATGCTGGGCGGGCTCAACTACCAGATCGAGCACCACCTGTTCCCCAGCATGCCCACGCCGCATCTGCGCCGTGCCCAGGTCGTCGTGCGCCAGTACTGCGCCGAGATCGGGGTGCCGTACCACGAGACGGGGCTCATCCAGTCGTACCGCGAGGCTCTCACCCACATGCACCGGGTGGGAGAGCCCATCAGGCAGCTCCGGAAGGCGTCCTGACGATCCACCGGACCGGATCGGTGTCGCCGCCAGGGCACCGGCCCGTCAGCCGGCCCGCACGGGATGACCGGTGCCGGTCTCCGTCGCGGGCCGAACCGCCCTGCCCTCAGCGGATGTTACGGCCGCGGCGACTGCGATCGACTGCCGTGGGTCGACATGACGCCCAGGCTGTGCTGGCCGACCAGGTGGGCCAGGACGATGACCTGGCGCAGGGAGGGCCGATCTGCAGGGCGAACTCCGTCGCGCGTACGGTCAGGCGGTGGCGAGGAGTTCGAGGGTGTCGATCACACGGTTCGAGAAGCCCCACTCGTTGTCGTACCAGGCGACCACCTTGACGTGTCGTCCGTCGACGCGGGTGAGGGCCGAGTCGAAGATCGAGGAGGCCGGGTTGCCGGTGATGTCGGAGGACACGAGCGGGTCCTCGGAGTACTCGAGGATGCCGGCCAGCGGGCCCTGTGCCGCGGTGCGGTAGGCCGTCAGGACGTCGTCACGGGTGACGTCGCGGCGGACGGTGGTGTTGAGTTCGACGAGGGAGCCCACGGGGACCGGCACCCGGATGGAGTCGCCGGACAGCCTGCCGTCGAGGCCCGGCAGCACGAGGCCGATCGCCTTGGCGGCGCCGGTCGTGGTCGGCACGATGTTCACGGCGGCAGCACGGGCGCGGCGGGCGTCGCGGTGCGGGCCGTCCTGGAGGTTCTGTTCCTGGGTATAGGCGTGCACGGTCGTCATGAACCCGTGCTCGATACCGGCGAGTTCGTCGAGCACGGCGGCCAGGGGCGCGAGCGCGTTGGTGGTGCAGGAGGCGTTCGAGACGACGGTGTGCACAGCAGGGTCGTAGGCGTCGGTGTTGACGCCGTAGGCCAGTGTGACGTCGGCGCCGTCCGAGGGAGCGCTGACGAGGACCTTGCGGGCGCCCGCGTCGAGATGGGCGCGTGCGGCCTTGGCCGAGGTGAAGCGGCCGGTCGACTCCAGCACGAGGTCCACGCCGAGGTCGGCCCACGGCAGCTGTACCGGTTCGCGCTCGGCGAGCACCCGGATCCGGCGGCCGTCCACCACCAGGTCGTCCCCGTCGGCGGCCACCGGGCGGCCGAGCCGGCCGGACGTGCTGTCGTAGGCGAGGAGCCGGGCCAGGGCGGTGGGTTCGGTGAGGTCGTTGACGGCGACGACCTCAAGAGAGCTGTCGCGTTCCAGCAGCGCGCGCAGCACGTTGCGTCCGATGCGGCCGAATCCGTTGATGGCGATGCGCGTCACGGGTGGTGTCCCTCCGGTTGATCGCTGCGGGTCACCACCAGCGTCGCGTGCGGCGTACGGCCGTGGCAGTGTCCGGAGCGCCACGGTTCGCAAGGATCGCGCCACAGCGTCCTGCGCTGGCTCTCGCCGGATCATTCGCCGCGGGTGAAGGTGCGCCGGTACTCGCTCGGGGTGGTGCCGAGGATCTGCTGGAAGTGCAGGCGCAGATTGGCGCCGGTGCCGAGTCCGGCGTCGACGGCGATCTGCTCGATGCCGCGCCCGGAGCGTTCGAGCAGTTCGCGGGCCAGGTCGATGCGGGCGCGCATGACCCACTGCATCGGTGTGTAGCCGGTGTCCTCCAGGAAGCGCCGGGAGAAGGTGCGCGGGGAGACGGCCGCGTGCCGGGCGAGCACCGCGAGGGTGAGGTGTTCGCCGAGTCGGTGCAGGGCCCATTCGCGGGTCGCGGCGAACCGTTCGCCGAGCGGCTCGGGCACGCTGCGCGGCACGTACTGGGCCTGGCCGCCGCTGCGGTAGGGGGCGGCGACCAGGCGCCGGGCGGCGTGGTTGGACGCGGCGACGCCGAGGTCGCCGCGGAGGACGTGCAGGCAGAGGTCGATGCCGGAGGCGGCGCCGGCCGAGGTGAGCACGCTGCCCTCGTCGACGAACAGCACGTTCTCGTCCACCTGGATCAGCGGGTGCCTGGCCGCGAGTGCCCGTGTGTAGTGCCAGTGCGTCGTCGCACGCCGGCCGTCGAGCAGACCGGTGGCGGCGAGGGCGAAGGCGCCCGTGGAGATGGCCGCGAGGCGCGCGCCCCGCGCGTGGGCGGCGCGGAGCGCGTCGACGACGGCCGGCGGCGGGGCCTCGCGGTCCGGGAACCGGTAGCCGGGGAGGAAGACGATGTCGGCCCACGCGAGCGCGTCGAGGCCGTGAGCGACGTGGTACGACAGCCCGTCGCCGCCGGTCACGAGCCCGGGCGCCGCACCGCACACCCGCACCTCGTACGGCATGCTCGCCCGGGTCGTGAACACCTGCGCGGGGATGCCGACGTCGAGCGGCTTCGCGCCGTCGAGCACGAGGACGGCGGCGCGGCGCAGACGGGAGGGGGACATGGCGACCAGGGTACGAGGGGGTGCGAGGGGCGCGGTCGCCGGTCGTAGGGCGGGTGGGGCGCGGTGGGGTCAGCCCGCCGTACGGCGCAGGACGAGGCAGGCGAAGCCGAAGACGTCGCGGTAGACGCGCAGCCACTCCTCGCGGTGGACGGTGGCTGCTTCGAGTGCTTCCTCCGCGTCGGGGTCGTCCGGGTGGTCCAGGGCCCAGGACGCCAGTGATCCGGTCCAGGACCACTCGTAGTCGTCCAGTTCCTGACGGGTGCTCACATGCCCGTGGACAGGGGTCCAGCCGTCGGCGACCACCCGGTCCACGGTGGTGGGCAGGTCGGCGAACTCGCCGAGCATCTTGACGGCTTCCTGGCTCGGTGCGCGCTCCCAGACGCCCTCGCCGACGAGGACCTGGCCGCCGGGAGCCAGGTGGGTGCGCGCCGCCGCCAGGGTGGGCAGCAGTCCGCCGAAGGCGTGCGTGGCGCCGACGCTGAGGACGAGGTCGTAGGTGTCGGTGGCGCGGAAGACGGCGGCGTCCTTGCGGTGCAGGGTGAGGCGGGCGCGCACGCCGAGTTCCGTGGCGCGCTCGCCGGCCCGGGCCAGTGCGTCCTCGGAGAGGTCCACACCGTCCGCACGGACACCGGGGTAGTCGGTCAGGGCGCGCACCAGCCATTCGCCGGCGCCGCAGCCGAGGTCGAGGACGCGGGCGTCCGCGCGGTGGAGACCGCGCTGGAGGAGCCGGTGCACCGAGGCGTCGCTGAGGGGCGCGGCGATCGGGTGGTCCGCGTGAGCATGGCGGGAGATCAGATCACGGTTCACTCCGGGAGCATGCCAGCAGGCCCCACCGGTCCCGCAACCTGATTGTGGGGATCACCCGTTGGTGTGCCCGCTGACGGTAACCGGTCGGTCGTCGGTGCGGCCCGAGGTGCAGATGACGTAGACGAGGTGGAGCCGGGCGGACACGAGATCGGGCCCCGCCGGTGGTGAACCGGCGAAGCCCGCTGTCCTGGAACTCCGGGACCCGTACGCCCGTTGGGCCAGGTCAGTCCGTGCCGGACTCCATCGCGGCGCGGTCCAGCAGCACGTCCTCCTCCGGGGCCTCGCCACGCGAGGCGATCGCCTCGGCGCCGCCGTGGGCCATCGCGCCGATCAGACCGGTCGACGCCGCCTGCGCCGCGCCGATCAGCGCCGGGTGCTCGGTGCCGACCATGCCGAGGCCCGCGTACTGCTCCAGGCGCGCACGGGAGTCCGCGATGTCGAGGTTGCGCATGGTGAGCTGACCGATCCGGTCCGAGGGACCGAACGCGGAGTCCTCGGTGCGCTCCATGGACAGCTTGTCCGGGTGGTAGCTGAACGCCGGGCCCGTGGTGTCCAGGATCGAGTAGTCCTCACCGCGCCGCAGCCGCAGCGTCACCTCACCGGTGACCGCGGCGCCGACCCAGCGCTGGAGCGCCTCGCGGATCATCAGCGCCTGCGGGTCCAGCCAGCGGCCCTCGTACATGAGGCGGCCGAGCTTGCGGCCCTCGGCGTGGTACTGGGCGAGGGTGTCCTCGTTGTGGATCGCGTTGACGAGTCGCTCGTAGGCGGCGTGCAGCAGCGCCATGCCGGGGGCCTCGTAGATGCCGCGGCTCTTGGCCTCGATGATCCGGTTCTCGATCTGGTCCGACATGCCGAGGCCGTGCCGGCCGCCGATGGCGTTGGCCTCCATGACGAGCTCGACCGCCGAGGCGAACTCCTTGCCGTTGATCGTCACGGGCCGGCCCTGGTCGAAGCCGATCGTCACGTCCTCGGCGGGGATCTCGATCGTGGGGTCCCAGAACCGCACACCCATGATCGGGTCAACGGTCTCGACGCCGGTGTCCAGGTGCTCCAGGGTCTTCGCCTCGTGCGTGGCGCCCCAGATGTTGGCGTCGGTCGAGTACGCCTTCTCCGTGCTGTCGCGGTACGGCAGCCCGTGCGCGAGCAGCCACTCCGACATCTCCTTGCGGCCGCCCAGCTCGGTCACGAAGTCCGCGTCCAGCCAGGGCTTGTAGATCCGCAGGTGCGGGTTGGCGAGCAGACCGTAGCGGTAGAACCGCTCGATGTCGTTGCCCTTGAAGGTGGAGCCGTCGCCCCAGATCTGTACGTCGTCCTCGAGCATCGCCCGCACCAGCAGGGTGCCGGTGACGGCGCGGCCGAGGGGCGTGGTGTTGAAGTACGCACGCCCGCCGGAGCGGATGTGGAACGCGCCGCACGCGAGCGCGGCCAGCCCCTCCTCGACCAGGGCCGCGCGGCAGTCGACCAGGCGCGCGATCTCGGCACCGTAGGTCGTCGCACGGCCCGGCACCGAGGCGATGTCGGGCTCGTCGTACTGGCCGATGTCGGCGGTGTAGGTGCACGGGACGGCACCCTTGTCGCGCATCCACGCGACGGCGACCGACGTGTCGAGGCCGCCGGAGAAGGCGATGCCGACGCGCTCGCCGACCGGAAGGGAGGTGAGGACCTTGGACATAGGAAGAGTATGCACTATTCCGTATGGCCATGCATAGTCCGGAGGGCGGACGAGTGTCGCGAAGCCCTCGGACCTCATCCTCGGCCTCTGCCTCCCCTTCCCTCCTCTCAGCCCTTCGCCAGTTCGCCGAGCAGCTGCCAGGTGCGGCGCTGGTCCGCCTCGCCGCCCAGGTCCGTCGCGGTGAACACCACCTCCGTCGCCCCGGCCTCGCGGTAGCGGCGCACCTCGGCGGCGACGGTCTCCTCGTCGCCGATGGCCGCCACGCCGACGGCCCGGGTGGCTCCCGACAGCTCGATCACCCGCTGGTAGGAGGGGAACCTTTCGTAGAAGGAGAGCGCCTCGGTCGCCCGCTCCCGCACCCGCTCGACGTCGTCGGTGACCACGCCGGGGACGAAGGCCACGATCCGGGGCGACGGCCGGCCCGCGGCCTCGGCCGCGGCGGTGACGGCGGGGACGATGTGCTCGGCCAGGGCGCGCGGGCCGGCCAGGAGCGGAAGGATGCCGTCGGCCAGCTCGCCGGAGACGCGCAGGGCCTGCGGGCCCATGGCGGCGACGAGGACCGGCACGGGCGCGTCGACGCCCGGTACCGTCGCCGGCAGCGGTGTGGTGGCCGTGAGCAGTTCGCCGTGGAAGTCGGCGCTGCCGGTCTCCACGAGCGCGCGCAGGGCGGTGAGGAACTCGCGGAGCCGGGCGACGGGACGCTCGTACGGGATACCGAAGCCGGTCTCGGTCAGATGCCTGGTGCCGAGCGCGAGCCCGAGGTGGTAGCGCCCGCCGGTGGCGGCCTGGGCCGTCTGGGCCTGGCCGGCGACGATCAGCGGATGGCGGCCGAAGACGGGGATCGCGGCGGTGCCGACCTGGAGGCCGGGCACGTCGCGTCCGACGATCGCGGCGAGCGTCGGAGAGTCGTACGCGAAGGTCTGCCCGAACCACGCCGAGCGCACCCCGGCCTCATGGGCCTCTCGGGCCTGGCGCACCACGGTGTCGATCGGGTTCTGGAGGGAGAAGGCTGCTCCGATGGTCATACTCGGGCCAACCACCGTACGGGGTACGGGAATTCCGGCTCCCGCATGACGAACGTATGTCAGCCTCGCGAAGCCGCCCGCCCCGTGCTCGCCGTGAACCGGGCCGGTCTCATACCGGCTCGTGCGCCGGGATGTCGGCGATCCGCGCGGCGGCGGCCGCCGGCACCGCGGCCATGAGCCGGGTCAGGTCGATCTCGATGCTGCTGTCGGGCCGGCCGCTGCCGCAGTGCACCCGGCCCAGGCCGCCGACCGTCTCGTCGAACACCACCAGCGCGTCGCGGTCCCCGGAGACCGGGCACACCCCGCCGGACCGCATGCCGGCCCTGGCCAGTCGGTCGGCCCCGGCCGGCGCGAGGTCGGTGCGGCGGATCCCGGCCGCGCGGGCCGGCGCGCCGTACCGCAGCCGGGCGTGGCCCGGCAGGGCCGCCGGCACCAGCCGGTCGTCGGGTGTGACGAACGCCAGGGTCTTCACGGTCCGCCGCAGCGGGACGCCGAGCGCGGCGCAGATCTCCACGGCGTCGACCACGTCAGGGTGCTCATGAAGCCGGAACGGTGCCCCGAGCGCGGCGAGCACGTCGAGCGGGCCGGTCGATGCGGGTTCGTTCATCCCGCGGAGACTACCGTGCCGGGCAGGGCCGTTGGCCGCTGCCGACGGCTGTTTCGTGCGCGCCCGCGTCGGCTCCGGCCGGCCGGGGCGTGGCTCCGCAGCGCGGCGCGGAGCCCCGGGACGGTCGGTTCTCGACCGCCTCCAGCGGCCCGCCGCGACAGCCGGGTCGAGCGTGGACGCCACCGCGGCCGGGTCCGCGTGCCTGGAGTGGTCCCTCATGCTGCCCCGGCCCGGCTGCCTGATCGTCGGCGACGACGTCGTACGCGAGGGCGCGGTCACCGACGCCGGGAGCGACGACCCGAGCGTCCAGCGGTACGACGGCTTCGCTCTCGCCGTTGTGACCGGGTGCGGACGGCCCGGCCGGCGGTCAGCCGGCGGTCAGCAGCCGGCGTACGACGTATCCGGCGGAGTCCACCCCCGAGGTGCCTCCTTCGACGAGTGCCGCGACCGAGATGTGGGAGTCGTAGGCGGTCAGCCATCCGTTGGTGTGGTCCCCCTCCTCCGCGGTGCCGGTCTTGGCGCCGACGCCCGAGAGTCCGGCCAGACGCGGAGCCGCCGTACCGGTCGTGGCGACGCTGCGCATCATCGACCGGAGATACTCCGCCGTGCGGGCCGTGAGCGGGCGGGGAGCGCTCTCCTGGTGCTGGCCGGGGAGGATGACCGGCTGCTCGAAGCCGGCGTTGCGGACCGTCGCCGCCACGGACGCCATGAACAGCGGGGTGGCCGTGACCCGGCCCTGGCCGATGAACTGGGCCGCCTGGTCGCCGCCTTGCGCGTCCGGCGGGATGCTCGGGTCGGTGGTGGCGACGCCGCCGCCGATGGACCAGCTGCCCATGCCGAAGACATCCGCGGCCTCGTCGTGCAGTGCGGAGGCGTCACCGTCGTGCACCAGGTCGCGGAAGCCGTCCTTGATGAAGGAGGTGTTGCACGACACCGTGAACGCCTGGGCGAGCGTGGCGCCGGGATCGGCCCGGACGCCGGGGTCGTTGTGGAACAGCTGGCTGTCGGCCATCAGCGAGTCCGTACAGGGGGCCGGGCTGCTCGGCGTGAGCCCCGCCCGGTCGAAGAGGGCCGCCGCGGTGATGATCTTCATGGTGGAGCCGGGTGACTTGATGCCGTTGATGGCGATGTCGCCGTCGTCTCCGCTGTGCGCGACGGCGAGGATGTGGCCGGTGCGCCAGTCGAGCGCCACGGCACCGGCGGGCTTGCCCTGGAGGTGGGCGTCCTGCACCGCGCTCTCGGCCGCCGCCTGGAGCCTGGCGTCGACGGTCGTCCTGATCACCGCGGTCCGCCCCTTCGTGAAGACCTGGACCGTCTCCACGGCTCCGCCGTCGCCGTCGACCACGGCCACCCCCGTCCCGGCGCTGCCACCGGTGGGCTCGGCGTGCTCGCCGATGGTCGTCGCGATGTCCCGCAGGGACGGGTAGGCGGACAGATCCGTCGTGCCGTCGCTCGCGACCACCTTCACCGCGTCCGGGTCGGCGGGCAGCCTGCCCGCGATCAGCGACTGGCCGTCGCCCATACCCGGGTACAGCACCGAGTTGTTCCAGTGCACCGCCGGCACACCGGTCGCGCTCTTCAGCACCGCGACGGCGCTGGAGTAGTTCCAGGTGCCGCCCGCCACCTGGGCGGTGACGTCGAAGGTGACCTTCGTGGCACCCGGCGTCACCGCCGACGGGCCCACGGACATGATGTGGTCGAACGACACCTTCTTCAGATGCAGGCCGTCGGCGTAGTCACGCAGGGCCTGCGAGGCGGCGTCCGGCACGTCGGTGTCGCTCGCCGCGCCGTCGACGTGCCGCCGGGACCAGCTGTCCAGGAACGCCCGCGTCAGCTTCACCGCCTCGGCGCCCGACGGCGGCTTGCCCGACAGCTCCGACGCGGCGAACGTGTCCCCCGCCGTGGGCTGGACATCGCCCGCGGAACCGGAGGTCAGACCGTTGAGCAGGTTGTAGGTACCGAGTCCCCCGAGAGCGAGCAGCGCGGTGCACGTACCGGCCAGGCCGACCTTCACAGCTCTGTTCATGTACCGGATCGTATGTACGTTCCGTGGAGTTCCGTACCGGTCCTCCGTAGATCGTTATCGGACCGTCAAGCTGCGGCGCCCCCAAATACCTTCATCCACAGGGGAGTTCAGCGGCAGTACCAGGTCAGAGCCGTCGGACAGGCGTCCGCCCTCCGCGCAACCCGAGGAATACATCGGAGGTGTCCCGAGCCAATCGCCACCGCAGTCATTGACACGTGCACGGAGCATCCCTACTTTCCGCGATACACCCGATGTTTCGTTGGTCCGTCAGGTTGGAGAGTTCCGATGACCTCACAGCCGGAGAAACACGCGCCGGTCCGCCGCAGATCCGTGCTCGGCACCGCACTCGGCGGCGCGGCGGTGGCGGCGCTGCCCGCGACCGCCCATGCCGCAGAGCCGGCTCCGGCAGAGGAGCCGGTACGCCCGACGGGCGCCGGGCGTCCCTGGCGACTGCGCGACACCATGACCACCGACGGCTCGTGGCAGCGTTTCCTGCGCGGCCAGGACCTGGTGTGGAGCAGGCTGCCGACGCTGTGGTACGAGGGCCCGTTCCTCGGGGACGGACTGCTCGGCAGCATAGTCTACCAGGAGCCCGGCACCAACAGCATCCGCTTCACCGTGCAGCACGGCCGCGTCCAGGACCACCGGCCCGAGTTCGGCAGCGGCTGGGGTACGTGCCGGCTGCCGGTCGGGCACCTGACGCTCGATCCGGTCGGCACCATCACCGCCGTCGACTGGCGGCTGAGCCTGCACGACGCCGAGCTGACCGGCACCGTCACCACGTCCGCCGGAACGCTCACCCTCTGCGCCCTCGTCCATGACGAAGTCCTTGCCGCCCGCGTCACGGCCTCCGGCGGCGAGCGGGTCACCTGGACCTTCCACCCCGAGGAGGCCATCAGCCCCCGGGAGATCCAGGAGGCCCCGCCCTCCGGCTACACCGCCAACCCTGCCTGGACCACCCGCGCCACGCCCGACGGCACCGAGCAGGTCCTCCAGGCCCTGACCGGCGGCGGCCAGACCGCGACCTCGTACCGGCGCACCGGGGACGAGCTCCTGCTGAGCGTCGGGCACAGCTTCCCGTCCGGCACGGCCGCCGAGGCCGACTCGCTGCGCAACCTGAAGCGGGCCTCGTCGTACGGAGCGCTCCGGCGCCGGCACACCGGCTGGTGGCACGCGTTCTACCGGAAGAGCTTCGTGTCGTTCCCCGACCAGCGGCTCCAGAGCTTCCACTGGATCCAGCTCTACAAGGTCGCCTCCGCCAGCCGAGCGGGCGGTCCCGTGATGGCCACCTCCGGCCCCTGGCTGGAGCCCACCCCCTGGCCCGCGGTGTGGTGGAACCTCAACGTCCAGCTGGAGTACTGGCTCATCCAGGGCTTCAACCACCCGGAACTCGACTCGCTCGCCACCACGCTGCGGCAGAACCAGGAGCAGCTCGCCGCCAACGTGCCCGCGGCCTACCGCACGGACAGCTCCGGCATCGGCCGCAGCTCCGACATGTTCGCGGACCGGGAGGTGGGGCAGCCGGGCACCGGTGCCGAGACCGGCGACCTCACCTGGGCACTGCACAACGTGTGGCTGTCGTATCGGCACTCCATGGACACGTCCCTGCTGCGCGACACGATCTACCCCGTGCTGCGCCGGGCGATCAACTACTACCTGCGCTTCCTCACACCGGGCAGCGACGGCAAGCTGCACCTGCCGAGCACCCTCTCCCCCGAGTACCCCGTCGTGCCGCCGCAGGACACCAACTACGACCTGGCCCTGATCCGCTGGGGCTGTCAGACCCTCATCGATTCCGCCCGGCTCCTCGCCATCGAGGACGAGTTGATCCCGCGCTGGCAGGAGGTGCTGACACGGCTCACGCCGTACCCGGTCGACGACAACGGCTTCATGATCGGCGCCGACACCCCCTACGCCCAGTCCCACCGGCACTACTCACACCTGCTGATGGTGTACCCGCTCCACCTCGTCAACTGGGACCAGCCCGACAACCGTGACCTGATCACCAGGTCCGTGGTGCGCTGGCATGCGCTGACCGGCGCCCACCGCGGCTACAGCTACACCGGCGCCGCCTCCATGTACGCGATGACCGGCGACGGAGACACCGCGATCAGCTACCTGCGGAAGTTCTTCGACCCTGCCACCCGCTACCCCTGCCGGGCCAACACGCACTACACCGAGGCGGGTCCGGTCATCGAGACACCGCTGTCCGCCTCGCAGTCCCTGCACGACATGTTCTGCCAGAGCTGGGGCGGCACCGTCCGTGTCTTCCCGGCGGTTCCGTCCGCCTGGGCGGACGTGACCCTGCACAACTTCCGTACGCAGGGCGCCTTCCTGGTCAGCGCCGTCCGCACGGCCGGGGTCACCCGGTTCATCCGGGTCAGGAGTCTGGCGGGCGAACCACTGAGGCTGCGGCACGGCCTGAGCGGGACGGTCACCGCGGTGCTGGAGGACGGCTCCCCGGCCCACACCCACGACCTCGGCGACGGCACACTCGTCATCGACCTGCCCAAGGGCCAGGAGGTGCTCGTCCACTCCGGCACCCGGCCCGACCTCGTCATCGCACCCGTCGCCGTCAGCGAGCCGGGCGCGGCGTGGGGGCTGCCGTAGCCCGCGCACGGAAGCCCCCCGGACGACGGCACCACGGGCACGCCGACCCTTCGGTGCCGCCGCCCGAACAGGCTGACCTGCCAGGAGCTGAGCTTCCGGCACGGCAAGGACCAGACGGTCGAGGAGCGTTGCCGACCGAAGTCCCTCCAAGATGATCCGGTGGTCGTAGGGGCGGTGTTGATCGCGGTGGCGGGTGTGGCGGGCACGCTCGGGGGTGCCCTGCTCAGCCAGCAGGGTGCCGAGCGGGCCAAGAGGCGCGAGCTGGAACTGGCCCGGGCCATCCAGGAGACGCGCGAGGGCCTCGCACTACGGCGCAGCACGTACACCCAACTGCACCGGGACGCACGGCAGTTCGCCACCGCGCTCAGCCGCCACCTGTACGACCTGCGGGACCGAACACCCGGCGAGGAGGAGGTGCGGGCGCTGGAGCAGGCCAAGGACGCCCACCGCGACCGCTGGTCCGAGGCCCTGATGATCGCCCCCGACGCCGTGACCGCACCGGCGCACGAGCTGGACGAGACCCTGACCCGGGTCTACGGGCAGGTCAAGCGCCTGGAACAGGGCAATCCGCGACCGGACGAAACCCTGCGGTCCGCCGCGGCGGCGCAACACACCCCCTGGTCCCTGATCGGCACCCTGCGCGAGGCGATGCGCCGGGACCTCGGGGTCGGCGGGGACACCGAGGCCCGGCAGGTGGCCGGTCACCTGCGGCTGTCACCCTCCTCCGCCGAGACCACCGCCTTCACCAGGGATCTCACCGAACCGCGTGCGGACTCCAGCCCCCGGTCGAGCACGTGACCGCCTAGCCGCCCGACGTCACTGCCCTCAGTTCGTCCAGCGACTCCCGGGTCAGTTCCGCCAAGGTGCGCTCCTCGCCCGCCGCGATCCAGCGTTCGAAGGCGATCTTGAAGACGGCGACGCCCGCCTCGGCGGCCAGGCTCGCGGTCGACCCGGCCACACCCCGGCGCCGCAACGTGTCCGCGAGGGCGGCCGACAGGGAGGCGAGCTTGATCAGCTCGCGCTCGCGGAGTTCGGCGTTCCCCATGATCACCGCTTGCCGCCGGCACGCGAACTCGCGCCGGCCGGTGAACATCTCGGCCGCGGCGTACAGTCCCCGCGCCACCACGCCGAGCGGCGCCTCGGACCCCGGGGCGTCCGTGACAGCGGCCACGAACAGGTTCTCCAGTTCGACGGCGCCCGCGAACAGCACCTCGCGCTTGTCGGCGTAGTGCCGGAAGAACGTCCGCTCCGTGAGCCCGGCCCGTTTGGCGATCTCCGCCACGGTGGTCTGCTCGTACCCGCGCTCGCCGTACAGCTCCAGTGCTGCCTTCGCAAGGCGTCCGCGCGCGTCCGGCTCCCATCTACCCATGGTCCGCATCCTACCGTGATGACAGCTCCTGACATCAGGTGTACCGTCGATGACAGTCACTGACATCGACTCTTTGGGGCTTCCCATGCGCATCTTCGTGACCGGCGCCTCCGGCTGGATCGGATCCGCCCTCGTTCCCGAACTCCTCGACGCCGGACACCAGGTCGTCGGACTCGCCCGCTCCGACGCCTCCGCCGCCGCACTCGTCGGGGCCGGGGCCGAGGTCGTCCGCGGCACCGTCGACGACCTCGACGTCCTGCGGGAGACGGCCGCCGCCTCCGACGGGGTCATCCACCTCGCCTTCAAGCACGACATCGCCTTCTCCGGCGGCTTCCAGGACGCCGCCGAGGCCGACCGCCGTGCCGTCGACACCTTCGGCGAGGCCCTCGCCGGCTCCGACCGCCCCTTCGTCCTCGCCTCCGGCGTGGCCGGTCTCAAGCCGGGCGTGACGGCCACCGAGCAGGACATGCCGACGCTCGACGGTTCGCCGATGTCGGTCCGCGCGGCGACCTCCCTGGCGACGCTCGACCTCGCCTCGCGCGGCATCCGCTCGTCCGTGGTACGGCTGTCCCCTACCTGCCACGGCGACGGGGACAACGGATTCATGGCAACCCTGATCGCCATCGCCCGCGACAAGGGCGTCTCCGCCTACGTCGGCGACGGCGCCAACCGCTGGCCGGCCGTGCACCGCCTCGACGCCGCCCGGCTGTTCCGCCTCGCGGTCGAGAAGGCCCCGGCCCGCTCGATCCTGCACGGTGCGGCCGAGGAGGGCGTCGCCATCCGCGACGTCGCCAAGGTGATCGGCCGCCACCTCGACATGCCGGTGACGTCCGTGGCCCCGAAGAACGCGCCCGCGCACTTCGGCTGGCTCAGCGGCTTCATCGGACACGACGCCCCGGCGTCCAGCGCCCTCACCCGCGAGCTGCTGGGCTGGGAACCGACCCGCCCCACCCTTCTGGACGACCTCGACAAGGGCCACTACTTCCACACTCCGGCCACCGCCGACTGACCGCCCCCGCCCCGCTGACCAGGCCCTCCCCCGAGTCCGCCGCCGAGAGAGCGTGTCCGGCCCACGTATCCTCACCTCCTGGCGGGAAGTGACTCGGGGAAGGCGTGCAGATGGAGTTCCGGCTGCTCGGATCGGTGGCTGTGATCACCGAGAGCGGTGATGTGGCGCCGGGGCCGGCCAAGCGCTCCAGCCTGCTGGCCCTGCTGCTCCTGCGGCCCAACACAGCCGTGAGCGTGGACCAGTTGACCGCCGCCCTGTGGGAGGACGAGCCGCCGGCGCGGTTCAAGACGGTCCTGCAGGGACACGTCTCCCGGCTGCGCGCCCTGCTCGCCGAGCACCGCGCCCGGGAGTACGGCATCGAACTCGCCACCCACGCGACCGCGTACGAGCAGCGCATGCCGGAGTCCCTGGTGGACGCGCACCGCTTCGAGGAACTGGTCGCGCTCTCTCCCGGGCCCAGCGCCAACCCGCCGACACCGTGCGGATGTTGCGGGACGCCCTGGCCTGCTGGCAGGGGCCCGCGCTGACCGGTACCGTGCGCAGCCGCCCGCTGGAGGCCGCGGCCGGCGGCCTGGAGGACCTGCGGCTGGCCTCGGTGGAGGCCCTGGCCGAGGCGTGCGGCCGGCTCGGCGAGCACGGCAAGGCCGCCGCCGTGCTGCGCACGGAGGCCGCCGCACACCCTCTGCGCGAGTCCCTGGCCGCCGCGCTGATGCTGGCCCTCTGCCGGTCCGGGCGCCAGTCCGACGCGATCAACTGGTACTACCGCACTCGGCGGCTGCTCGCCGAGGAACTCGGCGTGGACCCCGGCACGGCGCTCACCGAGGGCTCGGAACGGGCGGCCGAGCTGCTGTCACGGCTGGCCGCGGGACGCTGGCGGGGTTGCCGTCCCGGGCGGCAGCAGGACGTTAGCGGTGCGTGAGCGGGGCGACAGCGGCGGCCCGGAAGCTGGAGGCATCGCCCGCGGTCGTCGACCGCGACCGCCTTCACAGAGCCGCCACGGGGAGTACCACCATGCGCGACCACCGCACGACCACCGCCCTGACCATCGCCGCCGCAGCCCTCTCGCTCGGTCTGACCGCCTGCTCGGGCAGCGGCAACGGCACGGGCACCAAGGACGAAGGCAAGGGCAGCGCCACGCAGCCCTCCGCGCCGCGGACGCACGCGGACGGCACCGGCACCGCCGGCGCGTCCGGTGCGGCGGCCGGCGGGACGGCCGCCCGTCCCGCCGCAGAGAACGGCAGGAACTCCGGCTCCGGCACGGGCGGTACGCGGGCCGGCACGGGCAAGTCCGCCGCTCAGGCCCCCGCCTGCGGCGCCGCCGACGTACGCGTCACGGCGGCGAAGGCCGACGAGACGCCCACCGCGCACATCGTGCTGACCGCGAAGAACACCTCCGGCCACGCCTGCCGCCTGTACCAGTACCCGCTGATCGCCTTCGGCGACATCCACACCGCCAAGGACGTCCCGGCGGTCGCGAAGAGCAACCCGGGCACCCCGGTCGTCCTCCAGCCGGGCGACCCGGCGTACGCGACCGTGCGCGTCGCGCTGGGCGGTGCGCACGAGGACACCAAGGCGGTCAACCGGTTCAACGTGAACCTCTTCGCCGCCGACGGCCCCGCCGAGGGCAGCGTCGTCGTGTCCGCCCCGGCCGGCGGGCTCGCCGTCGACGAGGCCGCCGCGAGGACCGGCTACTGGACGTACGAACTGCGCAACGGTGCCGACGAATTCTGAGCCGGCACATCGGTCCGCCGCGCCTCCTCCCGCGGCGGACCGATGTCGCCCACCGTCCCTCGACGGTCGGCGTGCGACGTGGCTCAGTCGGTTGCCGGGCGGTGGCCTGTGAACGGCTGGGGTCCGGTGAGGTCGAGCAGGCCGACGTAGGCGTCGAGCCGCGTGGCCGCCCGGAGCATGGCGAGTCCCTGCGCGGTGAGCCTGCGTTGCCACTCCTCCAGGGAGGCGGCCAGCGCGTCCGTGCCGCCGGCCGTCCGGATCTGCCGGACCACCGTGGCGATGTGGTCCAGCAGATGGCCGCCGCGGCGGAGCAGGTGGGCCAGCTCGGCGTCGCGGATGTCGGCGGCGTCGAAGACGCGGTATCCGGTGGCCGGGTCACGGGCGGGGTTGAGGATGCCGGCCTCTTCCCAGCTGCGCACGGTCGCCGGGGTGACCCCGAGCCGATGCGCCAGCTCGCCGACGGTCCGGGTGTCGTGCGCCGGGGCGGGTGCCGGGGCGGTGCCGGAACCTGCCGTCAGCTGGTCCATGGCCGTACGCACTGCGTCGAGGGTGTCCCGGTCGCGCAGCAACCGGCTGTGCCCGCGGTCGATGACCGCCAGGGCGTCGTCGAGCGCGTCCCGGTGGAGCGCGCTCATGATCTGGCCGCCGGCCGCGTGGCCGTACGCCGGGACGAGCGCGAGGAAGGCGCGGAGCGCGGCGGCGTGCACCTCGGTGTAGACGCGGTAGCCGCTCGGTGTGCGCTGTGCGGGAGGGAGGAAGCCGTCGCGCTCGTAGTTGCGGACCGCCTGGGTCGAGATGCCGTGCTCACGCGTGAGATCGGTAGGTCGCATTGTGTTCCTCGGTTGAGACTTCACGGCGGGGGCGGAGGTTGGATCACAGGATGGATCACGGTAGATCGTGGAAGAGACTATGCCGGTACACTCCAGAAGTCTCAACTGGTCTTTCAAGGATACGCTTGAGGCTCATGACCCAGGACATCCGAGACTTCGTCACCCCTTCGTGCGACCTGCTGGCGCTGGGTGAGCCCACCCACCAGGAACCCGCCTTCGGCCGGGTGCGCAACGAGCTGTTCGCCCAGCTGGTCGAGCGCGGCTTCCGGTCCGTCGCCCTTGAGACCGACCGCGTGGCCGCGCTGGCCGTGAACGACTACGTCCAGGGAGGAGCCGGCAGCCTCGACACGGTGATGCAGGACGGTTTCTCGCACGGTTGGGGGGCGTTGGCCCCGAACAGGCAGCTGGTCACCTGGATGCGGGACCACAACCGGAACCGGCCGCCGGAGGAACGGCTGGTCTTCCACGGCTTCGACACCCCGTCGGAGACCTACAGCGCGCCCAGTCCGCGCCCCTACCTCGAACACGCCCGCGTCTACCTGGACTTCGACGTCGACCTCACCGGCCTCGCCGGGGACGACGAGCGGTGGAGCCGCGCGGAGGCGGTCCTGGACCCGGCCATGTCACCCGGGGCCACGGCGGAGGCCGAGAAGCTGCGACGCGTCGCGGACGACATGTCCCTCTCGCTCCACACCCGCGCCCCCGAACTGATCGACGCCACCTCGCGCGAGCGGTGGCTGCGGGCCAGGACCCAGCTGACCGCCGGCCTCGGGCTGCTGCGCTACCACCGGCAGTCCGCGACACAGCCCGTCGACTCCAATCCCCGCCTCACCGCGCTGCTGGCCACCCGGGACGCCCTGATGGCCCAGAACCTGCTGGACATCCGGGACATCGAGGCCGCGCGGGGCGCCACCCTGGTCTTCGCGAGCAACCTCCATCTGCAGCGCAACCAGGCCGGCTGGCACGTGGGGGACCTGGGCGCGGACTGGTGGGGCGCCGGCGCGACCGTGGCGCGTCTGCTCGGCGACCGGTACCTGTTCGTCGCGGGCTCCCTCGGCCGCAGCGATGCCCTCGGCCTGGACGATCCGGCGCCGGACACCTACGAGGCCGTCCTCCAGGCCCGCTTCCCCGACTGGGGCCTGACCGCACCCGGTACGCTCACCTCCGCCCGCACCCGCACCGACACCGCCCCGCGGCAGGGCTACTTCCCTCTCGACCGGGCGACCCTCGACGCGGCCGACGCGATCCTGCACATCGGTGACGGCTCGGCCGACGCACAGCCGTGACACCCGCCCGGGCCCTTACTGTGGGCCCATGACCGGCGAGACTGATCTGCGCAGCCTGCTCAGCGGCATGCGCCCGGAGCTGAATCCGGGCCGCTATGTCTTCACCATGGCGGAGGGCGGAGTGCCCTCCGGAGTCACCCCGGTGGTGACGGTCGCCGAGCAGGAGGGCCTCACCCTCGTGGTGCCGCAGGCCGAGGCGGACGCGGCGGGGATGGCGTACGACTACGTCGCCGGGTGGATCACGCTGCGCGTGCACTCCGCGCTGGCCGCGGTCGGCCTGACCGCGGCTGTCTCCCGTGCCCTCGCCGACGCGGACCTGAGCTGCAACGTCGTCGCCGCCTTCCACCACGATCACCTCTTCGTGCCGTACGAGCACGCCGAGCGGGCGGTCGAGGTGCTGCGCCGCCTGGCACACGAAACCCCCTGAGCGGCACGGCCGTTCGGGCGCGTCTCAGCGCAGTCCGCGGCAGGGCAGCCAGGTCCGCGGCGCGCCGACGAGGAGTCCTCTGCCCTCCTGTCCGAGGGCGCTCAGCTCGGGCAGGCGGGCCGACAGTCGGCCGAGCAGCCGCGCTTTCAGCTCCGCCGCCGCGGGCACGCGTGCTTGGTGGTCGAAGGCGTCGGCCACGGCCGGCACGCCCGCCGCACCGTGGCACAGCGCCAGGACGTCGACCGGCCGGCCGGTCGCCGAAGCGGTGGAAGCGCGTCCGCCGCGTCCCACAGGGCCCAGGACACGCCCGGTGTGCCGTAGCACCAGGCCTGACGGGCGCGCGCTCCGGCGGGCGGCGGGCCGTCGAGTCCGGCGCCGTCCCAGGTCCGCACAGAGCGGGCGTGGACGAAGGACCGCCGGGTCAGCCAGCAGGCCGCACGGCGCAGGGCACGGTTCAGCTCGGGGCGCGGGCCCAGATGGCGGACGGCCGCGGTACGCGCGGCGACGCCCCCGGCCACGCCGTGCCCCATGCCGGTGTCGACGCGTCCGTCCAACCAGGCGAGCTGCGGATGTCCGGCGTGGCCCGCCGTGCACAGGCGCGGCAGTTCGTCGGCGGCGCACAGTCCCGCTACATGGTCGGCGAACGGTTCGAGTCCGGCCGGCGCCGGCGCGAGCAGGATGCCGGAGGGGCCGGTGATCAGGTCGTGGTCGAGGAAGGAGACCTGCTCGCGGCGCCAGGCGCGCGTCCGGGCGGTGCGGACCAGTTGGTCGCGCAACCGGTCGGCGGCGACGTGCAGTCGGGGGTGCAGGCGGGCTCCCAGGCGCAGGCCCACCAGTGTTCCGGCCAGCCCGCCGTCGTACAGCCCGCGATGGCCCGGCCGCTGCCCGGCGGTTCGCGCCCACACGGCCACCGCCCTGCTCGCCGTCCCGGCGGCGAGTGCGGTGCCGGTGTGCCCGGCGGGCGCGGTGGGACGAGGGCCTGACGGCATGGCATCTCCTCGGGAGCCTGGGCCGGCGCCCCGCCCGGGCGGGGTCGGTCAGGCCTCGGGGCACCCTTGCCGCGCCCTGAGGCCGTCATGGCCGGTGTGCTGCCGGGCCGTCAGCAGATGAAGCCGCTACAGACCACCACGGTGTCGCAGACGACGACCGTGCACACGCCGCTGCAGCCGCCGGTGTCGGCCTGCGCCGACGGCACCGCGGTCTCGGTGATCCGGGCGTCCAGGTCACCGATGAGGGCGTCGAGGTCGGTGAGTTCGACGGTTGGGGGCATTGCCGTCCTCCTTCAAGGACGGGTTGGGTGTGGGGCCGCCCCGCAGAAGGCCGGGTCTCGTGGGACGGGCGTTCCGGGGGCGTGTGGGACGCCGCTCAGTGCGGCGGCGGCGAGCGCGGCGAGTTCCTCGGCGCCCTGGTCGCAGTCGGCCGGGGGGCGTGGAGCGTCTCCTCGACCAGGAGTTCCGGGCCTGGCTGGTGGGCGCAGATCCGCTCCAGCAGGTGCAGGGTGGGCAGCGCCGCGAAGTCCACGGGTACCGGTTTCGCCCGGGACGCACCCCGTACGAAGGCGGAGCGGGGCAGTCCGGCGTCGTGCCGCAGGGCGGCCAGTGCGCGCGCCTTGGTCAGTTCGTGCACGAGCCGCATCGACCGCGGGCCGCCGAACAGGTACGTCTCCGGCTCGTACACCGCGCAGACCGGTGCGGCGCTCTGCCCGTCGAGGCTCTGGAAGCGGCGTGACAACTCCGCTCGCAGCAGGCCTTGTTCCGGTTCCCGGGCCTCGAAGCGGACACGCAGACGGCGGTTTGTGCATGAAGAAGAAGGAACCCACCGTGCCCGAGGCGACGAGGTCGCGGGCCGTGTCCGCGATGCGGCGGCAGGTCAGCCGCCAGGCCGCGGGACCGGGTGCGACATCGACCTGCACCCCGCCCCTCCCGGGCACGGCGGCGCGGAGCGCGGACAGACCGGCTGTCAGAAACGTGCGGCGGGCGGCCGCGTAAGCGGGGCAGTCGCGGACGACGGGCACGGTGCCCAGGGAATTTCCGCGTGCGTCCCGGAGACAATCGGCCAGCACGTTCTCGACCTCCACTGCGCTCCTTCCCCCCGGCGACCGATGAGGGGCCGAGGTGAATTTCCGCTCCCACCCTTGGAATTCCGCAGTGGCGCCCGCCTGTAAAACAGACGGTCATTCTTCATATGATCAATATGGTTACGCCTGGTGCACGAAAAGCGCGCGATACGCCGAAGGCGCACCCCGCGCGCCGACGCGGGGATACTGACGAGTCGTCCACCGGGCTGTTGTTCGAGCCGTCGTCTCGCGCATGATCGGCTTCGGCGCTGATCGTGTGCGGCACGAAGCGGGCCACGCGCCTCGTCCGCAGAAGTACGGCTACGCCGACTCCACCGGCAGCCACGCGGAGGTCTCCATCGAGGGCTTCCCGTTCCTGACACCGGCGCTCGGCCAGAACTTCGGCCATGGCAGACTCAGGGCCGGTCAGGATCACGGGCACGGCCGGCGGACAGTACGTGGACGGCACGGGCACGCTGCTCGCCCAGGGCGACGAGCTCACCTGACCGTCCCCGGCGTCCAGCGGTCGGCGCCCGCCTGGCGGGTCGACCTCCCGGCAGGCGTCCGGCTTCACCCCGGCGCGCGCGACCGCGGACGGCGTCGAGCTCAGCATGGCCGGACACCAGGTGACACTGGGCGGTTCACGCTTCGAGAGGTGCGTGTGCCGCGGCCGCCATGCCCTGTGACGAGGAGCCGGCCGAGGTGCGGCCCGCCCCGTCGGCGCCGGGCGGACGGAGATGCGGGCAGGGCGAAGAGGTCTGGGGTCACCCTCCGAGGAGTGCGGCCGCCAGGGCGGTTCCCTCGACACGGGCGCGGATCTTGGCGAAGGCCGTCTCGCGTGACGTCGACGTGTCGTCGGCGAAGGGTGCGAAGCCGGCGTCGTCACAGGTGCCCAGCTGGTCGACGGGGATGTGCCGGGCGGCCCGAAGCACCCGGTCGCGGACTTCTCCGGGGGTCTCGACGCGCGGGTCGATCGGGTCGGTCACTCCGACGAAGACCCGGACTCCGGGGCGGAGTTGGCCGGCGATCACGCGCAGGACGCGGTCGGGGTCGGCCTCGCCGGCCAGCTGGAGGTAGAAGTTGCCCGCCGTGAGCCGGAAGAGGTGGGGCAGCACCTCGGCGTAGTCGACGTCGAGGCTGTGCGTGGAGTCCTGGTCGGCACCGGTCCCGCAGTAGACACCGATGCGGGCCCGCTCGCTCTCGGTGAAGCGGGACAGCACCTGGTTGTTCAGGTCGACGAGATCGTTCAGCACTCCTGCGCCGGGGTCCAGCTTCAGGGTGAGACGGGCCTCGTCGAAGTCGAGCTGGACGACATGGGCGCCCGCTTCGAGACACGCGCGGATCTCCGCCTCCGACTCGCCCGTCAGTTGATGGAGGAACTCCTCGCGCGGAAATCCGGGGATCCCGCTCGGCGGATAGAGCAGGCTCAGTACGGACGGCGCGACGACGGCCTGCTTCACCGGCGCCGAGGTGTGCTGCCGTGCGGCCCGCAGGTACTGCTCGGCGGACGCCTTGTACCGGAAGGGGCCCGCGGTCAGCACGGGCAGCTGCCGCTGGTGACCGTCGGCGAAGGGGATCACCACACCTTCGGGAGACAGTCCGGGTGTGCCCGTGACGGGGTACGTGACGAAGTCGGGCTTGGACTGCTCGCCGTCGGTGACGACCGGCGACCCGGCCGCCTCCAGCCGTTCGATCGTGTCGCGGACGGCACGCTCCTGAACGTGCCTGAACGTGCCGGCGTCCGTCCGCCCGGCCTGGTGGTCGGCCATGGCGGTGAGCAGTTCGGGAGAGCGG
The DNA here is from genome assembly GCF_001866675.1 of Streptomyces sp. MUSC 14. Classification (NCBI taxonomy): domain Bacteria; kingdom Bacillati; phylum Actinomycetota; class Actinomycetes; order Kitasatosporales; family Streptomycetaceae; genus Streptomyces; species Streptomyces sp. MUSC 14. The sequence goes on from NZ_MLYN01000017.1 coordinate 245,143, forward strand.
GGGAGGCTGCCGATGGGTTCGGTGGGAATCATCACGGCGGCAGCCTAGGAATCACCTTCGTACGGATCCGGTCCGAACACTCTCGCACCCGGCCAGGTCCACCCGCTCAGGGCATGACCATTCCACGGCGTTGACCTCGGACGACGGCCGGAGGACACCTCGCGGGCCTCGCCGCTTGACCTTGCCCCCGGGGGCAAGGTTTAGCGTGGAGCGAGGTGAGTGAGCGGCATGAAGATCAGTGAGCTGGCGCGCCGGTCGGGCGTGACGACGAAAGCAGTGCGGTACTACGAATCGCTGGGGTTGATCACGCCCGGGCGTCTCGCCAACGGCTACCGGGACTACGACGAGGACGACGTACGCCTCGTACAGGAGATCAGGGCGCTGCATGCCCTCGGGATCCCCGTCGAGCGCACCCGGCCCTTCCTGGAGTGCCTGGCGGCCGGGCGTGCGTACGCGGACGACTGCCCCGCCTCGCTGGCCACCTACCGCGAGGCGATCGACGAGCTGACCGGGCGCATCGAGGCACTCACCGCGCGCCGTACGACGCTGATCGCCAACCTGAACGCCGCCGCCCACCGCGGCAGCGCCGTCGTACCGCCCGAGGAGGACGGCCCCGCGGACGACGACTATCTGACGCTGCCGGCGGACCTGCCCGTCCCTGAGGACGACGGCGCCGTGGACCACCTGTGCGGGACAGCCGCGCCCGGGGTGCCCCTGTGCGACACGGCGGGCAGGACGATCCGTCTGGCCGCGCTCGGCCCGCGCCGTACGGTCGTCTACGTCTACCCGCTCACCGGCCGCCCCGGCACCGATCTGCCGGAGGGCTGGAACTCCATTCCCGGAGCCCGCGGTTGCACGCCCGAGGCATGCGGCTTCCGCGATCACTTCCAGGAACTCCTGGAGGCCGGTGCCGGCCGGGTGTACGGGCTGTCCAGCCAGGACAGCACGTACCAGAACGAGGTCGTGGAGCGCCTCGGGCTACCCTTCGACATGCTGTCCGACCCGTCCTTCAAGCTCGCCGACACCCTCGGCCTGCCCACGTTCGAGGCGGACGGGATGCGGCTGTTCAAGCGGCTCACGCTCGTCATCCGCGACGGCGTGATCGAGCACGTCTTCCATCCGGTCTTCCCTCCGAACGAACACGCCGAGCAGGTCCTGGCCTGGCTGCGCGAGAACCCGCTCTGAGGAGCCGGCCGCCGCCCCTGGCCGACGAGCCCCTGACCCGCACTCTGCCCCCTGCGACCGACCGAGAGGCCCGCCCGTGTACGTGCCCAAGCCCTTCATGCCCGAGGACGCCGACGTCCGTGATCTGCTGACCGACCTCGGCGCCGCCGACCTGGTCACCATGACCCCGCACGGCCTCCAGGCCACCCTGCTGCCCTTCGAGTACGACCCGGACACCGGTGAACTCGGTTCGCTGATCGGACACATGGCGCGGGCCAACGGCCACTGGCGCGAGCCGGTGCAGGGAGAAGCCATGGTGATAGTCCACGGGCCGCAGGCCTATGTCTCGCCCACGTGGTACGCGACGAAGGCCGAGCACCACCGGGTGGTCCCGACCTGGAACTATGTCGTCGCCCATGTGTACGGGCAGTTGGTGGTGCACGACGATCCGGCGTGGATCGAGGCGCAGATGCGCCGCCTCACCGACCGGCACGAGGCCGCTGCGGCCGAGCCCTGGTCCCTCGACCAGGCTCCGGCGAAGTACGTCGAGGGGCAGTTGCGCGCGGTCGTCGGCGTCGAAGTGGTCATCAGCCGGATCGAGGCCAAGGCCAAGCTCAGTCAGAACCAGCCCGCGCAGAACGTCGAAGGCGTCATGGCCGGGCTGGAGGCGCGCGGTCGGGGCGACGACATGGCGGTCGCCGCCGCGGTGCGCGCACACCGCAGGCACTCCGCCACGTCCTGAGGCCGCGGCGGCACCGGGCAGGGCTTCAGCGGCCGGCGGCCACCGGACCCTGCGCCGGCTGCGGCCGGCGGACCATGAACACATCCACCGGACCTTCGGACTCCACCGTGAAACCGTGGCGCGCGTAGAACTCCCGCGCCCGGCTGCCCCGCAGCACGTTCAGCCGGACGGCCGTACCGTCGCGGTCACAGCGCTCCAGCAGCATGCTCAGCACCGCCGAGCCGATGCCTCTGCCCTGGAGGGCCGGATCCAGGTAGAAGTGCTCCAGCCAGCGGGCGTCCGCGCCCGGCCGCAGCGCCACACAGCCCGCCGGCGCGCCGGCCGCCTCCACCACCCATGTGTGCGCCGGAGTGAACCCGTCGCGCAGCCGCTGCCGCACGCGCTGCTCGTCGTAGCGCCCGAGACGCTCCAGGTCCGCCCTCAGCACCACGGCCCGCAGCTCGGCCACCGCCTCGACGTCCCCCGCCGTCGCCTGCCGTATCTCCCAGTCAGCCACGATCCCGATGCTACCGACCGGTGTGCGGGGTCGAAGGCACTCTCAGCGCCGCAGGACGCCTCGACGGACCGTACCGAGCGTGCGGTGCTCGGGCAGTCCGCCCAGGTCACCGGGCAGGTCGACGGCCGGGGGGCGCCGGGCGGGCACACCACGGGCTCACCGTCGTAGGCCACGGCGTTCCGTGACCCCGTCCACCCCGTTTCCCGGGCGGGAAATGACTGAACACATGAACGGCCCTCGCAGCACATCTTGTTGGCGCGCGGCACATCGGGTTCACTCGGTGCAACGCATATGTTTCACTCAGCAGAAAACAGGCTGACCCACCCGTATCATCCATGTGTTGTGCGCCATCGAAGCACAACTCACGCTCCTCGCCTGTCGTCATCGGCCGGGCGGGGCGGCACATCACCGTCGGACCCGGAGGAAAAGATGTCAGAGAACACCTCACCCGTCACCGAGTTGACCTCGCAGTACGTCAGCCAGGTGTCCAACGACCTCGACAACAACGTCAAGGAACAGGACCGTATCGCTGCCGAAATCTCCAGCTTGCAGGGTCAGTTGACGGCCCTTCAGCACGACCATGGCGTGCTGGTGAGCATGCAGCAGGCGCTCGGGGTCACCGCCCCGGTTGGCGTGCCTGCCGGCACCGACGGTGCCGTGGTGCCCGCCCCGCGCAAGACGCCTTCCGCCGCGCCCGCCACGCCCGCGGCACCCGTCGTGGACAAGGCGCCGAAGAACACGAGCATCGCGCAGCCCGAGTCCGCGAAGCGGTCCGCCAGGAAGCCCGCGGCGAAGAAGTCCACCGCGAAGGCCTCCCCGGCGAAGGCATCCGTGTCCAAGGCGACCCCGGCGAAGACGCCCGCGGCGAAGGTGCCCGCGGCGAAGCAGGCGGCCCCGCAGACGGCTCAGCCCACGCTCGTCGAGCTGGTCAGGCGCCACCTGACGGACCAGAAGGAGCCTCGTTCCGCGGCGGAGGTCGCCGAGGCCCTCACCAAGGCGCATCCCGACCGGGAGATCCAGACCAAGGTCATCCGCACGACGCTGGAGAACCTGGTCGCCCGCAACAACGCCCAGCGCAGCAAGCAGGGCACGTCCGTCTTCTACACCGTCGCCCCCGCCGCGCAGTCCGCGGCGGCGGACAAGGCCGAGGCCGAGCCGGAGACCGCCGCATAGGCCGTGGCCACACCTCTGCCGGGCAGACCGGCCGACCGGGCGTCGAGAGTACGTCTGCGCCGCTCGGGACCGGTCATGGCCGGCGGTCGGGACACGGCGTGTACGTACCCACGGCCGCGACCCGGACGTGGACACGAACCAGGACGCGGACGCGCGCCGGAACATGGACGCGCGCGGGGGGCGCGGGCACGAGCAGGGGCGCGGGCAGGCGTGTGGGCGTTCGGCCTCGGCCCGCCCCGGCCGGGGCGCCCCCGGTCTGCGCGGGCCTGCACGGCGGCGGCCGTCAGGTCGCCGATGGGGGCGGTCGCCTCGCCGGCTCTTACGGCGGCCTCGTACGCCCCGCGCCCTCGGGGTCGTCGGCGAGTTCGGCGACCCGGCCGCGCCATCGGCCCGAGCAGGGACGCCCCGGCAGGACGACACTCCGGCCCGCTGCCCGGCGCGCAGCGCGTGCGAAGCCGGGTGAATCCGTGCACGGTGGAGGTACGGGCGGCACACCCACGGCCCCTTGGCCTGCGCCAGACGGATGCGCGGTGGCGTTCCGTGGCGTCGCAGGACACGAGGGCACGTGCGGGACAACCGACGGACGCTCCGACCCCCAGTGCACACGAGGAGACGCGACGTCCGATGCCGTAGCGCCGGCCCAGTCGGTCCTGGAACCCCCCACCGCGGAGTTCGCGAGGGCCGCGGAAGGCCGCAAGGCGCTCGGCGAGATTGCACCGTCTCCGGCGGTCCCACGGGCAGCGGCGTGCTCCCGGTGATCCTCTGCACCCACGGCGCCGGCTGGGTCCTCGGCAACGCTCACACCCATGACCGGCTGGTGCGCGTACTGGCCGTCGGAGCGGATGCCGCGGTCGTCTTCCCCGAGTACGACCTCTCGCCCGAGGCCCACTACCCGCCAAGGACCTGGACGGAACGGGGCCGGCCGTGGCCGGGGACTCCGTCGGCGGGAACATGGCGGCGGCCCTGACCCTGCCGGCCAAGGAGCGGGGCGGTCCCGCGCTGGTCCAGCAGGTGCTGTTCCAGCCGGTCACCGACGCGTCCTTCGAGACCCCTCCTATGGCCAGTTCGCCACGCCTCGCCGCTGCGCGCCACCACCGGGCAACTGTGGGGGCTGCCCCCGGCTCTGGTCGTGACCGCCGAGGCGGAGCCGCTGTGTGACGAGGGCGAGGCCTACGCCAACACGCCGCGTACGGCGGTGTGCCGGCGGCGGTCCGCTCCCCCGGAGACCGCCGCCGGCCGTTTGGAGCCGGCTGCCTTCTCACGCCGGTGCCGATGCCGAATTCACGGAATTCGTTTCTCTCGGTTTACCCTCGCCCGTCCACATTAACGGTCGCTGTCATGAAGAAATGATTCCGCGACCATATTTCATACTGGACGACTAATTCCCTTCGCCGCACTCGCACCTGGCCGTGTGTCCACGCTCCACGCCAGGTCGAGGTCCGTTCACCGCCAGCGTGCCCCGCGCCGCACCCGTGAAATGGAGGCATGACTTCACCAGCACCCCTGAACGGCAAGAAGGTACTCATCACCGGCGGCAGCCGGGGCATCGGCGCGGCGGCGGCACGGAGACTGGCACGGGAAGGCGCGGACGTGGCCGTGACCTATGTCCACGGGAAGGAAGCGGCGCAGGAGGTGGTGCGGGCCGCCGAGGCACACGGGCGGCGGGCGGTCGCGCTGCGCGCGGATGCCGCGGACGCGCAGGAGGCGGCGGACGCGGTGCACCGTGCGGCGGAGGCACTCGACGGTCTGGACGTACTCGTGAACAACGCGGCCCTCGGGCTGATGCAGCCGCTGGAGGACATGACGCTCGACGACGTGGACCGGCTCATCGCCGTCAACATCCGCGGGGTGTTCCTCGCCTCCCAGGCCGCTGCCGCGCTCTTGGCGCCCGGCGGGCGGATCATCACCGTCGGCAGCTGTATCACCGCGCGCGTACCCGGCCCCGGGGCCACCCTGTACGCGATGAGCAAGTCGGCCGTCGTGGGGCTGACGAAGGCGCTGGCACGGGAGTTGAGCGGGCGCGGGATCACGGCCCACGTCGTCCACCCGGGTCCCGTCGACACCGACATGAACCCCGCCGACGGTCCCTCCGCGCCCGACCAGGCGGCCATGACCGCGTTCGGCCGCTACGGCACGGCCGAAGAGGTGGCGTCGGCGATCGCTTACCTCGCGCGGCCGGAAGCGATGTACATGACGGGCACGGAACTGTCGGTGGACGGCGGATACGCGGCATGAGCGGGCGGGGCGCGCGGGTCCGCTGCCCGCCGTGCCCCGCCTCGGCCCCGGGCGCCGGTGTGCCGGGCACCGAGGTCCCGGACACCGATGCCGTGGGGCGCCGGCCGATGTCTCGGGCGCGCTCGGGCCGTGTCTTGCCGCGCCGGCTCGGGAGCAGGCCGGACGCCTCCCCCAGCGAGACCCCGCGACCGCGCAGAACGCGGCGACGGCGCCGTTGAAGAGGAAGTTGAAGAGGAAGAGGAACCACAGCACCGGCCGTGCGGACAGGAACGACTTCACCGGCTCCCTGCGGGCGACGCGGGAGCCCGCCACGAGGGCAAGGGCGACACCGCCGTAGGTGGCGAGGCTCTTCGCCGTGCCGTCGAGAACGGTCCCGGCGGCCACCGAGGCCGAGAGACCGGCGAGGAATGCGACCCACAGGGTGACGCAGGTGAGGAGGGACTTCATGAGGGCGGTGCCTTCTGAGGAGGGATGAGTCTGGTTCCACTCTCCCGTGACCCGCTGGCGGCTTCGAGGGAGTGCCCTCCCGAACCGGTGGTGCAGCCCGCTCCACCCCGATGGTGTGGTCCGCTCCCCGCCCGCGCGCCTCCGGACGCCTAGCGTGGTCGGCAGGCGGAATGCGATGCGGCAGGCAGGGCGGGCGGGCCACGGTCCATCTGGTGCTGGCCGCGGTGCCGGTGTTCGGTCTCCGTCTCTTCGTCAGCGTGCTGCTGATCACGGCCGTCGGCACGGTGGTGGTGGTCTGGGCCTGGCTGCTGCCCGAGACGGTGCTGCTGGTCCGGCGCGTCGACGGGGCCAGGCGCGCCAGGACGGCGGCGTGGACGGGCCGGGAGATCCCCGAGGCCTACCAGCCTCTCACCGGCCCGCTTCGCCGGCGGCTGCGCATCGCCGTGCGGGACCCCGGTACGCGCACCGATCTGCGCTGGATGATCGCCTCGTACGGCTACGGCGCACTCGTCCTGCTCGCGCTGCCGCTGTGGCCGGTCGGCCTCGTCGTCGACGGGGTGTGGTGCGGGCCGCTGCGCCGTGCCCCGGTCGTGCTCCCGCTGATCACCCGGCTCGCCGACCTGGAGTCCTGCTGGTCACAGGCCCTGCTGCGGCCCGCGCCGCAGGCGCTGCTGGCCGCCCGTGTGGAGCGGCTCGCCGCCACCCGTGCCGATGCGATCACCGCCCACGAGGCGGAGCAGCGCCGCATCGAGCGCGATCGGCACGACGGCGCCCAGGCGCGTCCGGTGTCGCTGTCGATACGGCTCGGGCTCGCCCTGCGCGCCTACGACCAGGATCCCGAGGCCGCCCGCGCGTTCCTGGCCGACGCCCAGCACCACGCCCAGGAGGCGCTGACCGAGCTGCGGCAGGTCGTGCGGGGCATCCACCCGCCGGTCCTCACCGACCGCGGTCTCGTCGGAGTCGTGCGGGCGCTCGCGGGGAGCAGTGCGCTCAGACGTTGCCGTGAGCGTCACGGGCGGGCTGGGGCCTCGACCCCCGGCGGCGGCCGGCGGAGGTACGGCTGGAGCGGCTGCGCGCCGGGGTGCGGGCGGTGATCAGCGACGACGCTCGCGGGGGTGCCGACGAGCGGGGCGGTACGGGCCTGCTCGGCGTCCGCCGCCGGGTGGCCGCGCTCGACGGGGAGCCGGCCGTGTCCAGCCCGGCCGGCGGCCTGACCGTGATCGTGGTGGGGCTTCCGTGCGTCTGGTGACGTGCGCACCCCCTCGCCCGGTGAGCACCGCACCGAGGCGCCGGCCGTCGCGGAACGCACTTGCCTGAAGCGCACTTGAAGGATCTAGCGTGTGCCTCATGACGGTGATCGACAACAGCCCCGTGAAGTCTCCGGCCGTGGACACCTGTTCCGCGACCGCGTCGGTGCGGCCCCGGCCCGATGGCCAGGGGCGGTACACGATCAGTGAGGTCGCCGCGTTCACCGGACTGCGTGCGCACACGCTGCGCTGGTACGAGCAGATCGGGCTCATGCGACAGGTGGAGCGGTCGCACACCGGACAGCGGCGGTTCGACGACCAGGATCTGGAGTGGCTGTCGTGTCTGACCATGCTGCGGCTGACCGGGATGCCGGTCGCCGACATGGTGCACTTCGCGGAGCTGGTCCGGCAGGGCACCCAGACCTTCGGGGAGCGGCAGCGGCTGCTGGAGCGGACCCGGAGTGAAGTCCTCCAGCGGATCGCCGAGTTGCACGACACCCTCACCGTCCTCGACGTCGAGATCGATTCCTACGCGGACGCCCGGCGGGCGTCGGAAGGGGCCTGAGCGCCACATGAGCAACACCATCGAGCAGATCCGCACGGTCGAACTGGGTGCCGGCGGGCCCCTCGTCGGCGTCCAGGGCTTCGGGGCCATGGGCATCAGCGCCGCCTACGGACAGACCGACGACGCGGCGGCCCGTGACACCCTGGAGGCGGCCGTCGAGGCGGGCGTCACCCTCGTCGACACCGCCGACATGTACGGGATCGGCGCCAACGAGGAGTTCCTCGCCCCGTTCGTGGCCGCGCACCGCGACACCCTCACGGTGGCCACCAAGTTCGGCATCGAGTACCGCGCCGACGACCCCTCCTACCGGGCCGTCCGCAACGATCCCGGATACGTCAGGCAGGCCGCCGAGGCGAGTCTGCGCCGGCTGGGCGTCGATGTCATCGACGTGTACTACATGCACCGTCGCGACCCCGCCGTCCCGCTCGCCGAGTCGGTCGGTGCCATGGCCGAGCTGGTGCGGGAGGGCAAGGTCAGGCACCTCGGGCTGAGCGAGGTCACCGGTGCCGAGCTGCGTGCGGCGCACGCCGTGCACCCGATCACCGCCGTGCAGACGGAGTGGTCGCTGTTCAGCCGGGACGTCGAGCGCGGCGTGGTGGGTGCGGCCGCCGAGCTGGGTGTCGCCTTCGTGCCGTACTCGCCGCTCGGCCGGGGCTTTCTGACCGGGTCCTTCTCGGACGCGGGCAAGGAGTTGTCCGGCGGGGACTTCCGGCAGCTGATGCCCCGGTTCAGCGGTGACAACGCGAAGGCGAACGCCGCGCTGCTCGCGCCGCTGCGCACGATCGCGGCCGAGCGCGGGGCGACGGTCGCGCAGATCGCCCTGGCCTGGGTGCAGCAGCGGGCACAGGTGCACGGTCTCACCGTGGTGCCGATCCCCGGCACCCGCAGGCGGAGCCGCCTGCTGGAGAACGCCGGTGCCACCCGGATCACGCTCGGCGCCGACGAACTGGCCCTGCTGGAGCCGATCGCCGGGCAGGTGGCGGGCGAGCGCTACGCCGACATGTCCCTCACCTCCGCGGCTCGGGAGTCCTAGGAGACCCACCACTCCGTCAGGCGGTGCCGAACAGCCCCGAGGTCCGCACTCCCAGGTGGCGCAGGGCCGCCTCGGCGGCTCCGGCGCCGCACATGCCGTGGGCGCCGGGGCCCGGCGGGGTGGCGGCCGAGCAGAGGAACACCCCGGGCAGGCCGGTGTTGTACGGGTCGAGGGCAGGGCGGGGGCCGAGGAGGAGCTGAGCGGTCGTCCTGGCTCCCGTGATGATGTCGCCGCCGGTGAAGTTGGGGTTGGTGGCGGCGAACCCGGCGGGCCGGACGGCCTGTTGGGCCACGACGCGGTCGCGGACGCCGGGGGCGAACCGCTCCAGCTGCCGCAGGATCGCGGCGGTGGCGTCGCCGTCGTAGCCGTACGGCACATGGGCGTAGGCGTACACGGGATGGACGTCGCCGGCCGAGCGTGTGGGGTCGGCCAGGTACTGCTGGGCGACCAGGACGAAGGGCCGCTCGGGCATGCGCCCGGCCACGACGTCCTGCACCGACCGCGTCACCTCGGCGAGCGGGCCGCCGAGGTGGACGGTGGTGGCCCGGCGCGCGTGCTCGTTCGTCCAGGGCACGCCGCCCTCGACGGCCAGGTCGAGCTTGAAGACGGCGGGCGCGCGACGGAAGCGGCGGTACGCGGCGCGTGTCCGGGGCGGCAGCCGGTCGCCGTAGAGGGCCGCGGCCTGGCCGGGGTCGAGGTCGAGGAGGGTGACGTCGGCGGGCGGGAGTTGGCGGTGGTCGGTGACGCGGACGCCGGTGTGGACGGTGCCGCCGTACCGGCGCAGCACACGTTCCATACTGTGCGCGATGGACTGTGAGCCGCCCTCGGCCACGGCCCAGCCCGCGTCGTGGCCCGCGGTGAGGATGCCGAGTCCGATGGCCGAGGTGAACGGGCGGGTCAACGGGCGCATGGCATGTGCCGCGACTCCGGCCCACAGGGCCCGCGCCCGCGGGGTGCGGAAGAGGCGGGCGAGGGCGGTGGCGGGCAGGGTGGCCGGGATGCCGAAGCGGGCCAGCAGCAGCGGGTGCGCGGGCAGGTGCGGCAGCGGGCCCAGCACCTCGTGCGCCAGAACGTCCCAGTGCCGCACCGGGGTGGTGAACAGGGCGCGGTAGCGGTGGCCGTCGGGGCCGAGCAGACGGGCGGTGTCCGGCACGGAGCGCAGCAGGACCCCGGCGCTGCCGTCGTCGAGTGGGTGGACGCAGTCGATGTCCGCCGACCGCCAGCGCAGCCCGTGCTGTTCGAGGCCGAGCGCGCGCAGCGCCGGGGAGCCGGCGGCGGTGGGGTGGACGGCCGAGCAGTGGTCGTGGAGGAGGCCGGGCACCAGGGCCTCGGAGCTGCGCGTGCCGCCGCCGATCTCGTCGGCGGCTTCCAGGACGGTCACGGCGAGCCCCGCCCTCGCGAGAAAGGCCGCGGCGGCGAGCCCGTTGGGCCCGGCGCCGACGACGACCGCGGACGTCATGCCGCACCCCCGAGGTGTCCCGTGTCGCGCATCGGTCGGATGCCGGTTGCAGTTCAAGTGGCCGGGCTGATCGTAACCCGCAGGTGTTTCACGAGGGGTTGGTCGCTCTGCTCGCTGTGGTCGCACAGGGCGACGAGGACGTTCATCTCCGGCATGTACCCGGCCGCGCAGCCGCGGGGCATGTCGTACGGGACGGCGAGGAAGCCGTCGAGGGTGCGGGTGGTGCCGTCCTTGGCCGTGCTGACGATGTCCACGGCGTCGAATTCGCCGATGCCTCGTTCGCGCATGTCGTCGTCGTTCATGAAGACGAGCGTGCGCAGGTTCCTGATGCCGCGGTAGCGGTCGTTGCCGGAGTAGATGGTCGTGTTCCACTGGTCGTGGGAGCGCATGGTCCCCAGGGCCAGGGTGCCCGGGGCGGGGACGACGTCGGGCAGCGGGGCGGCGGAGAACTCCGCCTTCCCTGTCGGTGTGCGGAAGACCAGTTCGCGGGCGGGCTGTTTGATGCGGAAGCCCAGCGGGAGTCGCACCCGGCGGTTGAAGTCCTCGAATCCGTCGAGGACTTGGGCCATGGTGTCACGGATGCGGTCGTAGTCCTCGACGTACCACTGCCAGGGGGTCGGGCTGTCCGGCAGGGCGGCGCGGGCCAGGCCGGCGATGATGGCGGGCTCGGACAGCAGGTGCCGGGAGGCGGGGCGTTTCATGCCGACGGACAGGTGCACCATGCTCATCGAGTCCTCGACCGAGGTGCTCTGCGGGCCGCCGCGCTGCTGGTCCCTCTCGGTGCGGCCGAGGCACGGCAGGATGAGGGCCCGGCGGCCGTGGACGAGGTGGCTGCGGTTCAGCTTCGTGCTGACCTGGACGGTGAGGTCGCAGGAGCGCAGCGCCTCATGGGTGAGCGGGGTGTCGGGCGCGGCGAGCGCGAAGTTGCCGCCCATGCCGACGAACACCTTGATGTCGCCCCGTCGCATGGCCGCGATGGTGCCGACGGTGTCCAGGCCGTGGGCGCGGGGCGGGTCGATCCCGCACGCCTGGGCGAGCCGGTCGAGGAACTCGGCGGTCGGGCGGTGGTCGATGCCGCAGGTGCGGTTGCCCTGGACGTTGCTGTGCCCGCGCACCGGCGACGGCCCGGCGCCCTCGCGGCCCAGATTGCCGCGCAGCAGAAGGAGGTTGACGATCTCGCGGACCGTGTCGACGCCGTACTCGTGCTGGCTGACGCCCAGGCACCAGCTGACGATGGTGCGGTCGGCGTCACGGTAGACGCGGGCCGCCCTGAGGATGTCGGCGCGGTCGAGGCCCGACTGGCGCTCGATCTCCGCCCAGGGCGTGGCCTCGCACCGTTTGCGGTAGTCGTCGAAGCCGGCGGTGTGGCGGTCGATGAACTCCTGGTCGAGGGCCTTGGGATCGCTGCCGGCCTGCTCCAGCAGGGCCTTCGCCATTCCGCGCAGCAGGGCCATGTCGCCGCCGACGCGGACCTGGAGGTTCAGGTTGCCGGTGCGGGTGGAGTGGAAGGTGGCCATGTCGACGACGTCGTGCGGGATGATCGTGCGCCGGGCGGCCGCCTCGATCAGCGGGTTGACGTGCACGATCCGGGTGCCGCGACGATGGGCCTCGGCGAGGGCGGTGAGCATCCGGGGTGCGTTGGAGGCGGCGTTCACGCCCATGATGAACAGGGCGTCCGTGGTCTCCCAGTCCTTCAGGCCGACCGTGCCCTTCCCGGTGCCGAGCGAGGCATCGAGGGCGCGTCCGCTGGCCTCGTGGCACATGTTGGAGCAGTCGGGCAGATTGTTCGTGCCCAGCTCCCGGGCCATCAACTGGTACAGGAACGTGGCCTCGTTGCCGAGCCGGCCGGATGTGTAGAACGCGGCTTGATCCGGGTCGTCCAGCTCGCGCAGGGTCCGCCCCGCCAGCTCGAAGGCGTCGCGCCAGCTGATCGGGACGTAGTGGTCGGAGCCGGAGTCGTAGACCATGGGCTCGGTCAGCCGGCCCTGGTCCTCCAGCGCGAAGTCGCTCCACTCGGACAGGTCGCTCACCGAGTGCCGCGCGAAGAACGCGCGGTCGACCCGTTTGCAGGTCATCTCCCAGGTGACGTGCTTGATCCCGTTCTCGCAGATGTCCAGGCGCAGGCCCTTGGTGTCGTCCGGCCACGCGCACCCGGGGCAGTCGAAGCCCCCGCTCTCGTGGTTCATCTTCACGATCGCGCGAGGTCCGTCCACCAGCGCGCCCTCGCGCAGCAGGAATCTGCTGACGCTCTTCGCGGCGCCCCAGCCGGCGGCGGGGTGGTGGTAGGGGCGGAAGGCCGGTTCCCCGCCGGGGGCGGGGCCGACGCGGGGCGCCGACCGTTCCGCCCCCTCCGTCTGCCCCTCCGCCCGGCCGCGCGCCGCGGCTGATCGTCACGGGAGCCACCCGCGTCACGGGAGGTGCTCACGGCTCTCCCTCAGGACTGGGGCCGCTTGCCGTGGTTGGCGGCGTGGTTGCGCCGTGCCTTCTTCTTCCTGCGTCGCTTCGAGGACATGGCAACCTCCTGCCGATTCGGTGTCTCGGACGCTATTCCTCACGGGTCTTGGGCCGGCTCTCGTCGGACTTCATCCGGCCCTCGCGCACCTCGCGGTCGACCTCGGCCTGTGCCGCTTCGTACGCCGCCTCGGGGTCCTCCCGGCGCCCGCCGCACAGACCCGCCTCCCGCCGGTCCTCCCGCGTGCGCTCGGCGAGTTCCGGCTCGTCCGGCCGACGGGGCATGCCGCGGCCGTGACCGGTGTCCGGCTCGCCCTCGACCCGCTTGTTGGACTTGTGGTGATGGTGCGCCATGGATTCTCCTCCGTCACTTGTCCGTCGCCGCGGAACCGGCCTCGGCGCCTCCGGCGGTGCCGGCGGCCCCGGCCTGGTCGCCGGAGTCGTCGTTCTTCCGCACCGAGCAGTGCAGCGAGTCGTCCACCACGTCGGCGACGATCGTGTTCCCGGGCTCGGCCTCGCCGCTCAGCAGCAGGGTGGCGATGCGGTTGTCGAGTTCCGCCTGGATGGTGCGGCGCAGCGGGCGGGCGCCGAACTCCGGCTGGTGGCCGTGCGCGATCAGCAGCTTCTTCGCGGACTCCGTGACCTCCAGCTTCAGGCCCTGCGCGTGCACCCGGCGCTTGCTCTGGTCCAGCAGATGGTCCACGATCCGGCTCAGGTCGTCCTCGGTCAGGCCGTGGAAGATGATGATGTCGTCGATGCGGTTGAGGAACTCCGGCAGGAACCTGGTCCGCAGGTCCTCCATCAACTCGTCCTTCAGCTCGGACACATCACCCTTGTGGTCGAGGATGCGGTGCGCGCCGATGTTGGACGTCATGATGACGACGCAGTGCCGGAAGTCGACGGTACGGCCCTGGCCGTCGGTGAGCCGGCCGTCGTCGAGGATCTGCAGCAGGGTGTTGAACACGTCGGGGTGTGCCTTCTCCACCTCGTCGAACAGCACCACGCTGTACGGCTGGCGGCGCACCTTCTCGGTCAGCTGGCCCGCCTCCTCGTAGCCGACGTATCCGGGCGGGGCGCCGACGAGCCGGGCGACGGTGTGCTTCTCCTGGAACTCGCTCATGTCGAAGCGGATCATGCGGTCCTCTTCACCGAACAGCAACGCCGCGAGCGTCTTGGCGAGTTCGGTCTTGCCGACGCCGGTGGGGCCGAGGAAGAGGAAGGAGCCCACGGGCCGGTTCGGGTCGCCCATGCCCGCGCGGTTGCGGCGCACGGCCTGCGAGACGGCGGTGACCGCCTCGTCCTGGCCGACGATCCGGGCGTGCATCTCCTCCTCCAGTTTGAGGAGTTTCTCCTTCTCGCTGGCGGTGAGCTGGGCGACCGGAATACCGGTGCGGCGGGAGACGACGTCGGCGATGTCGGCGGCCGTGACGGAGACGACGCCCTCGCGGCGCTCCTCGATCCCGGCGAGTTCGCCCTCCACCCCGGAGATCTCCCGTTTCACCTCGGAGGCCTTCTCGAAGTCCTCGGCGGCGACGGCCTGTTCCAGTTCCCGGCGCAGCTTGGCGATACGGTCCTCGCGGCTGACCACCTCGGTGGAGCGGCCCGCGCTGCGCAGCCGTACCCGGGCGCCGGCCTGGTCCATGACGTCGATGGCCTTGTCGGGCAGGAAGCGGTCGGTGATGTAGCGGTCGGACATCTCGGCGGCGGCCGCCAGCGCCGCGTCGTCGAAGCGGACCTGGTGGTGGGCCTCGTAGGAGTCGCGCAGCCCTTCGAGGATCTGCACGGTCTCCTCGACGCTGGGCTCGGGCACCATCACGGGCTGGAACCGGCGCTCCAGTGCCGCGTCCTTCTCGACGTACTTGCGGTACTCGTCGATGGTCGTGGCGCCCACCACGTGCAGTTCGCCGCGTGCGAGTGCGGGCTTGAGCATGTTGCCCGCGTCCATGGATCCCTCGCCGGTGGCTCCGGCGCCGACGACGGTGTGGAGTTCGTCGATGAACAGGATGATCTGGCCCTTGGCGGCCTGCACGTCCTCGATGACCTTCTTCAGCCGCTCCTCGAACTGTCCCCGGTACTGCGCGCCCGCGACCATGCCCGACAGGTCGAGGGAGACGACCCGCTTGTCCTTCAGGGTGTCCGGGACCTCGCCCGCCACGATGCGCTGCGCCAGTCCCTCCACGATGGCGGTCTTGCCGACGCCGGGCTCGCCGATGAGGACGGGGTTGTTCTTGGAGCGCCGGGAGAGGATCTCCACGGTCTGCTCGATCTCCTCGGCGCGTCCCACCACCGGATCGAGCTTGCCCGCCTTGGCCTCCTCCGTCAGGTCCCGGCCGAACTCGTCCAGCGTCGTGGCCGGCTGCTTGCGCTCGGCGGACCCCGAGTCGGCCCGGGCGGCCTGCTCGGCGAGGCCCGACAGTTTCTCCGTGTCCATGCCCTCGGCGCGCAGCAGCTTGGCGGCACCGCTGCCGCTGTCCCCCAGCAGGGCGCTGAGGATGTGCTCCGGACCGATGTACGACACACCGGCCGCCTGGGACTGTGCGTAGGCGGCACCGAGGGTGCGTTTGGCCGCGGGGGTGAGGCCCGGCTGCGCGGACGGCTCGCCGGACTCGCGCGGCAGGATCTTGGCGATCTCGGCCGCGAGCGTGTCGGGATCGACGCCCAGCTGGGACAGCAGCCGCCGGGACGCATCGACCTTCGTGGCGGCCCAGAGCAGGTGTTCGGTGTCGAGGTCGGTGGTGCCGTCCTCGACGGCCCGTCCTGCGGCCAGGTTGAGCAGTTCCTGGGACGCTTCCGTCAGCAGTCGTCCGATGGGCACGCGCTGCACCGCGGGCGGCGACGACGCGGGCGACATCCCGAAGAACCGGTTGAACAACTCGCTGAACGGATCCGACGAACCGAATGGGGCACCGAACGACATCGACATGAGAACTCCTGAGCGCGGCGAAGCAGTGATCCGCGGGGGGTCGTACTCGATCCGGGGTCAGTACTCACTGAACCCCTCCGCACACGGCACCGCAAACGGAGCAGTCGGCGCGGAGCCGGCCGGCCGCGGACGTCAGGGTCCGGTGGTGGCCGCGCCGCCCGGAGCGGCCGGGAGGTCGTCGAGGAAGCCGACGGTCGGCACGTGGAAGAGGCAGCCCGTGACCGGGACGGAGAAGTCGAGGATCCGGTCGTGCTGTCCCGGCTCGCGGCCGAGGAACATGTTCCGCAGCATGTGCTCGGTCACGTCCGGGGTGCGGGAGTAGCCGACGAAATAGGTGCCGAACTCGCCGGTCCCGATGGTGCCGAAGGGCATGTTCTCGCGCACGATCTTGCGTTCGTCGCCGTTCTCGTCGGTGATGGTGTTGAGGGCGACATGGGAATCGGCGGGCTTCACGTCGTCGGGGAGTTCCACGTTCGCCAGTTTGGTGCGCCCGATCACCAGGTCCTGTTCCTCGGCCGACAGGGCGTTCCAGGCCGTCATGTCATGCAGGTACTTCTGCACGATCACATAGCTGCCGCCGGTGAATTCCGGGTCCTCGTCGCCGATGAACACGGCGTCGTCCGCGACCGTCCCCTCGGGGTTCTCGCTGCCGTCGACGAAGCCGAGCAGATCGCGTTCGTCGAAGAAGGTGAAGCCGTGCACCTCGTCCACCACGGTGGCCGCTCCCTGAAGGCGCTCCCCGAGCAGCCGGGCCAGTTCGAAGCACAGGTCCATCCGCTGGGAACGGACGTGGAAGAGGAGGTCACCGGGGGTGCCGAGGGCCCGGTGGCGTGGGCCTTCCAGGTCCACGAAGGGATGCAGCTGCCGTGGCCGGGGCCCGCCGAAGAGCCGGTCCCAGGCGTGCGAGCCGATGCCGACGACACAGCTGAGCTGCTCGGCGGGCGCGCGGAACG
This sequence comes from Streptomyces sp. MUSC 14, assembly GCF_001866675.1. NCBI lineage: Bacteria > Bacillati > Actinomycetota > Actinomycetes > Kitasatosporales > Streptomycetaceae > Streptomyces > Streptomyces sp. MUSC 14. The sequence continues at coordinate 262,031 of NZ_MLYN01000017.1, forward strand.
CCACCGAGCGGCGCAGGCCCGAGACGTCCTCCAGCAGGTTGCGGACGGTGTCCTCGCCGCCGGGCACGAGGGTGGCGACGAGGAAGACGGCGGCCCTGGCCGGCGGGACGACGACGGGCTGCGACTCGACCACGGGCGTGTGCCTCCTCAGCGGATACCGCAGCGGCTCCTGCACGACGGACTGCTCGCCGGATCCCTCGCGCACCGGGGCATCGCGGCCGGCTCCTTCGCACCAGCATGGCGCCGCCCGACCGACTCGGCAGTTCGGCGGCCGGACGGGGACTGGCATTCCGGTCTGCCGTCGGGTACACCCGTCCCGTGCTCTTTCGTCAGCTCGAATACCTCGTCGCGCTCTCCCGCGAGCGGCATTTCGCCCGCGCCGCCCAGGCCTGCTACGTGTCCCAGCCCGCCCTGTCGGAGGCGCTGCGCAAGCTGGAGGAGGAACTCGACGTACCGCTGGTGCGGCGCGGCCGCAAGTACGAGGGGCTCACGCCGGAGGGGGAGCGCATCGTCGTATGGGCGCAGCGGATCCTGGCCGACCGCGACGCCCTCAAGGACGAGGTCGACGCGCTGCGCGGTGGTCTGACCGGCCGGATGCGGATCGGTTCGGTGCCGACCGCGTCCGCCGCCGTCGCGCATCTGACCGGCCCGTTCTGCGCGGCGCACCCGCTGGTCACGGTGGAGGTCAGCGCGGACATGCAGTCGGTGGACATCCTGCGGCAGTTGCAGAACTTCGAGCTCGACGCAGCCGTCACCTATCTGCGCGAGGACGTGTCGGAGCAGTTCTTCCACACGGTGCCCCTGTACCAGGAGCGCTACGTCCTGCTGCTCTCTGCCGCCGACGGCCTGGCCCGGCGTACGACGGCCACGTGGGCACAGGCGGCGCGGTTGCCGCTGTGTCTGCTGAACCAGGGCATGCAGGGGCGCCGGGTGCTGGACGAGGTGTTCGCGCAGGCCGGGACGCAGGCCTCGCCCCGGCTGGAGACCGATTCCGTGGCGGCCCTGTTCGCGCATGTCAGGACGGGTCGGTGGGCGAGCATCGTGGCGCAGGCATGGCTGCATGTCTTCGGTGTGCCGCCCGGCATGCGAGTGGTGCCGCTGGTCGAGCCGGCCGCCTCGGTGCC